>DATFLO010000179.1:0-32916 GCA_035267605.1 Gammaproteobacteria bacterium
CTGCTCTCCCAGCAGTTCCTCGCCCCCGACAACCTGGCTTCGGTCAAGGACCGCTACCGCGAGCGCCTGGGGCACCTGGAGGCCAAGCGCGATGCCCTCGAGAAGGACATCAAGCGCTTCCGGGAGACCCGCGAGGGCATGCAGGCGGCCCTGCAGGCCCTGGGCCGGCAGGTGGGCATCATGCAGGCCCGGGTCACCCGGATCGATTCCCTGGGCAAGCGGGTGGTCAAGGTGGCCGGGCTGGAGGACGGCGAGTTCGACTTCTCCCGCGAGCCGGCGGTGGGCGGCCCCGAACAGGATGAGGGCGACGGCACCTTCCGCGGCCGCGACCTGACCGAGCTGGCCGACCAGGTGGACCAACTCTCCCAGCGCATCGCGGACCGCCAGGGTCAGCTCCAGCTCCTGCGGGGCATGATCGGTAGCCGCAACACGCGGCAGAAGATGCGCCCCGACGGCTGGCCCACGGAGGGCGGCTGGCTGTCCTCTCCCTTCGGCAAGCGCATCGACCCTTTCACCGGCCATCCGGGCTTCCATCCCGGCGTCGACATCGCCAACCACAAGGGCTCCCAGGTGGAAGCCATCGCCCCGGGGGTGGTGACGTGGGCCGGCGACCGCTACGGCTACGGCAAGATGGTGGAGATCGATCACGGCAACGGCTACCGCACCCGCTACGGTCACAATGAGGAAGTCGAGGTGCACGTGGGCGAGCGGGTGAGCAAGGGCGAGGTGGTCGGCCTGGTGGGCAGCACCGGCCGCTCCACCGGCCCCCACATCCACCTGGAAGTCCTGCACAACGGCAACCGGATCGATCCGAGCTCGTTCCTGGACCGGTGACCGGCCGGACCGCCCTCCGAAACAGCCCGATTCCGTCCTCGCGGAACTCCGACCCCGTTTCGCCGGACCCATTCGATGACGGGGACGCCCCGCGGGCGGGCGCCGGGACCTAGCGCCCGGCGCCCCTCCGGGGCGCGCGTCGTTCCCGCAACAGCCCATTCGAGCGCACTACCATGCTGACCAAGCTGATCGGCAAAACCTTCGGCACCCGCAACGAACGCCTGCTCAAGCGCTACCGCAAGCTGGTGGAGCGGGTCAACGCCTTCGAGGACGACGTCCAGGCCCTGACCGACGACGAGCTGTCCGGGCGCACCGAGCAGTTCCGGTCCCGAATCGGCGACGGCGAGACCCTGGACGAGCTCCTGCCCGAGGCCTTCGCGGTGGTGCGCGAGGCCAGCCGCCGGGTTCTCGGCATGCGCCACTTCGATGTCCAGCTGCTGGGCGGCATGGTCCTGCACGAAGGGCGCATCGCCGAGATGAAGACGGGCGAGGGCAAGACCCTGGTGGCGACCCTGCCGGTCTACCTCAACGCCCTCGCCGGCAACGGCGTGCACCTGGTCACCGTCAACGACTACCTGGCGCGCCGCGACGCCGAGTGGATGGGGCGGGTCTACCGCTTCCTCGGCCTGACCGTGGACACCGTCCAGGCGGGCATGTCCACCGAGGCCCGCCAGGCGGCCTACGGCTGCGACATCACCTACGGCACCAACAACGAGTTCGGCTTCGACTTCCTGCGCGACAACATGGCCTTCCGCAAGGAGGAGCAGGTCCAGCGCGGCCATCCCTTCGCCATCGTCGACGAGGTGGACTCCATCCTCATCGACGAGGCGCGCACGCCGCTGATCATCTCCGGTCCCACCGAGGACCGCACCGACCTCTACCACAAGATCGACCGCCTGATCCCGCGCCTGGAGGCGGAGACCGACTACAGCGTGGACGAGAAGGCGCGCCAGGTGACCCTCACCGAGGAGGGCAACGAAAAGGTCGAGTCGCTGCTGATCGAGGCCGGCCTGCTCACCGAGGGCGGCCTCTATGACGCCCCCAACGTCGGCCTGGTCCACCACGTGAGCCAGGCCCTGCGCGCCCACGCCCTGTTCGAGCGGGAGAAGGACTACATCGTCCGCGACAACGAGGTGGTCATCATCGACGAGTTCACCGGGCGCATGATGCCCGGCCGGCGCTGGGGCGACGGCCTGCACCAGGCGGTGGAGGCCAAGGAAGGTGCGGAGATCCAGAACGAGAACCAGACCCTGGCCTCCATCACCTTCCAGAACTACTTCCGGCTCTACGACAAGCTCGGCGGCATGACCGGCACCGCCGACACCGAGGCGGTGGAGTTCAACCAGATCTACGGCCTCGAGGTGGTGGTGGTGCCCACCCACAAGCCCATGGTCCGCGAGGACCTGGACGACGTGGTCTACCGCACCAAGCGCGAGAAGTTCGATGCCCTGCTGGCCGAGATCGGCGATTGCTACCAGCGCGGCCAGCCGGTGCTGGTGGGCACGGCGAGCATCGCGGTGTCCGAGGAGCTCGCGGAGGAGCTGAGCAAGGCCGATATCCCGCACAATGTGCTCAACGCCAAGTTCCACGAGAAGGAGGCGGAGATCGTGGCCCAGGCCGGGCGCCCGGGCACGGTGACCATCGCCACCAACATGGCCGGCCGCGGTACCGATATCGTCCTCGGCGGCAACCTGGACCAGGAGCTGGAGGCCATCGACGCCGACGAGTCCCTCTCCCAGGAGGAGCGGGAGCGGCGCAAGGAACAGGCCCGGGCCGACTGGCAGGAGCGCCACGACCAGGTGCTGGAGCTCGGCGGCCTGCACATCATCGGCACCGAGCGCAACGAGTCCCGGCGCATCGACAACCAGCTGCGCGGCCGCTCCGGGCGCCAGGGCGACCCGGGCTCGTCGCGCTTCTTCCTGTCGCTCGAGGACGATCTCATGCGCATCTTCGCCTCCGAGCGCGTGAGCGGCCTCATGCAGCGGCTGGGCATGCCCGAGGGCGAGCCCATCGAGCACCCCTGGATCAACAAGGCCATCTCCAACGCCCAGCGCAAGGTGGAAGGCCGCAACTTCGACATCCGCAAGCAGCTGCTGGAGTACGACGACGTCGCCAACCAGCAGCGCCAGCTGGTGTACGAGCAGCGCCGCCACCTGATGGAGTCCGACGACATCTCCGACACCGTCGAGGCCTTCCGCGAGAACGTCCTCGACGCGGTCTTCCACCAGTACGTGCCGCCCGCCTCGGTGGAGGAGGAGTGGGACACCGCCGGCCTCGAGGAGGGGCTGTACCACACCTACGGCGTCCAGATTCCGGTCCGGCAGTGGCTGGAGGAGGATTCCTCGCTGCACGAGGAGACCCTCAAGGAGAGGCTGTGGGAGACCCTCGAGGCCCAGTACCGGGACAAGGAGTCCCAGGTGACCTCGGAGGTCATGCGCGAGTTCGAGAAGGTGGTGGCGCTGCAGGTCCTGGACACCCAGTGGAAGGACCACCTGGCCGCCATGGACCACCTCAAGGAGGGCATCCACCTGCGCAGCATGGCCCAGCGCCAGCCCATCCAGGAATACAAGCGCGAGGCCTTCGGCATGTTCGAGGAGCTGCTGGAGCGCTTCAAGGTGGAGGTGGTGGGGCTGCTCTACAAGGTCCAGGTGCGCGCCGAGTCGGACGTGGAGGAGCTGGAGGAGACCCGCTCCGAGCCGGCCGACATCCAGTACCAGCACCCCACCGCCGAAGGCGCCGTGGCCTCCGAGGCCGTGGCCGCCGCCGGCGGCCACGGCGAGCCCGCCCCGGCCCAGGCGGGTGAGCAGGAGGCCCCGGCCCAACCCTTCCAGCGCGAGGGCCGCAAGGTGGGCCGCAACGAGCCCTGCCCGTGCGGCTCCGGCAAGAAGTACAAGCAGTGCTGCGGTAAGGCCAGCTGAGCGTGGCCGTCGGTGCCGACATGCGGCCGGAGCTCGCCCCGGTCGCCGGGGTGCGGCTGGCGGCCACCGCCGCCGGCATCCGCGCCGCCGGCCGCGATGACCTGACGGTACTGGAGCTGGCCCCGGGCAGCCGCACCGCCGCCGTGTTCACCACCAACCGCCTGCGGGCGGCGCCGGTACTGGTGGCGGAGGAGCACCTGGCCGCGGCCGCGCCGCGCCTGCTGGTGATCAACACCGGCAGCGCCAACGCCGCCACCGGGGCGGCCGGCATGGAGACCGCCCGCGCCGTGTGCGCCGCCGCCGCGGAGGGGTTCGGCCTGGCCCCGGAGCAGGTGCTGCCCTTCTCCACCGGGGTCATCGGCGAGCCGCTGCGCCTGGAGCCCTTCGCGGCCGGTCTGCCCCGCTGCCGGGACGGGCTCGCCGCCGACGCCGCGGCCTGGTGGCGGGCCGCCGACGCCATCCGCACCACCGATACCCGGCCCAAGGCCGCCAGCCGCACCGTGGAGCTGGACGGCGAGCCGGTGCACGTCACCGGCTTCGCCAAGGGCTCGGGCATGATCCACCCCAACATGGCCACCATGCTGGCCTTCGTCGCCACCGACGCCGCCGTGGCCGACGGCCCCCTGCGCGACCTGCTGCGCGAGGCGGCCGACGGCAGCTTCAACCGCATCAGCGTCGACGGCGACACCTCCACCAACGACGCCCTGACCCTGACCGCCACCGGCGCCGCCGGCGCCGCCCCCCTGGAAAGCGCCGCCGATCCGCGCCTGCCGGCCCTGCGCGAGGCGGTGGCCGCCGTCTGCCGCGACCTGGCCCTGGCCATCGTGCGCGACGGCGAGGGCGCCACCCGCCTGCTCACCGTGCGCGTGGAGGGCGCGGCCGATGCCGCCGAGGCCGCCCGGGTGGCCGACTCGGTGGCCCGCTCGCCGCTGGTCAAGACGGCGCTGTTCGCCGGCGATCCCAACTGGGGCCGCATCCTGGCCGCGGCAGGCACGGCCCTCACCGGCGAGGTGGACTGGGGGCGCGTGGACCTGCATCTGGGCGCGACCCGGGTGGTGCGCGGCGGGGTGGTGGCTCCGGACTACACCGAGGCCGCCGGCGAGGCCGCCATGGCCCCCGAGGAGGTGACCGCGACCCTGTCCCTGGGCCGCGGCGAGGCGGCCGACTGGATGTGGACCTGCGACCTGACCCACGAGTACGTCACCATCAACGCCGAGTACCGGTCGTAGCCGTTTCGGCGGCGTAGCGCGGACACGGCAGGGGGCGCGGAGGAGGGCGGATGGCAGCCGGCCCCGAAGCCGGGCCGAGTGCCTCCGTCCAGCCCTGCCGGCTTCCTCCGCGTCCCCGGCGGGCCGGGCGCTTACTCCCCCCGAGGTCTGCCCTTGGCAACCCCGCCCACCGAACCCGACCTCCACGTGGCCGTGGGCCTGATCCGGCTCGATGGCTGCTTCCTGCTGGCCAGCCGCGATCCGCAGCGGGTGGGCGGCGGGACCTGGGAGCTCCCGGGCGGCAAGCTGGAGGCCGGCGAGAGCGCGGGTGCCGCCCTGACCCGCGAGCTGGCCGAGGAGCTCGGCATCACGGTCACGGCCGCCACCCCCTATCCCCCCTACGATCACGCCGGCACCTATGCCGTGCGCCTGTATCCCTTCCTGGTGACCGCCTACGACGGCAACCCCGCCGGCCGCGAGGGCCAGTCCCTGCGCTGGGTGCGGGGAGAGGAGCTGTGGGCCGAGGCGGCGGACATGCCCGGGGCCAACGGGCCGCTGCTGGCCCACCTGGCCGCCAGCGGGTTGCATCTGGAGTAGGAACGGCGGGCGAAAATGCCAAGGCGCCAAGCCGCCAAGTAAGACAATGGCATTGTGGGGTTGTAGCCGATCCCCCCGGGGCGGAAGTGGCCCGCCGCCCCCGATTTCGCCAAGGCACTAGTCTCATCCGGGTACCTTGGCGGCTTGGCGGCTTGGCGTTTCAGGTCTGGCCGTTAAGTTCGGAAAGAAACGCCCGAACCGCCGCCGCCGGGTCGTCGGCGGCCAGGATGGCGTCCATGCAGGCCACACCCGCGGCCCCGGCAGCCAGGGCCTCGGCGGTGTTGGCCGGGCCGATCCCGCCCAGGGCCAGCACCGGGACCGGGCTGTAGGCGGCGAGCTTGGCGAAGCGGTCGGGCCCCAGGGTATCGGCGTCGGGGTGGCTGCGGGTGGGGAACAGGGGGGAGAGGAGGGCGAAGCGGGCGCCGATCGGCCCCGCCCGGTCCAGGCCCTGGCGGTCGTGGGCGGCTACCGAGAGGGGGCCGTCCCAGACCTCGGTGGAGGGGCGCAGCACGCCCTCGGCCAGGTGCAGGCCGTCGGCGCCCACGCGCCGGGCCAGCTGCTCCCGGCCGGCCACGAAAAGCGACGCCCCCCGGGCGCGGGTGGCGCGCCGGAGGGCGTTCGCCTGCTGTTCGGCCTCGTTGTCGGGGAGGTCCTTGTCGCGCAGCAGGACGGCCGGGAGACCGGCCTCCAGGGCGCAGTCCACCACCTCCAGCAGGTCGCGGCCGCCGGTGCGGTGGCGGTCGGTGACCAGCAGCAGGCGCGGGATCTCAGCCGTCGCCTTCCCCCATGGCCTCGGCGATGGGGGCGCGCAGCTTGGTCAGGGCCTTGCGCTCGATCTGGCGCACCCGCTCGGCGGAGACCTCGTATTCGTCGGCCAGCTGCTGCAGGGTGGCCGGCTCCTCGGCCAGCCAGCGGCGCTGCACGATGCTGCGGCTGCGGTCGTCGAGCCCCGCCAGCGCCGTGCCCAGGGCGTGGGTGCTGCGCGCCTGGTACTCGCTCTCGGCGACGCTCTCCTCGGTGGTGACGCCCTGGTCGGGCAGCACATCCACCCGCGTGTCGCCGTCCTCGTCGTCGCCGAGGGGCTCGTTGAGGGACTGGTCGCCGCGCGACATGACGGCGTCCATCTTCATGACCTGCTCCACCGGAACCTGCAGGTCCTCGGCGATGCCCTCGGCCTCGGAGCGCGACAGCCAGGAGAGGTGCTTCTTGGCCTTGCGCAGGTTGAAGAACAGCTTGCGCTGGGCCTTGGTGGTGGCCACCTTGACCATGCGCCAGTTGCGCAGGATGTACTCGTGGATCTCCGCCCGGATCCAGTGGATGGCGAAGCTCACCAGGCGCACGCCGCGGTCGGGGTCGAAGTGCTTGACGGCCTTCATGAGGCCGATGTTGCCCTCCTGGATCATGTCCGCGAAGGGCAGGCCGTAGTCCTGGTAGCCGCGGGCAATGCGCACCACCACCCGCAGGTGGGACAGCACCAGGGCGCGGGCGGCCTCGACGTCCTCCTGGTCGTGGTAGCGGCGCGCGTAGTCCTGCTCCTCCTGCCATGACAGGAGGGGCAGCTGCCGAACGTAGGAGAGGTAGCTCTCCAGCGAGCCGCTGTGGGCATCGATCGAGAGGGCCAGGCTCTTGGACGCCATGGGCGTTTCGTCCCCTGTCTTGTCTGCTTTTCCGGGTTCCTGATGCGGCATGGGCCGATGGCTCGGCCCCGCGGCCGTCCGGCCGCTGCACCTGTTCGTTAGTCGCTGCCACACCGTCGGAGTTCCCGGACGTCTACCCACGCTAACATCCCCGATATGGGGTCGCCACGGCCGCCGTTCAAGCCGGCTCGATATCGCGCAGGTGGCGCCCCACCGCCAGGCGGCTGCCAAGCCAGCCGAGCCCGCCGCCAACCGCCAGCAGGCCGAGCAGGTAGTCCGGGCCGGGGCCATAGAGGGCGAAGCTGGCGCCGTAGCGGGCGGCGAGATCGGCCGCAGAGGTGCCCAGTACGCCCACCGCGACCGCCACCAGGACGTCGGCCACCAGCGCCGCCAGCAGGCCCTGGAGCAGGCCGGTGTAGAGGAAGGGCAGGCGCACGAAGGCGTCGGTGCCGCCGATCATCTTGGTTACCTCGATCTCGCGCCGGCGGTTGAGCACCGCCAGGCGGATGGTGTTGCCGATGATCAGCACCACCACCGCCCCCAGCAGCACCGCCGTCACCCCGCCGGTGCGCCGCAGGAAGTCCACCGCCGCCTGGAAGCGCTCCACCCAGCGGCGGTCGTACTGCACCTGGTCCACGGCCTGCCAGCCGCCGATGGTCTCGGCCAGCGCCGCCATGCGCGCCGGGGAGCGGCGGCCCGGCCCCAGGGTCACCCGGAAGCTGCCGGGCAGGGGGTTGTCGGACAGCCCCTGCAGGGCGTCGCCCAGACCCAGCAGGCGGGAGGCCTCGTCCAGGGCCTGGTCGGGCGGCACGAAGTCGACCGTGGCCACGCCGTCCAGTGCCCGCAGGCGGTCCTCCAGCGCCCCCGGGTCGCCGGGGTCGGTGGCCAGGAACACGGACAGGGTGCCCGGGGCCTCGAAGTGGCCGGCCAGGCGCTCCAGGTTGTCCGTGACCACCAGCAGGGCCGCCGGCAGGGCCAGGGCCGCGGCCAGGACGAACACCGTCATCAGGGTCGCCCCGGGGCTGCGCGCCAGGCGCCCCAGGACCTCGCCCAGGATCTCGCGGTGCTGACGCAGGGGGACGCGGAGCACGCTCATGGGACGGTCATGCCACCAGGTTGCCCTGCTCCAGCCGGATCTGGGGCAGCCCCAAACGCTCCGGCTGGCTCAGGTCATGGGTGGCCACCAGAACGGTCATGCCGAACTGGTGGAACTCGTAGAACAGGTCCATGATCTCGTCGGCCAGCTGCTTGTCCAGGTTGCCGGTGGGCTCGTCGGCCAGCAGCAGGTCCGGCTTGTTGACCAGCGCGCGCGCGATGGCCACGCGCTGCTGCTCGCCGCCGGACAGGGTGATGGGGTACTTGTTGCGGTGGCGCTCCAGGCCCACCCGGTTCAGCACTGCCTGCACCCGGCCGGCGATCTTGGCGCGGGGGAAGTTGGATACCTGCAGCGCCAGCGCCACGTTGTCGTAGACGGTGCGGTCGAACAGCAGCTTGTGGTCCTGGAACACGGTGCCGATGGCGCGGCGCAGGAAGGGGATCTTGCGCCGCGGGAGGCGCGAGATGTCGGTGCCGTCCACCAGTACGCGGCCGCCCGAGGGGCGCTCGATGGCCGTGGCCAGCTTGAGCAGGGTGGACTTGCCGGCGCCGGAGTGCCCGGTGAGGAAGTGCATGGAGCCGGGCGCCAGCTCCAGCGACACCCCCTGCAGGGCGGCGTGGCCCTGGGGGTAGCGCTTGGAGACGCGGTCGAGCATGAGCATTGGTCCAACCCCCTGGTGATCTCTGCGGCCCCTTCCGGCCTCTTTTCGGACAGGGCGGAACTCTGTCCGGCGCCCGGAGGACCAACGGGGCAGATGTCCGGGCCGGTGGTCGCCGCTTCCTTTTTACCCGGGCCTACTCACCGGTGTCCAACAGGGCGTCGACGAAGGCCTCGGGCTCGAAGGGGCGCAGGTCCTCGGCCGCCTCGCCGACGCCGATGTAGCGGATGGGCAGCCCCAGGCGCTGGGTCAGGGCCACCAGGATGCCGCCCTTGGCGGTGCCGTCGAGCTTGGTGACGATCAGCCCGGTCAGCGGCACCGCCTCGTGGAACTTCTCGGCCTGGGCCAGGGCGTTCTGGCCGGTGGTGGCATCCACCACCAGCCAGGTCTCGTGGGGGGCGTCGGCGTCCAGGCGGTTGACCACCCGCCGCACCTTGGCCAGCTCCTCCATGAGGTTGGCCTTGGTGTGCAGGCGCCCGGCGGTGTCCGCCAGGAGCACGTCGGTGCCGCGGCTGGCGGCGGCCTGGACGGCGTCGTGGACCACCGAGGCCGAGTCGGCGCCGGTGTCCTGGGCGATCACCGGGGCGCCGATGCGCTCGCCCCACTGCTGCAGCTGCTCCACCGCGGCGGCGCGGAAGGTGTCGCCGGCGGCGAGCATCACCGACAGGCCGCGGTCGCGGTAGCGTGCGCCCAGCTTGCCGATGGTGGTGGTCTTGCCGACGCCGTTGACGCCCACCACCATCACCACCCGCCGGTCCTCGCCGGGGCTCCAGTCGACCGGGGGCGCGTCCACCGTCAGGGTGTCGATCAGGTGGCTGCGCACTGCCTCCACCACCGCCTCGGGATCGGTCAGGTCCTTGCGGCGGACGCGGTCGGTGATGGCATCGATGATCTCGCTGGTGGTCTCCACCCCGATGTCGGCGGTGATCAGCAGGGTCTCGAGCTCCTCGAGCAGCTCGTCGTCGATCTGCTTCTTGCCGGCCACCAGGCGCGCCAGCCCCTCGGTGAAGCTGGAGCGGGTGCGCGCCAGCCCGCTCTTGAGGCGGGCGAACAGTCCGCCGTCGCCGCCTTCGCCGCCGCTGCTGCCGCCGTTGCCTTGCTTGCGCTTGAACATTACGGGTCTTTTGCGTCCATCCGGTGCGTGGGGGGCTATGATAACCTCTCGCCGACCCGCGAGCACGACGTCTCCGCGCCCGGTCCAGCCGACACCTCGCATTCGACAGGGAATGGATCCATGCCCACCCGCCTATTGCTGGCCCTCGCGGCCCTGCTCCTCCTCCCGCCCGCCGCCTGGGGCGCCGAGGTGGCCTCGCGCACCCTCGACAACGGCATGGAGGTGTTCGTCCGCCCCGACCACCGGGCCCCGGTGGTGACCTCCATGGTCTGGTACCGAGTCGGCGGCATCGACGAGCACCTCGGCAAGACCGGCATCTCCCACGTGCTCGAGCACATGATGTTCAAGGGCACCAAGAAGGTGGGGCCCGGTCAGTTCGCCGAGATCATTGCCCGCAACGGCGGGCGCAACAACGCCTTCACCGGCCAGGACTACACCGCCTACTTCGAGAAGCTGGCGAGCGACCGCCTCGACGTGGCCCTGCGCCTGGAGGCGGACCGCATGGTCAACCTCCGGCTCAAGCCCAAGCAGTTCCGCAAGGAGGTGCAGGTGGTCATGGAGGAGCGCCGCATGCGGGTGAGCGACGACCCGCGCTCGCTCGCCCACGAGACCCTGCGCTCGGTGGCCTTCGACGCCCACCCCTACGGCTACCCGGTGATCGGCTTCAAGCCCGACCTCGATCGCCTCAAGGTGGGCGACCTCAAGCGCTGGTACCGCCACCACTACAGCCCGCGCAACGCGCGCCTGGTGGTGGCCGGGGATGTCGAACCGGCCAGGGTGTTCCGGCTGGCGGCGAAGTACTTCGGCGACCTGCCGCCGGGGCCGAAGCCGCCTCAGGTGAACCCGGAGCCGGTGCCGGCGCCGCGCGGCGCCCGCGCGGTGGACCTGGAGGCGGACGCGCGCGTGCCCTACCTGGCCATGGCCTACCACGTGCCCAACCTGCCGGCCGCCGACCAGCAGTGGGAGCCCTACGCCCTGCGCCTGGTGGCCGGTCTTCTCGACGAGGGCCGCTCGTCGCGGCTGCCCACGCGCCTGGTGCGGGGCAGCGGGGTGGCGGCCTCGGCCGGCACCTACTTCAGCCCGGAGAGCCGGGCCCCGGAGCTGTTCTACCTCGAGGGCACGCCGGCCCCCGGGCATGACCTGGACGGTCTCCAGCAGGCCCTGCTGGGCCAGGTCGCCGAGCTCCGCGACAAGCCGGTGAGCGCCGACGAGCTGCGCCGGGTCAAACGGCAGATCGCGGCCAGCGAGGTCTTCCAGCGCGACTCGGTGTTCTATCAGGCCATGCAGATCGGCCAGCTGGAGACCATCGGCTACGGCCATGAATACCTCGACACCTACCTGGAGCGCATCCGCGCCGTGACCCCCGAGCAGATCCAGCAAGTCGCCCGCAAGTACCTGACCCCGCAGCGGCGGACCCTGGTCCGCCTGCACCCCGAACCGCAGCAGGGCGCCGCCGGCGCCGGGGAGGGCGGACAATGAGCGCGAACCTGCCAAGCCGCCTGCTTGCCCCCCTGCTCGCCCTGCCCCTGCTGCTGGCCGGCTGCGCCGCCGGGCCCGGGGCCGAGCCCCCGGCGGCCAAGGACGACCACAGCGCCGCCTACGAGGTGCCGATCCAGACCTGGCGCCTGGACAACGGCGCCCGGGTGCTCTACGTGCACCGGCCGGAGCTGCCCATGATGAGCCTGCAGGCGGTGTTCGACGCCGGCAGCGCGCGCGACCCCGAGGGCAAGTACGGCCTGTCGGCGCTCGCCGCCCGCCTGCTCGACCAGGGCGCCGGTGACCTCTCCGCCGACGAGCTCGCCCGCCGGGTCGACTCGCTGGGGCTGAAGTTCGGCGCCGGCAACGGCCGCGACCAGCTGTCGGTCCAGGTCACCAGCCTCACCGAGGGTGACACCACGGCCAAGGCCTGGGAGCTGCTGACCACCGCCCTCACCCAGCCGAGGTTCAGCGAGCGCAGCCTGAAGCGGGAGCGCAGCCGACTGCTGACGGCCATCCGGCGCGACCGCGAGGACCCGCAGGCGGTGGCGGTCAAGGCCTTCTACCGCCAGGTCTACGGCGATCACCCCTACGCCCATCCCAGCGAGGGCGTGCCCGCCGGGCTCAAGGCGGTCGCCCGCGACGACCTGAAGCGGTTCGCCAAGCGCTACTTCGTCGGCAACAACGCCACCGTGGCGGTGGTCGGGGCCATGGACCGCGATGCGGTGGACCGGCTGCTGGAGCGCACCCTCGGCCGCCTGCCGGCCGGCAAGGCGCCGCCGGCCCTGCCGCGGGTGGCGCCCCTGGACGGGCCCAAGGAGGTGTTCATTCACAAGGACGTCACCCAGTCCCACGTGCTCATGGGCCAGCCCGGCACCACCCGCGACGCCGAGGACTACTTCCCGCTGCTGGTGGGCAACTACAGCCTCGGCGGCGGCGGCTTCGCCTCGCGCCTGATGAGCGTGGTGCGCGAGCAGCACGGCCTGTCCTACAGCGTGTTCTCCACCTTCGCCCCGCTGGCCCGGCGCGGCCCGTTCGTGGCCGGTCTGCAGACCGCCAACGACAAGCTGCCCCAGGCGCTGTCGCTGATGCGGCGCGAGGTCAAGCGCTTCGTGGCCAAGGGCCCCACGCCCGACGAGGTGGATGCCGCCCAGCGCTACCTGACCGGATCCTTCCCGCTCAAGCTGGAGAGCAACCAGGATCTCAAGGACCAGCTGACCACCATCGGCTTCTATCACCTCGGCACCGACTACCTCGACCGCTACCTGCAGCGCGTGCGGGAGGTGGACGCCGCCGAAATCGGCCGGGCCATGCGCGAGCGTCTCGATCCGGCGCGCATGGTGACCGTGATCGTCGGCGCCGAGCGCCCCGAAGGGTTCGGTTCCGGCGGCAATCCGCCGGAGCGGTGAGGAAGTTGGCCGGAATTGTTCCCAATCCGGGGTGGGTTGTGGGAACCTTATAGCTGCAAATGCCGCCGCCGGGAGGGGCTGAGGCCGCCCGCGGCGATCCATGGGGGCGGGCGCCGCCGCGCTTGGGGGGGAGCGAACGGGCGGGGCCGAAGCCGGAGGGAGAAGACATGGCCGACGTGGTTCAAAGGGTGCTGCTCGTGGAGGACTCCAACTCCTCCCGTCAGATGCTCGAGCACATCCTGCGATCGGGGGGCTTCGACGTGATCTCCGCGGAGAACGGCGTGGAGGCCCTGGAGGTCCTGCAGCAGCGGCGCCCGGACGCCATCGTCTCCGACATCATGATGCCGGAGATGGACGGCTACGAGTTCTACCAGAAGGTGCGCGCCCAGGGCCGCTACGCCCTGGTCCCCTTCCTGTTCCTGACCGCTCGCGAGGAGATCCAGGATCAGGTCTACGGCCTGTCCCTCGGCGCCGACGACTACATCACCAAGCCGATCGAGGCCGAGGAGCTGCTGGCCCGCATCCGCACCGCCCTCCAGCGCACCGAGCGCTTCTTCCAGGTCTACCAGCGCGACCCCATCACCGGGGTCATGATGCCCGAGCCCTTCAAGGAGCAGGTGATGGCCGAGGAGGCCCGCGCCGAGCGCTTCGGCCGTGAGTTCTCCATCGTCACCCTCAAAATCGACCAGCTCAGCAGCTACCGCAAGGAGTTCGGCGACTTCACCGCCGACAGCTTCCTCGAGCAGGTGTCCAACCTGCTGCGCGACAACATCCGCAAGTACAACCAGATCAGTCGCTCGGGCCCCGATCACTTCACCGTGCTGTTGCCGGAGGCCAGCGCCCAGGACGGACAGGAGGCGGCCGCGGTGTGGAAGGATCGGGTCGCCAACGAGAAGTTCGTCTCGCCCCAGGGCGGCCGGGAGCTCGATGTCACCGCCACCGCGGTGACCGCCACCTACCCCGACGACGGCGGCACCGAGAAGCTGCTCGAGCACTGCGGCGTCGGTCTCGAGCGCAAGTGGTAGCGGCCCTCCAGACGGCAGGAGGCGGCAAAACGCCAAGACGCCAAGGACGCCAAGATGCGCCAACAACGGCGTCTAAATCCCGGGTGCTCCGGCCCGTATCCTTTTATGGCCCGAAGGGTTGAGGCCGTCCCGGCCCTGCCCGTGAACGGCAACCGAAAGCTGCCCGCTCCCCGGCTTCCTTGCTTCCCGCCCAGCTGGGCCTCCACATCGCCCCTTTCCCCGCCTTGCTTGGCGCCTTGGCGCCTTGGCGTTTGCGGGGGTTTGCGGTGCGCGTGATCGGCGGCTCCGAGCGTGGCCGGCGCCTGGTGGTGCCCAAGGGCCGCGACGTCCGGCCCACCCCCGACCGCGTGCGCGAGACCCTGTTCAACTGGCTGCAGGGCGAGGTGGAGGGCGCCGCTGCCCTCGACCTGTTCGCCGGCAGCGGCGCCCTGGGCGTGGAGGCGCTGTCCCGGGGGGGCGCCTTCGTCACGTTCGTCGAGAACAACCGCGCCGCTTTGGGGGCGCTGGCCGGCAATCTGGAATGGCTGTCCAAGAGCCCCCCCCATGAATCTCCCCCCCCAGGGGGGGAGACAGGCCCGCTCGGCAAGAATGGGGGGGATTCCGGCGGTGGCGCCGGTGACGGCTCGGGCGGTTCGGGCGAGGCGGGCGGCAGCCGCTTCGAGATCGTGCGGGCGTCGGCCTGGGGCTTCCTCGACCGGCCGCCGCCGCGGCGCTACGATCTGGTGTTCCTGGATCCCCCCTATGGCCGCGGCTGGGCGGCGCGCGCCGCCCAGCGCCTGGCGGCCGGCGGCTGGCTGGCCGCGGAGGCCGCGGTCTACGTGGAGACCGGCCGGGACGAGGGCGCGCCCGCCGTGCCCGCGGGCTGGCGCCTGCGGCGCGAGGGCACCTGCGGCGATGTGGCCTACCGCCTGTACCACAGCCAAGGCAAGGAGACGGCGTGAGCGGCGAGACCCCCGGCGGCAATCCGCGCGTGGCCCTCTACCCGGGCACCTTCGACCCCATCACCCGGGGCCACGAGGACCTCATCCGGCGCGCCAGCCGGCTGTTCGACGAGCTGGTGGTGGCGGTGGCGATCAACGCCAACAAGGACCCCTGGTTCCCGCTCGACGAGCGCACCGGCCTAGTGGAGCGGGTGGTGGGCGATCTGGACAACGTGCGCGTGGTGGCCTTCGAGGGCCTGCTCATCGACTTCGTCCACGCCCAGGGGGCCGGTGTCATCCTGCGCGGCCTGCGCGCCATCTCGGACTTCGAGTACGAGTTCCAGATGGCCTCCATGAACCGCAAGCTCGACGAGCAGGTGGAGACGCTGTTCCTGATGACCGGCGAGTCCTACACCTACCTGTCCTCGGGGCTGGTGCGCGAGATCTTCCGCATGGGCGGCGACGTCTCCGCCTTCGTCCATCCCGAGGTGGTGGCGGCCCTCAACCGCCGCCTGCCGCCCGGCAAGGGGCGGTAGGCCGGGGCTGCGCCGCCGGACCGCCCCGCCCAGCAAGGAGCCCGCCATGTGCCGCTCCCGCCGTACCCGCCTCATCCCCCTGTTGCTGGCCGCCGCGGCCGCGCTGCTGGCCGCCACCGCCGGTGCCGCGCCCCCGGAACCGGGCAAGGCGGCGGTGGTCAGCGCCCACCCGCTGGCCACCCAGGCGGGGCGGCGCGTCCTGGACCGCGGCGGCAACGCCTTCGACGCCGCGGTTGCGGTATCCGCGGCGCTGGCGGTGGTGGAGCCCTACAGCTCCGGGCTGGGCGGCGGCGGCTTCTGGCTGCTGCACACCCGTTCCGGGCGGGACGTGATGGTGGACGGCCGCGAGCGGGCGCCGGCCGGGGCCGGCCGCACCATGTACCAGAACGATGCCGGCGAGGTCATCGACGGCGCCTCCATCAACGGTCCCAGGGCCGCCGGCGTCCCCGGCGAGCCGGCCGCCCTCGCCCGCATCGCCCGCAAGTACGGCCGCCTGCCGCTGTCGCAGTCGCTGGCCCCGGCCATCCGCTACGCCCGCGAGGGCTTCGAGGTGGGACCCACCTACCGCCGCATGGCGGAGTTCCGGCGCGACGTGCTGCTGCGCCACGAGCGGGCCGCGGCGGTGTTCCTGGATGACGGCGAGGTGCCCGGCAAGGGCTGGCTGCTGCGCCAGCCGGCCCTGGCCCGCACCCTCAAGCGCCTGGCCGCCGAGGGCCGGGCCGGTTTCTATAAGGGCCCGGTGGCGCGCGAGCTGGCACGGGCCAACCAGGCAGCCGGCGGCCTGATCACCACCGAGGACCTGGCGGCCTACCGGGTCGAGGAGCGCGCCCCGATCACCGCCGAGGTGGCCGGCCACCGCATCGTCTCGGCGTCGCCGCCGTCCTCGGGCGGCGTGGCCCTGGTGCAGATGCTGCGCATGCTGCGCGCCCGGGACTACGGCCAGGCGGACCGCATCGAGCGCGTCCACCTGTTCATCGAGGCCATGCGCCGGGCCTACCGCGACCGCGCCGTCTATCTGGGCGACAGCGACGCCGTGGAGGTGCCGGTGGAGCGGCTGATCAGCCGCGACTACAACGCCGGCCTGGCGGCCACCATCCACCCCGAGCGGGCCCTGCCGAGCAAGTACCTGCCCGGGCCGCCGGCCGCCCGGCGCGAGGGCCACGACACCACCCACCTGTCGGTGATCGACGGCCGCGGCAACCGGGTGGCGGCCACCCTGTCGGTCAACTACCCCTTCGGCTCCGGCTTCGTCGCCGGCGATACCGGGGTGGTCCTCAACGACGAGATGGACGACTTCGTGGCCAAGCCCGGCGTGCCCAACGTCTACGGCCTGGTGGGCGGCGAGGCCAACGCCATCGAGCCCGGCAAGCGGCCGCTGTCGTCCATGAGCCCCACCTTCGTGGAGGGCCCGGATGCCACCCTGATCGTCGGCACCCCCGGCGGCTCGCGCATCATCACCATGGTGGCGCGCGCCGTGGCCGGCATGATCTGGGACGAGGGCGGCACGGACGCGCTCGGGCACTGGGTCGACCGGCCGCGCTTCCACCACCAGTACCGCCCCGACGCGGTGCAGGTCGAGCCGGACACCTTCACCGACGAGCAGCGCGCCGCCCTGGCCGCCATGGGCCACCATTTCAAGGCGGTGGGCCGGCGCTTCGGCGACATGCAGGCGATCCTGTGGCACCGCGGCAGCGGCGAGCTGCAGGTGGCCTCCGATCCGCGCGGCGAGGGCGCGGGCACCGTGTTCGAGCCCGCCGCGCACTGACCGCGCGGCCGGGCGAGGAGGCTTGGCGTGCTTCCCATCCTGTCCCTGCTGCTGGTGCTGGTGCTGTCGCTGCTGGTCACGCGGGTGGCCACGGTGGCGCTCACCTACACCGGCCTGTCCCGCGCCACCGCCCAGTTCCAGGCGCGCTCCGCCTTCACCGGCACCGGCTTCACCACCGATGAGGCGGAGAAGGTGGTGCGCCACCCGGTGCGGCGGCGCATCGTCATGGGGCTCATGCTGCTGGGCAACGCCGGCATCATCACCGCCGTGTCCGCCCTCATCCTCACCTTCGTCGGCGACGGCAGCGGCCACCCGGCGCTCAAGCTGGCGGTGCTGGTGGCGGGCCTGGCGGGGCTGTGGGGCCTGGCCTCCAGCCGCTGGGTGGATCGCTACCTGTCCCGCCTCATCGCCCGCCTGCTGAAGCGCTATACCCGCCTGGACACCCGCGATTACGCCGGCCTGCTGCACCTGGGCGGCGAGTACATGGTCAGCGAGCTGCAGGTGGAGCAGGGCGACTGGCTCGCCAGCCGCCCCCTGCGCGGCCTGGCCCTGCGCGAGGAGGGCCTGCTGGTGCTGGCGGTGGAGCAGGTCGACGGCACCTTCGTCGGCGTCCCCGACGGCGATACCCGCTTCGCCCCCGGCGACAACGTCATCCTGTACGGCCGGGCGGCGGCCCTGGACGAGCTCGACGACCGGCGCGCCGGCCGCCGCGGCCAGGCCAGCCACCGCCGCGCGGTGGCCGAGCAGGAGAAGGGGGAGGAGTGAGGCCGCCGGCGGCCGGAAGCGGGCTCAGGTCTGGCAGCGGCCGCAGTAGAAGCTGGAGCGCTGGGCGATCACCGACCGCCGCAGGGGATGGCCGCAGCCCGGGCAGGGGGCGCCCTCGTGGCCGTAGACGGCGAGCTGCTGGCGGAAGTAGCCCGGCGCGCCCGCGCTGTCGGTGAAGTCGCGCAGGGTGGTGCCGCCGGCGGCGATGGCGGCCTCCAGCACCGCCCGCACCGCCTCGGCCAGCCGCCGGTAGCGCTCCCGGCCGATGCGCCCCGCCGCCCGGCCGGGATGGATGCCGGCCCGGAACAGCGCCTCGCTGGCGTAGATGTTGCCCACGCCCACCACCACCGAAGCGTCCATCAGGAAGGCCTTGACCGTGGCCGTGCGCCCGCGGCTGCGGGCGTACAGGTAATCGCCGGTGAGCTCGGGGCCCAGCGGCTCGGGGCCCAGATCCGCCAAGCGCGGGTGGGCCGCCGGCTCCTCCTCGGTCCACAGCACCGCGCCGAACCGCCGCGGGTCGCGCAGGCGCAGCACGCCGCCATCGGCCAGCAGCAGGTCGAGGTGGTCGTGGCGGTGGAGCGGCGTCTCCCGCGGCACCACGCGCAGGCTGCCGGACATGCCCAGATGGATGAGCAGCGCCGCCGCCGGCCGGCCGCCGCGCGCCAGATCCAGCACCAGGTACTTGCCCCGCCGCGTCACCGAGCTCACCGTCAGCCCGCGCACGCGCGCGTCGAGGTCCGCCGGCACCGGCCACCGCAGCCGCCCCTCGCGCACCACGGCCCCGCGCAGCTGCCGCCCCTCCAGGTGGGGCGCGATGCCGCGGCGGGTGACTTCGACTTCGGGGAGCTCGGGCATAAAGGCAGTGTTCAGTGTTCAGTTGGCAGTAAACGGCAAGCCGATCGGTAGAGGGTCCCGGATTGCTCCGATGCGTCAGAAGACGGCAAGCCGCCGTTTCTTCAAACTGAACACTGAATACTGCCAACTGAACACTGGCTTAGTTCCCCGGCGGCGCCGGCGCCATATGGCTGATGCGGGTGCGCTCGTGGCTGGTGTGCAGGCGGACGCGGCCGGCATAGGGCAGGTGCAGGCGGTACAGGTTCTCCAGCGGCATGCCCAGGGTGTGGGCCATCACCGTGCGGATGACCCCGGCGTGGGCCACGAACAGCAGGTGCTCGCCGCCGCCCGCCAGGTGCTCGCTGTAGGCGGTCAGCACCCGTTCGGTGAAGCGCTCCATGGGCTCGGCGTCCGCCGGCCGGCTGCGCCAGGGGTCGGCGCGGAAGGCGGCGAAGCCCTCGGGGTCCTCGGCCTTGAGCTGTTCCGGGCTCTTGCCCGCCCAGGCGCCGTAGCCCACCTCCACCAGCCGTTCGTCGCGCTCCACCGCCAGCCCCATGGCCGCGCCCAGGGTGTCGGCGAACTCGCCGCAGCGCAGCAGGGGCGAGGTGACGATGCGGTCCCAGGGCCGGGCCTCCCCCACCGCGGTCCACATCTGAGACCAGCCGCGGGCGGTCAGGGGGTCGTCGGTCTGGCCGCGGTACTTGCGGCCGCCCTCGGGCTCGCCGTGGCGGAGGAGGTCGACGGTGCGTTCCATGGGGTGCTCGCCGGTTGGGGTGGGTTGCGGGAGCCGCCATTTTACCGGAAGCCGGGGTGGGGTTGCCGGCGGCCGGATCCGGGGGCCATGCTGATCCCATAAAGTCTGTGCGTTTGTTTTTTAGACCTTGTCTAAAATTGGTTTGGCTGCTACTAATATTCTTACTTAACAGCCCGATCATGGGAACCGCAAGGAAGGAGAAAGGGGTATGCAGGTGAGCCAACGATTCCGGGCCGGCCGGATGCTGGCCGCGGCCGGGGCGATGCTGCTGGCGGGCAACGCCGCCGCCTACGACTGGCAGGCGCTGCCGGACAAGGCGCCGTCGCCCGACCACAACCCCACCACCGAGGCCAAGGTGGAGCTGGGCAAGAAGCTGTTCTTCGATCAGCGCTACTCGGCCACCGGCACGGTCTCCTGCAACACCTGCCACAACATCATGGAGGGCGGCGACGACGGCCGGCCCACCTCCATGGGCGTGCACGGCCGCACCGGCCCGCGCAACGCGCCCACGGTGTGGAACTCGGCGTTCAACTCCACCCAGTTCTGGGACGGCCGCGCCAAGAACCTGGAGGAGCAGGCCAAGGGCCCGGTGCAGGCCGATGTGGAGATGGGCGTGGAGCAGCTCCAGACCGCCCTCGAGCGCGTGACCTCCATCCCGGCCTACCGCGACATGTTCAAGCAGGCCTTCCCCCGGGATGACGACCCCATCTCGGTGGACAACGGCGCGCGCGCGGTGGCGGCCTTCGAGCGCACGCTGATCACCCCCAACAGCCCCTACGACCGCTACGTCAAGGGCGACAAGGACGCGCTGAGCGAGCAGCAGGTGCGCGGCATGAAGACCTTCAACCAGGTCGGCTGCACCTCCTGCCACAGCGGCCCGGTGTTCAACGGCCCGCAGATGAACATGGCCGAGGGCCAGGGCTTTTACCAGAAGTTCCCGACCTTCACCGACAACCAATATGTCGACAAGTACGACCTGATGGCCGACCAGGGCCGCGCGCGCGCCACCGGCAAGGACGCGGATCAGCACATGTACAAGGTGCCGACCCTGCGCAACGTCGCCCTGACCGCGCCGTACTTCCACAACGGCAAGGTCAAGACCCTGCCCGAGGCGGTGCGCGTCATGGGCAAGGTCCAGCTCAACAAGGACCTGTCGGATAAGCAGGTGGCCGACATCGTGGCCTTCCTCAAGGGCCTGACCGGCGAGTTCCCGCAGATGACCCTGCCGCGCCTGCCGTCGAAGCCCGGCGAGACCATCGTCGAGGCCGGCGACACCAAGGCCGGCGGCGGCGCCCACTGACCGCCTGACCGCCGCCGCAGCGAAGCAAGCGCCCGCCAGCCGGCGGGCGCTTTTTTTGCCCGTGGCCGCGGCGCCGGGCGCTAGTGCTTGCCCGGCGCCATGGCCACGCCGCGGCGCTCCCAGTTGATGTAGGCCTCGAGCTGGAGGAGCTTGTCCGAGTCCAGCGGCAGCGGCTCGCCCTCCAGGGGGTTCTCGATGCACCAGTTGATCATGTTGCGCAGCTCCACCACCTCGCCGATCTGCTGCTGGTACTTGGGGTAGGTCTCGGGGTGGGTGTCGGCGGCGTCCGGGTGGCAGCCGTCGCAGGAGTGGCCGTTGGTGCCCAGCTCGGCGCTGTGGAACAGCGCCTCGCCCTTCTCCGCCACCGACTTGAACTGCTGCTGCCAGTCCGCCAGGTCCTGCTTGGTGAACTCGTCCGCCGCCGCCGGCCGTGTGCCCAGGGCCAGGACCAGCGAGGCCAGAACCACGGGGGCCGGCGCGAGCCGGAGAAGCCGATTGCTGATCATGGGATAGCCTCCTTGTCCGGAGCTCAGTAGTGGTTCTGGGGCGGGATCCGGTCGGCCGGATCCTGGTACTTGGTGTCCACCGGGTGCCCCGCGTCGGCGTCATAGGCGATGGTGCGGTTGGTGTTGCGCCACAGGGTGTGGTGGATGGTCTCGCGGCCGCTGATCAGGTCCACCGAGCCCCAGCCGGTGCCGTCGCGCGAGTTGTGCGGGTCGGCCCGGTTCATGAATACGGTGGTCTTGGGGATGGCGTTGTCGTGCTGGGCGTAGGACTCCGGATAGGGCCACGGCCAGGCGGTGGCCATCATGGCCTGGAAGGTGATGTTGCCGATCTGGTTGTACATGATCTGGTGCACGTGGCCGTGCAGGACGTTGACCCGGTCGAAGGGCTGCAGCAGGGCCTGCACCTCCTTGGCGTCCTCGGTCCAGAAGTTCCAGGGCCGGTAGACCTGGTACAGCGGCGAGTGCGACAGCACCACGATGGGGGTGGAGCGGCTGACGTTGGCGAGGTCCTTCCTGAGCCATTCGCGCTGGGTCTCGCCGACCATGAAGGGCGAGCCCTCCGGGTTGTCCAGGCGCGCCATCTGCTTCATGCGCTCCATGGCCGAGGGCCAGCGGTTGTGGGTCCACTCATCGAAGGTGAGGATGCTGTTGAGGACCACGAAGTGGACGCCCTTGTGGTCGAAGCTGTAGTGCAGGTCGGAGACGTTGTCCTGCCAGTAGCGGCCCAGGTCCAGGTAGTAGTCGTGCTCGCCGATCACCCACTTCACGTCCAGGTTGCGGATGCCGGACATGATCTCCAGGCCGTGGTCGAGCTCCTCGGCCTTGCCCAGCTGGGACAGGTCGCCGCCGTAGACCACGAAGTCCGGCTTGGGCGACATGAAGTTGAGCTCGGTGACGGCGCGCTTGAGGCCGCCGTCGAAGTTCTCGTTGAACTCGGTGCCCTTGACCTGGGTGAGATGGGAGTCGGAGATGTAGGCGAAGGTGAAGTCCTGGGCGTCGGAGGCCTGGGGCTGGCTGCCCATGCCCCAGCTCAGCTCCACCAGGCTCAGCGGGATGGCGGTGGCGGCGCCGGCGGCCACCGTGCCCTTGAGGAAATCCCGGCGCTTGAATCGGTTGCTCATGGTTGGCCCTCCCTCGGTTGAGCCGGTCACTTGCCGCCGTTGTCGGCGAGGTCGCTGAAGCGCGGGCTGGTCAGCGTCTTCAAGAAGGCGACCAGGTCCTGCTTCTCCTGGTCGGTGAGGTCGAGCTCCTTGATGCCGCCGTCGAGCAGGGGGTTGGCGTTGCCGCCCTTGTCGTAGAACTCCACCACGTCCATCAGCGTCTGCTCGCTGCCGTCGTGCATGTAGGGCGCGGTGACGGCCACATTGCGCAGGGTCGGGGTCTTGAAGCGGCCGACGTCCTGCGGGTCGAGGCTCACGGTGAAGCGGCCGAGCTCGGCGACCTTGCCGTCGGTGAGGATGGTGGTGTCGATGTCGGCGTCCCCGCCCTCCTTCTTCATCTTCCGGAAGCTGTCCACCAGGGCGAAGACCTCGTCGCCGATGCGGTCCCAGCCCACGCCGAGGTTGTGGAAGTCGTTGTCGGTGAAGGTGGCGTAGTTCTGCTCGATGGTGTGGCAGTCCACGCAGCGGCCCTTGTTGCGGAAGATCTTGAGGCCGCGCTTGGCCGACTCGGAGATGGCGTCCTCTTCGCCGCCGTAGCGGTAGCGGTCGAAGGGCGAGCTGCCGGACACCTGGGTGCGCTCGAAGGCGGCGATGGCCTTGGTGACGTGGTCCATGGTGATGTCGCCCGGGGCCACCCCGAACACCTCGCGGAACTGCCTGGTGTAGCCGTCGTCCCCGCGGATCACCTCGAGCACCGCGTCGTGGCTCTCCAGGCCGTGCTCCACCGGGTTCACCAGCGGATCGAGCGCCTGGGTCTCGAGGCTGTCGCGGCGGCCGTCCCAGAACTGGGTCTCGTAGTAGACGGCGTTGACCACCGTGGGCGTGTGGCGCGTGCCCTTCTGGTCGTTGATGCCCTTGGCGATGGGCAGATCGTCGGTGAAGGCGTTGTCCGGCTGGTGGCAGCTGGCGCAGGCGATGGTGCCGTCGCCGCTGAAGCGCTTGTCGTTGAACAGCTGCTCGCCGAGATCCGCCTTGGCCTGGGTGACGGGGTTGTCCGCCGGCACCGGCACCGGCGGCAGGCCCAGCGGCGGCTCCTGCGGATCGAATGCGGCGGCCGCCGGGCCGGCGCTGGCCAGGAGCAGCGCGGCCCCGGCGAGCCATGCGGTGGGGCGAGGCATAGGGCTCCCTCCCGGTAGATGCAATTTCGAATTGTACTAAGTCTAAATTGAAAACGGATCGAGAGGGCTGTCAAGGCCGGGCGGGAATTTAAGTTTTTCGGAAAATTCCAATACTTGCGGGGCTGGGCCGCCCCGGCTAGCTGTCAGACCCCGGGGGGTCGGGGAAGGCGGAGGCGTGGCGGGCCCGGTTGCGGCCGGCGGCCTTGGCGCGGTAGAGGGCGGCGTCGGCCCGGCGCAGCAGGTCGTGGCCCGATTCCTCCCGGACCAGCCCCGCCACCCCCAGGCTGATGGTGACCTGGCCCACGTCCGGGAAGGGGTGCTCGGCCACCGCCCGGCGCAGGGCCTCGGCCACCCGCCAGGCGTCCTCGGCCCCGGTCTCCGGCAGCAGCAGCAGGAATTCCTCGCCGCCCCAGCGGGCCATGGTGTCGGTCTCGCGCAGGCGCCCGCGCAGGATGTCGGCCATGGTCTCGAGCACGCGGTCACCCACCGGGTGGCCGAAGCGGTCGTTGATCTCCTTGAAGTGGTCGATGTCGAGCATGATCAGGCTGGCCGGGGAGCCGTAGCGATCGACCCGGTCCTGCTCCCGCTCCAGCAGCTGCTCGAAGGGCAGCCGGTTCACGGCGCCGGTGAGCCGGTCGAAATTGGCCCGGCGCTCCAGCTCCTCCTCGGTGCGCTTGCGCTCGCCGATCTCGTTGGCCACGGCCACCAGGTGCAGCGGGTAGCCCGCCGCGTCCCGGATCACCGACACCGACAGGTCCACCCACACCGGATGGCCGGCGGCATGGACGTAGCGTTTCTCCATGCGGTAGTGCTGCCGCCGCCCGGTCTGCATCTCGCGCAGCAGGGCAGCCTCCCGGCCGCGGTCGTCGGCGTGGCTGAGCTGGTTGAAGTGGCGGCCCACCAAGTCCGCGGCGGGCCGTCCGAGGAGGTCGGCGAAGGCGGCATTGACCATCTGGATGCGGGCGGACAGGGAGCAGAAGGCGATGGCCGAGGCGCTGGCGTCGAAGATGGCGCGGAAGCGCTGCTCGCTGTGCCGGCGGGCGGAGATCTCCCGCTCCAGCTGGCGCCGGCTGGCCAGGTTGAGCAGCCACATGAAGCCCAGCGACCAGCCGAACACGGCCATGGCGAGGACGGTCTTGGACAGGCCGTGGAACATCGGCGCCCCCGTCAGGCCGTGCAGGGGCGGCCGGCTGAGGGTCAGCCCGGCGCGCACCAGCAGGCCGGCGGCGGCCACGGCAAAGGCGACGGCGGTGAAATAGTGGCCCCAGGTGCGCAGCCCCGAGCGGGGCGCCAGCAGCACCCCGGCCCCGGCCAACAGGAACGCCGCCCCCGCCACCGACACCAGCACCACCCGGGCGCTCAGGTCCGGTCGGATGTAGGTGAGCACCGCGAAGCCGGCGGCTGCCGCCAGGAACACTGCCAGGGCGCCGCGCTCCGGGAAGGGCCGTTCGGCGTAGGCGTGCAGGGCGCGCAGGATCAGGACGGCACCGCCCAGGACGAGGGTGTTGCCGAGCACCACCGACAGCAGATCGGGCACCCCGCCGCGCAGGGCGAACAGCAGGTAGCCCGCCGCGGCCACGCCGTGGCCCAGGGCCCAGGAGCGGCCGGCGAGACCGCCGGCGCCCTGGCGATTGAGGGTGGCGAAGGCCACCGCCACCAGCGCCCCCATCCCGGCCAGGATCAGGAACAGGGTGCGCAGGTCCACATGGATGGATATGGCATCGATCACGGCCGCCCCCGCGGCCCCCCCTCATTTCCCTTTTACAGGGTTTTGCGGGCTCCCGGAAAGGCGGCCGTAGACTAGCCGCCCCGGCGGGAGTCGGTGCGTTCCGCGGGCGCCGCCTGCGGGTCGGGCTCCACGCGGTCCCGGCCGGCGCTCTTGGCGGCGTAGAGGGTGGCGTCGGTGCGCTGCAGGAGGTCGCCGACCGCCTCCCCGCTCCGCAGTGCCGCCACCCCGACGCTGATGGTGATGGACAGCTGGCCGTCGAAGGCGTGGCCGGCCACCGTGCGCCGCAGCTCCTCGGCCAGGGCCAGGGCGCCGCCGACCCCGGTCTCCGGGAGCAGCACCAGGAACTCCTCGCCGCCCCAGCGGGCCAGCGCGTCGGTCTGGCGCAGGCGGTCGCGGATCAGACCGGTCAGGCCCTGCAGCACGCC
The DNA here is from genome assembly GCA_035267605.1 of Gammaproteobacteria bacterium. Classification (GTDB taxonomy): domain Bacteria; phylum Pseudomonadota; class Gammaproteobacteria; order Thiohalorhabdales; family Thiohalorhabdaceae; genus Thiohalorhabdus. Next base: position 25,785 of record DATFLO010000179.1, read on the forward strand.
GTCGCCGGCGGCGTGGCCGCGGGTGTCGTTGACCGTCTTGAAGTGGTCGATGTCCATCATGATCAGGCTGGCGGCGGTGCCGTAGCGGTCCACCCGGTCCTGCTCCCGCTCCAGCAGCTCGCCGAACCGGCGGCGGTTGAGGGCCCCGGTCAGGGGGTCGTAGGCGGCCTGCTGCTCCAGCTCGTGCTGGCGGGCCTTGCGCGCGCCGATGTCGTGGGCCACGGCCACGAAGTGCAGCAGGCGGCTGTCCTCGCCGCGCACGGCGGAGACCCCCAGCTCCACCCACAGGGTGCCGCCGTTGCCCTGGACGAAGGACGCCTCCAGCCGGAAGGGGTCCTCGCCGGTGCGGCGCAGGTGGTCGCGCAGGCGGCCGCTGCCGGTGTCGTCGGCGGTCCGCGCGAGGTCGGTGAGGCGCTGGCCGGTGAGCGCCGTGGGCGCGCGCTGGAGGAGGCGGCCGAAGGCCTGGTTGGCGAGCAGGATGCGGTCCTCCGGGTCGGCCAGGGCGATGCCGGTGGCGCTGTCGTCGAAGATGGCGCGGAAGCGCTGCTCGCTCTCGCGCAGGGTCTGCTCGCGGCCGCGGCGGACCGTTACCTCCGCCTCCAGGTCACGGCGCAGGCGCAGGGTGAGCAGCCAGAAGAAGCCCAGGGTCCAGCTCACCAGCCCCACCAGGACCACCGCCATGCTGTAGCCGTGGATGGCCGAGGCCTCCATCAGGCGGTTGCCCATGGGCTGGTGCAGGGTGTCGGCGAAGCGCAGCAGCTGCACCGCGGCCACCGCGGCGAAGGCGGTGGCGATGAGGCTGTGGCCCCACCGCCGCTGGGCCGCCGGCAGCCGCAACAGGGTCAGGGACCCGCCCAGCAGGATGGCCGCCCCCAGGCCGCTGACGGTCAGGGTGCGGACGCTGAGGTCGGGGCGCAGGTAGGTGTAATAGGCCAGCACCAGCGTGGCCGCGGCCAGTCCGGCGGCGGCCAGGCGGTCGGGGAAGGGCTGCCCGAGCAGCTGGCGCAGGCCCTTCACGATGAGCAGGGCCGCGGCCAGGATGGCGGGGTTGGCCAGGAGGATGGACAGCAGGTCGGGGACCACGCCGCGCAGCCCGACCAGGAAGAAGCCGCCCATGCCGAAGGCGTGGCCCAGGGCCCAGTAGCCGCTGGCGCGGCCGCCGGTGCCCTGCAGCCACAGGCCGCTGAACACCAGGCTGGCGAGCAGGGCCACGGAGCCGATCAGCACGGCCAGGGTGCGGATGTCCGGGGTGAAGGCGGTGACGCTGTCCACGTTGGCGGGAGCCCCTGCACGGTTCCTGGTGGTGCGGCTCGTCCCCCCGTTTGCCCCTTGGCGGGCCGGACGGCGCCGGCCCCTATCCAGTAGCCCAACTCGCGCCGCGGCGCAACCTTTAGCCGGAACGCCCGCGCAGGGGCGCGGCCAGCCCCGCCAGCAGCAGGGCCGCGCCGGCCGCGGCCAGGCCGCCGGCCAGCCACCAGCCGGGGAAGCCCAGGCGCGCGCCCAGCTCCGGGATCATGGCCACCACCGCGGCGCTCAGCACCAGCGCGCCGCCGGCCCCGGCCAGCGCCAGGCGGGCGATGCCCCGGCGCACCTCGGCGCGGATCTGCTCCAGCTGCGGCCCGCGCAGGTTGAGGGTGAGCTCGTCGTTGAGGGCGCGCTCCAGAAAGCCCGCCGCCTGGCGCGGCAGGCCCGGCAGCAGCCGGCCCCACTCCGGCGCCTCGCGCCGCATTTCCCGCCACAACCGGCGCGGCCCCTTCTCGTCCACCATCCACTCGCGCAGCAGCGGCTGCACCGCGGTCCAGATGTTCATGCGCGGATTGAACTCGCGGGCGATGCCCTCGACGTTGACCATGGTCTTCTGCAGCAGGATCAGCTGCGGCTGGGTCTCCATGTGGAAGCGCCGGGTGGTCTGGAACAGCCGCATCAGGAGGTGGGCCATGGAGATCTCGTGCAGCGGCCGGTCCAGCACCGGCTCGGCGATGGCGCGCAGGGCGTCCTCGAAGGCGGCCATGTCGGTGTCCGCGGGGACGAAGCCGGCCTCCAGGTGGACCCAGGCGGCGCGCGGGTAGTCGCGCTCCAGGAAGGCCAGCAGCATGTCCGCCAGGTAGCGCCGCTGGTCGGCGGCCAGCGTGCCCATGATGCCGAAGTCCACCACCTGCAGCTGGTTGGCCGCGCCCACGAAGACGTTGCCCGGGTGCATGTCGGCGTGGAAGTAGCCGTCGCGGAACACCTGCTGGAAGAAGACCTCGGCGGCGTGCCGCGACACCGCCTCCACGTCGGCGCCGGCGCGCTCGAGGGCGTCGCGCTCGTCGATGGGCACGCCGTCGATCCACTCCAGGGTCAGGACTTCGCGCGCGGTGCGGTGCCAGTGCACCCGCGGCACCAGCAGCACGGGGTTGGCGCGGAAGTTGCGCCGCAGCTGGCTGGCGTGCGCCCCCTCCCGCTCCAGGTCCAGCTCGTCATGGATGGTCTTGGCGAACTCGTGGACCACCGCCACGAACTTCAGGCGCCGGGCCTCGGGGTGGGCGCGCTCGCCGAGGGCGGCGAAGGCGAACATCACCGCCAGGTCCGTGTCGATCAGGCGTTCGATGCCCGGCCGGCGCACCTTGACCGCCACCTGGGTGCCGTCGGGCAGCTCGGCGCGGTGGACCTGGGCGATGGAGGCCGAGGCCACCGGGGCGCGGTCGAAGGCCGCGAACAGCTCGCCGATCTCCGCGCCCAGGGCGTCCTCGACGATGGCCGCGGCGGCGTCGCCGTCGAAGGGGGCGACGTCGTCCTGCAGGTAGGCCAGCTCGTCGATGATGTCCGCGGGCAGCAGGTCGCGGCGGGTGGACAGGATCTGGCCCAGCTTGATGGACGGCGGCCCCAGGGCCTCCAGCGCCAGGCGCAGGCGCCGGCCGCGGCCGTGCTCGCGCAGCATGCGGTTGCGGAAGGGGATGAGGCGGCTGACCCAGGCGTAGGGCCGGAAGAGGGGGATGAGCCCGAGCAGCTCGTCCAGGCCGTACTTGGCGAAGGTGCGCGCGATGCGCAGCATGCGCCAGGCGTGCCGCGGCCCCAGGCGGCGGTAGCCGGGAGGTCGGGGGGTCGCCCGCGCCAAGGGCGGCTACGCCTGCGCCTTGAAGCCGGTGTGCAGGGCCACGATGCCGCCGGTGAGGTTGGTGTAGCCGGTGCGCACGAAGCCGGCATCGGCGAACATCTCGCGCAGCGTGCGCTGGTCCGGGTGCTGGCGGATGGACTCCACCAGGTACTGGTAGGACTCGCGGTCACCCGCGATGAGCTGGCCCAGGCGCGGGATGATCTTGAACGAGTAGGCGTCGTAGAAGGGCTTGAGCGGCATCACCGGGTGCGAGAACTCCAGCACCAGCAGCTGGCCGCCGGGCTTGAGCAGGCGCAGCAGCTCCTGCAGGGCGCGCCCCTTGCGGGTCATATTGCGCAGGCCGAAGGCCACGGTGATGACGTCGAACTGATCATCCGGCAGCGGCATGGTCTCGGCGTCGGCGGTGACCCAGACGAGGTTGCCCACCAGACCCTCGTCGGCCAGCCGCCGCCGGCCCACGTGCAGCATCTCGTAGTTGATGTCCGACACCAGCACCCAGCCGCGCGGCCCGACGAGGGGCGCGAACTGCCGGGCGAGGTCGCCGGTGCCGCCGGCGATGTCCAGCACCCGGTCGCCCGCCTTGGCCTCCGCCCGCCACACCGTGTAGCGCTTCCAGTAGCGGTGCAGGCCGCCCGACATGAGGTCGTTCATCAGGTCGTAGCTGCCCGCCACCGAGTCGAACACGCCGCGCACCCGCCGCGCCTTCTCCCCCAGCGGCACTTCCTGGAAGCCGAAGTGGGTGGTACCTTGACCCTGTTCTCGGTTCGTTCTCTGCCCGCTCTGGTCGGCGGGGGCGTCGGGCTTGTCGGCGCTCATGCGGCGGTCCCTGGGTTCCTGGGGCGAGGGTGGTGCCGGGCGCACCGTGACAGCAGGCAAGCCTACTGCAAGTCCGGTAACCCTTCAATTGACGGCGGCGCCCCCGCCACTAAACCTCTGCCGGCTGAGCCCAAGGCTCTGGCTCCCGGGCCAGGTTTAGCAGGGCGTTGAAAAACGTCGCGAGGAGGCCATATGCAAGGCGCACACCGCGCAGCGACTGAGGCATATCAAGTGGATAGGTGAAGGAGCGAGCAGTGCGCAACGCCGTAGATGGCCTCCGCAGCAGTTTTTCAACGGCCTGTTAGTGGCGGGGCGCGGCAATCTCCCGGACCGGGCTGACCGTGTGGGCCTCCCGCAAGGCCGGCCGGGCCAGTCCGGCGGGGTGCCCTGCGGCGGGTCCGCCCTGCCGGCCCCGGAATCGGGGATCCCCGGTGCGCCTGTCGGAGCGGCCTCCACGCCGCGGGCAGCGGCCGGCGCCGAGCGTGTCCGGCCAGCGCCCGGCAACGAGATATGCCCGGTCGGGACCGGAGCGTGCCGAGATCTAGGGGTTAACCCGGACCAAAATTTAGCATTCTCTAATGCTCGAAAACGCCCTGTTTTGCCCCGCCATGCGGGGAGTTACGGCCGCACGGGGGTGACTTGCGAAGCCCCATATATTTGGTTACTGTCTCCCTCGGACCACAAGATATTGTGGTTTTCCACAGTTTCCACGTTTTCCACAGCCCCGGCGCGGAAGCCCGCCGTCCCGCCCCCGGGGCGGTCCGAATACGGTGCCCATCCACTGGAGGAGTCCCCCCGATGACCGCCAAAGCCCAAGCCCTCGCCGCATCCGCCAAGCCGGTCCAGGTCGACTTCCAGTCCGCCTCCCTCGACATCTGGGACAAGAAGTACCGGTTGAAGGACCTGCGCGGCAACCCGGTGGACGAGGACGTGGACGCCACCTATCGGCGGGTGGCGCGGGCGCTGGCCGACGTGGAGGAGGCGGACAAGCGCGAGGCCTGGTACGAGCGCTTCCTGTGGGCGCTGCGCCACGGCGCCATCCCCGCCGGGCGGATCATCTCCAACGCCGGCGGCCAGGACTACAAGCCCGCCACCTCCACCATCAACTGCACCGTGTCCGGGACCGTCGACGACTCCATGGACGGCATCCTGTCCAAGGTCCACGAGGCCGGCCTGACCCTGAAGGCCGGCTGCGGCATCGGCTACGACTTCTCCACCCTGCGGCCCAAGGGCGCCTTCGTGGCGGGCGCCGGCGCCATCACCTCCGGGCCGCTGTCGTTCATGGACATCTTCGACCGCATGTGCTTCACCATCTCCTCCGCCGGCGGCCGGCGCGGCGCGCAGATGGCCACCTTCGACGTGGGCCACCCGGACGTCGCCGACTTCATCCGCGCCAAGCGCGAGGACGGCCGCCTGCGCCAGTTCAACATGTCGCTGCTGGTGACCCACGAGTTCATGGAGGCGGTGAAGAGCGACGACTGGTGGCGCCTGGCCTTCCCGCTCACCGACAAGCAGGCCGAGGTGGAGGAGGTCGACCTGCAGGATCCGGAGCAGGTGGTGTGGCGCGACTGGCCCAACAAGGAGGCCCGCGACTACGTCACCGGCGCCGACGGCCGCGTCGCCTGCAAGGTGTTCAAGACCATCAAGGCGCGCCACCTGTGGAACGCCATCATGTCGTCCACCTACGACTACGCCGAGCCCGGCTTCATCCTCATCGACCAGTACAACGACATGAACAACAACTGGTACGTGGAGAACATCCGGGCGACCAATCCGTGCGTCACGGGTGACACCCTGCTCCTGACTGACCGTGGTGAAGTACCGATTCAAGAGGTGGTGGGGGAATCCCTGCAGGTCTGGAACGGTTTCGAATGGTCCCAGGTAACACCGAAGGTGACCGGCCATGACCGGAACATTCTCCGAGTCCATTTCGATAACGGGACCTACCTGGATTGCACCCTCAACCACAAGTTCGTTCTCGCGGATGGTCGCAGAGTAGAGGCCCAGGATCTTGTTGTGGGTGAGTGCCTACAAGCCTTCAGCCTGCCGCTGGCGGCCACCGGCACCAGTTCCGGCCAGGAAAGAGCCTCCGTGGCTGGTACCCGAATTACCGCCAAGGAGGCCATGGGCATTGCCGATACCGTCTACTGCGTCACTGAGCCCAAGAACCACACGGCCGTGTTCAACGGCCTGATGACCGGCAACTGCGGCGAGCAAGGTCTGCCGCCCTACGGCGCCTGCCTGCTGGGCTCGGTCAACCTGACCCAGTTCGTGCGCGAGCCCTTCACCGACAACGCCCGCTTCGACTGGGAGCAGTACCGCGAGGTGGTGGCGGTGTTCACCCGCATGCTCGACAACGTGGTGGAGATCTCCGGCCTGCCGCTGGACGAGCAGCAGGAGGAGATCCGGCGCAAGCGCCGCCACGGCATGGGCTTTCTGGGCCTGGGCTCGACCCTGGCCATGCTGCGCATGAAATACGGCGAGCCGGATTCGGTGGCGTTCACCGAGCAGGTGGCGCGCGAGCTGGCCGAGACCGGCTGGAAGACGGCCGCCGAGCTGGCGCAGGAGAAGGGCCCGGCGCCGATCATGGCCGAGACCTTCACCGTCGACGAGGAGATGCTGCGCCTGCGCCCGGAGATGGCCAGTGATGGCTACCAGGCCGGCGACCAGGTCCCGGGCAGGGTGCTGATGGCGCGGTACAGCCGCTACATGCAGCAGTTCCCGGCGGAGGTCACCGACGACATCGCCGAGCATGGGGCGCGCTTCACCCACCACAGCTCCATCGCCCCCACCGGCACCATCTCGCTGTCCCTGGCCAACAACGCCAGCAACGGCATCGAGCCAAGCTTCGCCCACCAGTACTTCCGCAACGTCATCCGCGACGGCCGCAAGTCCAAGGAGAAGGTGGAGGTGGACTCCTACGAGCTGCTCGCCTACCGCCAGTTCGTCGACCCCGAGGCCGGGCCCGAGGCCGAGGGCGAGCACGCCCTGCCCGACTACTTCGTCGACACCAACACCATCCAGCCCTGGCAGCACGTGGAGATCCAGGCCGCCGCCCAGAAGTGGATCGACAGCTCCATCTCCAAGACCATCAACGTGCCCCAGGACTTCGATTTCCAGGATTTCAAAGACATCGCCCTGGAAGGCCTCGGGGTTGAAGCGGAAGGTGGTGCAGGACAAGGACCTCAAGAACACCACCTACCGCTTCGAGCTGGAGGA
>DATFLO010000180.1:0-5468 GCA_035267605.1 Gammaproteobacteria bacterium
CCGGTGTCCGGAAAGCTGCACCTCAATCGTAAAAATGGAGCCCCGTTGGGGGGCGCCGAAGCAAGAGGCAGCAAAGCCGCATCGCTTCCTATAAGCGCTTCCAGATCTTGCCTTCCTGGGCCGCCTGCGTGCGCGCGTCGAGCACGTCCCAGTTGAGGTTCTCCACCACGGCGTCGATATAGGCGCCGCGTCCGCCGGCCCCGTGGTCCACCATCCAGGCGTGCTCGAAGCAGTCCATGATAGCGAGGGGGGCGAAACCGGCGATATGGCCGTCCTCGTGGTGCTGGATGAAGTGGTTGTTGATCTGGCCGGTGGCCGGGTCGAAGTAGGTCACGGCCCAGCCGATGCCGCGCGACTTGCCGCAGGTCTTGAAGTCCTCGGCCCAGGCGTCCACGGAGCCGAACTGCTCGGCCGCCAGCTTGGCGAAGGCGCCGCCCTGGTCCATGGAGACGCCGGCCTTGAGGTTCCCGAAGTAGTACTCGTGCAGGACCATGCCGTCGTACTCGAAGCCGAAGCGGCGCCGGCGGTCGGTGTACGCGGCGGTGCCGCCCTGGCCGTTGGCCCGCATGTCGGCGAGCTCCTTGTGCAGGGCGTTGGCGTTGTTCACGTAGCCGACGTACAGATTCCAGTGGTCGTTGATCTGCTCGTCGGAGATGCCGTTGAGGCCGGAAGGCTTGAGCTCTTCACGCACGCTGTAAACGGACAATTGGTCCTCCTGTTCGACAGGTTCGGGGTCACAAGGGGATTTGGGTGCAGTCCCCCGGACGGGGGAATCGAAGACGTACTGGCGAAACCGCAAATTATAGACGCAGTGGCGAAGCCCCGACAATGGCGGCGTCCGCCCCGCCCGCCGCGCCGGGGGGCGGAATAGTTGGCCTTAAGAGGCCGCTGGCGATATACTCGCCCGTTTTTCCCGGAGCCGCTCGCCATGCCGAGCCCCAACGCCTCGAACGTTATGGATACCTACAGCCGCCTGCCCGTGGCCTTCGCCAGCGGCCGCGGGTCCACCCTGGTGGACACCGACGGCCGCGAATACCTCGACGCGGTCGCCGGCATCGCCGTGTGCGCCCTCGGTCACGCCCATCCGGCGGTGACCGAGGCGGTGTGCCAGCAGGCCGGGCGCCTGGTGCACACCTCCAACCTCTACGGCATCCCCCTGCAGGAGGAGGTGGCCGGCGAGCTGGCGCGGCTGTCCGGGCTGGACCGGGTGTTCTTCGGCAACTCCGGGGCCGAGGCCAACGAGGCCGCCATCAAGCTGGCGCGGCGCTACGGCCACGAGGCGCGCGAGATCGAGCGCCCCGAGATCGTGGTCATGCAGTCCAGCTTCCACGGCCGCACCCTGGCCACCCTCACCGCCACCGGCAACCGCAAGGTGCAGGCCGGCTTCGAGCCGCTGGTGCCCGGCTTCAAGCGCGTCCCCTACAACGACCTGGAGGCGGTGGAGCGGGTGGCCTCGGAGGCCACCGTGGCGGTGCTGGTGGAGCCCATCCAGGGCGAGGGCGGCGTGGTGGTGCCGGACGAGGGCTACCTGGCCGGGCTGCGCCGCATCTGCGACGACAACGGCTGGCTGCTCATGCTCGACGAGGTGCAGACCGGCATGGGCCGCACCGGCGCCTGGTTCGCCTTCCAGCACGCCGGCATCAAGCCCGACGTGGTGACCCTGGCCAAGGCCCTGGGCAACGGCGTGCCGGTGGGCGCCATGCTGGCCACCGAGGAGGCCGCCGAGCTGTTCGCCCCGGGCAGCCACGCCTCCACCTTCGGCGGCAACCCGCTGGCCATGGCCGCCGCCCGGGCGGTGATCGGCACCATCGAGGGCGAGGACCTGGTGGCGGCCGCCGCCGACACCGGCGACTACCTCGCGGGCCGGCTGCGCGAGACCGTGGGCCAGCGCCCCGAGGTCACCGAGGTGCGCGGCCGCGGCCTGATGATCGGCATCGAGGTGGAGGGCGACCTGAGCGGGCTGGTGGCCCGGGCCCTGGACCACGGCCTGCTGATCAACGTCACCGCCGGCAATGTCATCCGCCTGCTGCCGCCGCTGGTGCTGACCCGCGACGAGGCGGACCGCATCGCCGGGGACCTGGACTACCTGCTGGGAGAGGTGCTGTGAAGGCCCCCCGCCACTTCCTGCGCCTGGACGACCTGGGGCGGGAGGAGGTCGAGGCCCTGCTGGAGCGGGCGGTGGCGCTCAAGGGCTACCGGCGCACGGGGGTGGGCCACGCCACCCTGCCCGGCAAGGTGCTGGGCATGATCTTCGAGAAGGCTTCCACCCGCACCCGGGTATCCTTCGAGAGCGGCATCTACCAGCTCGGCGGCTACGGCATGTTCCTGTCCCCGGACGACATGCAGCTCGGCCGCGGCGAGCCCATCGCGGACACGGCGGAGGTCGTGTCCCGAATGGTGGACGGCGTCATGATCCGCACCTTCGGCCACGACCGCATCGCCGAGTTCGCGGCGGCCAGCCACGTGCCGGTGATCAACGGCCTCACCGACCGCTTCCACCCCTGCCAGGTGCTCACCGACCTGTTCACCTGGTACGAGCTGCGCGGCGCCATCGCCGGCCGCACCGTGGCCTGGATCGGCGACGGCAACAACATGGCCCACTCCTGGATCAACGCCGCCGCCCTGCTGGGGTTCGAGCTGCGCATCGCCTGCCCCGAGGGCTTCGAGCCCGAGGCCGAGCTGGTGGCGGCCGCCGGCGACCGCGTGCAGGTGATGCGCGATCCCAAACAGGCGGCGACCGGCGCCGACATCGTCACCACCGACGTCTGGGCCAGCATGGGCCAGGAGGCCGAGGCCGGCGAGCGCGAGCGCGCCTTCGCCGCCTACCGGGTGGACGCCGAGCTGATGGCCGCGGCCGCGCCCGACGCCCTGTTCATGCACTGCCTGCCGGCCCATCGCGGGGAGGAGGTCACCGCCGAGGTGCTCGAGGGCCCGCAGAGCGTGGTGTGGGAGGAGGCGGAGAACCGCCTGCACGCCCAGAAGGCGCTGATGGAGCTGCTGCTGGCCTGAGCGCCCGCCATTGCCTGTTTTGCGGAAGGCCGGCCCGCGGGCCGGCCTTCCTGCGTCCGGGCCGCGGGGATCAGGGCGGGTACAGCAGGAAGAAGCCGGCGTTGTAGAACACGTGCAGGGCCACGGGCGCGCCCAGGCCGCCGTGGCGGTCCTTGAAGTAGCCGAACACCAGCGAGGGGGCGGCCACCGACGCCGCCCACAGCGGCGGATGGACCGGCAGGTGGAGGAGGGCGAAGACGGCGCTGGTGCCCAGGTTGGCGGCGCTCAGCGGGCCCCAGCGGCGCCGGATCAGGCGCCCCAGGCCCTCCTGGACCAGGCCGCGGAAGGCCGTCTCCTCCAGGATGGGCAGGGCCACCGCGAGGTAGAGCAGCCGGCCCGGATCCTGCCACAGGCCGAGCAGCGCCCGCTCCGGCGGCTGCACCAGGGTGAAGGCCAGCCACACCGGCAGGGCCGCGGCCAGGGCCAGGCCGAAGCGGGGATCCCGCCAGAAGGCCGCCCCGGCCGACGGCCCCGGGGCGCCGGCGGTCACCGCCCCGCCGCCCGCGGCAGCGGCTCGCGCGCCGCCAGCCAGGCCTCCGGCAGGCCCGCGCGCCCGCTGGCCATGACCGCCACGCCGCCGGCGATGGCGCCGGTGGTGTCGCAGTCGCCGCCGCCGCTGACCACCGCCCACAGGGTGGCGTCGTAGTCGCCGGCATGGCGGGCGGCGCACCACAGGGCGAAGGGCACGGTGTCGGGGGCGGTGAGGCCGCTGCCGTTGCCCAGCTTGGCGGCCGCCTGGCCCACCGGCGCCACCACCGGCAGCTCGGCGGCGGTGGCCAGGCCGCGCCGGGTGTCGCCTTCGGGGGTGGCGGCCAGGGCCGCGGCCAGCGGGTCCTCGCCGCGGGCGGCCCCGGCGGCGGCCAGGGCCACCGCCACGGCGCCGGCCTGGCCCTCGGCGTGGGCGTGGGTCACCGCCGCCGAGCGCTGGGCGTTCTCGGCGGCGGCGCCGGGGTCGTCGGCGAAGTAGGCGCCCACCGGCGCGGCGCGCATGGCGCCGCCGTTGCCCAGCGAGCCGGCGCCGCCGAAGGCCCCCGCCGCCAGGGCCCGCCAGTCGCCGCCGTCGGCGATGCCGGCCAGGACCTCCGCCGCCATGCGGCCGTAGCCGCGCCCCGGAGCGGCGGCATAGTCGCGGCCGAACACCGCGGCCAGGGCGTCGGGGTCGATGGCGGCGTGGTCGCCGAGCACCTCGACCACGCCGGCGGCCAGGGCGGTGTCGTCGGTCCAGGGCCAGGGACCGTCCGGCAGCGCCGGGCGCTCGCCCCGGGCCAGCGGCGCGGCCAGGGCGGGGTCGAAGAACAGCTCGCCGAAGGCGTCGCCCAGCGACAGCCCGTCCAGGGCCAGCCGGGCGCGCGCCAGGCGGGCGGCCGCATCGCCCTCCACCGGCCTACTTGCCCATGCCGCCCAGGCACTTGGGGGAGGCCAGGGTCTCGCGGTCCTGGGCGTCCCACTCCTCGGGGGTGAGGGTGTGCATGGACAGGGCGTGCACGCCGTTGGCCAGCTCCTCGGCGAGGACCTGGTTGATCAGGCGCTGGCGGCCCACCCGCTTCTGCCCCGCGAAGGCCGGCGAGACCACGAACACCTTGAAGTGGGACTCGGAGCCGGGCGGCACGTTGTGCATGTGGCTCTCGTTGAGGACCTCCAGGTGGACGGGGTCCAGCTCTTCGCGCAGCTTGTGCTCGATGGCGTCCTGAACGCTCATGGGCTTCCTCGCAATTCGGTGCGGTGGGGCATTGTGCCCGCGGCGGAGCGGGCGCTCACTCCGGGTCCAGCCGCAGGCACACGGAGTTGATGCAGTAGCGCAGCCCGGTGGGCGCCGGGCCGTCGTCGAAGGCGTGGCCGAGGTGGGCGTCGCAGGCGGCGCAGCGCACCTCGGTGCGCACCATGCCGAGGCTGCGGTCGCTCTCGGTGGTGACCGCCTCCTCCGCCGCCGGCTGCCAGTAGCTCGGCCAGCCGGTGCCGGAGTCGAACTTGTGGTCGCTGTGGAACAGCGGCGCGCCGCAGCACACGCAGCGGTAGGTGCCGGCCTCCTTGGCGTGCACGTACTCCCCGGTGAAGGGCGGCTCGGTGCCGCCCTGCCGGCACACCCGGTACTGCTCCGGGGTCAGGCGGGCGCGCCACTCCTCCTCGCTGTGCGGCAGCGGCTCGGTGCGCTCGGACATGGCGGAAACCTCGATCGGGATGCGGCGGGCGCAAGGCCCGCCCGTCCCGCTTAGACGCCGCTGGGCCCTGTGGGTTTTACCGGGACTCGACGGCGGCGTCGGGCAGTGGAAGAATTGCGGCTCCCCAGCAGCAGGCGATCAACGAAGGTAAGCGACATGGCGGACGTGAACAAGGTGGTGCTGGCCTACTCCGGCGGCCTGGACACCTCCATCATCCTCAAGTGGCTCCAGGACGCCTACGGCTGCGAGGTGGTGACCTTC
>DATFLO010000181.1:0-4267 GCA_035267605.1 Gammaproteobacteria bacterium
CGCGCCGGCATCAACTGCGCCCTGGCCAACCGCCAGATCCTCACCCACCTCACCCGCGCCGCCTTCGCCGACGTCCTGCCCGCCGCCGACCTGGACCTGCTCTACGACGTCTCCCACAACACCTGCAAGGAGGAGACCCACGTGGTGGACGGCGTCGAGCGCCACCTGTTCGTCCACCGCAAGGGCGCCACCCGCGCCCTGGAGCCGGGCAGCCCCAACCTCGTCCCGGCCCTGCGCGCCGCCGGGCAGCCGGTGCTGATCGGCGGCACCATGGGCACCGCCAGCTACATCCTGGTGGGCATGGCCGGCAACGACGGGCGCTCCTTCGGCAGCTCCTGCCACGGCGCCGGCCGGCGCATGAGCCGCAACCAGGCGCGCAAGCAGTGGCGCGGCGACCAGGTGGTGCGCGAGCTGCGCCAGCGCGGCATCCTTGTGCGCAGCCCGTCCCTGCGCGGCGTGGCCGAGGAGGCCCCGGGCGCCTACAAGGCGGTGGAGGCGGTGGTGGCCGCCGCCGAGAGCGCCGGCCTGTCCCGCCGGGTGGCGCGGGTGGAGCCCTGCGTGGTCATCAAGGGGTAAAAAACCCTTACTTTTTTTGGAACCTTTTCGCCCCGCCGGCCGTCTAGGGGGAAAGACCGGCGGGGAGGGGCGCATGCCGCCGCCTTCCTTCCGCCCAACCCATACCGGACGACGGAAAGGGCATGCGAAAAGGGAACACGCTGTACCGCGCCATCTGGACCACCCTGTTCATCCTCCTCACCAGCACCGCCTGCGGCGGCCAGGGCCCCGGCAACGGCGGGCCCCCATCCCAAGGCTCCGGCCAAAGCTCCGATTCCGCCACCGAGGAAGCGGCCTCGGTGACCGCCTTCGACCCCCACTGGGGCACCATCGGGGTGTTCACCGACGCCGCCAGCTGCCGCAGCTGCCACCGCGCCACGGACCCGGGCGCGGAGCCGGCCGTCCTGCGCTATCCCGACAGCGGGGGCCGCGACCTCAGCCCGGACGGCGGCTGGCCCGCGAGCATGATGGCGCTGGCCTTCCACGACCCCTACTTCCGGGCGGCGGTGGCCGACGAGACCGCCCGGTTCCCGGCCCTGGCGGGGGACATCGAGGACAAGTGCCTGACCTGCCACGCGCCCATGGGGCGCACCGTGGCCCACCGCACGGGAGCCGGCCTCTCCGGCGATGCCTGCGTGCTCAACCCGGACGGCTGCTATCGCATGGAAACCGCCTGGGGCGAAATGCACGCCCGCGAGGGGGTGAGCTGCACCCTCTGCCACCAGCAGACCGACGGCGGCCACCTCGGCACCGAGGCCTCCTATTCCGGCCACTATCAGCTGGTGGAGGATCCCGGGGCGAAGAAGGCCTTCGGGCACTACGCCGGGCCGCGCACCCACGCCATGACCAACTTCTCCGGCCATGTTCCGGTGGAGGCGGACTACATGGGCGAGTCCGCGGTGTGCGCCACCTGCCACAACCTCTACACACCGACCCTGGACCTGGCCGGCAATCCCACCGGGGACCGGTTCCTGGAGCAGGCGCCCCACCTGGAGTGGCGCAACAGCCGCTTCGCCGGCGAGACCTCCTGCCAGGACTGCCACATGCGGGTGCCCGAGCCCGGCTATGAGACGCAGCTGGCCACCAGCCCCGGCGGGCGCCGCCGGCCGGGGCTGCCGGTGCGCTCCGGCGTCCACAGCCACGGCTTCGTCGGCGGCAACAGCCACATGCTGGAGGTCATGCGCGAGTTCGCCCCCGCCCTCGGCCTGGAGGACGCCGTGACCGAGGCCGCCTTCACGCGCAAGGCCGCCCGCACCCGGGCGTTTTTGGGCGAGCGGGCCGCCGCGCTGGAGGTGCGCCGCCTGGCCTGGGACGGCGCCCAGCTGGCCCTGGACCTGGCCGTGCACAACCGGACCGGCCACAAGCTGCCCACCAGCTTTCCCAGCCGCCGGGTGTGGGTCCACCTGGTGGTCACCGACGGCGCCGACCGGGTGGTGTTCGAATCCGGCGGCGTGGACGGGCAGGGAAGGCTGGAGGTGGCGGCCGATCCCCTGGCGGAGGAGTGCCTGGCGGTGGAAAAGCCGGCCGGGTACGCCAACGCCGGCTGCTATTCCCGCCATCGGGACACCGTCACCGGAGCGGATCAGGCGGTGGTGTACGAGGCGGTCCTGGCCGACGTCAACGGCGACATCACCCACGTGCTGCTGCACGCCGACCGCTACCTGAAGGACAACCGCATCCCGCCGGAGGGCTTCACCGAGTCCGGCGACGCGTTCGTCGCCGCCACCGCCACGGCCGGGGCGGCGCGCCAGGACCCGGACTTCAACCGCGACGCCGACGGCGCCGGCACCGGGACCGACGTGGTCCACTACCGCGTTCCCGTCTCCGGGACCACCGGCGGCCTCACGGTGCGGGCCGAGCTGCTGTACCAGAGCGTGCGCCCGACCTTCGTCGCGGGCCTGCACGCCGAGAAGGGCCCGGTGGAGGCGTTCAAGGCCATGTACGAGGCGGTGCCCCCCACGGTGGAGACGCTGGCGGCGGTGGAGCGCCGCCTGTAGGGGAGCAAGCGGGCCCCTGACGCAAGAGGCCGGCCCCGCGGGGCCGGCCTCTTGTCGTCGGGGCGGGCGGGGCGCTCAGCCCTGGCGCACCCGGTCCTCGTAGGTGCCCTCGGCGGGGTTGACCCGGATGACGTCGCCGGCCTCGATGAACTGGGGCACCATGACCGTGACCCCGGTCTCCACCTTGGCCGGCTTGTAGGAGGAGTCGGCGGTCTGGCCGGTGACCACGGCCTCGGCCTCCACCACCTTGAGCTCCACCGCCTTGGGCAGCTCCAGACCGATGGGGCGGTCGTTGTGGAACAGCACGTCCACCTCCAGATTGGGCTGCAGGAAGTCGGTGACGCCTTCCAGGGTCTCCTCGTCGAGGCCGATCTGATCAAAGGTGCCCTGGTCCATGAAGATGTAGTTGGCGCCGTCGTGGTAGAGGAACTCCATCTTGCGCGGCTCGATGTGGGCCTTCTCCACCTTCTCCTCGGAGCGGAAGCGGTTGTTGGTCTTGGTGCCGGTCTCGATGTTCTTGAGCTCGGTCTGCACGAAGGCACCGCCCTTGCCGGGCTTGGTGTGCTCGGTCTTGAGCACGCGCCACAGGCCGCCCTGGTACTCGATGATGTTGCCCTTGCGCAGTTGCAGTGCCTCGATCTTCATGGTTCCCTTCCCGCGATGGTTGTAGAGGGCCCGCTCCGGCGGCCCCGTATCGTACCAAGAACTGACGAATCCGGTTCCGGTCCAAGGCAGGGCGCCCCTCGCCGGGCCCGTTTTTGTACCATAGACCCCGGCTGCCCCTTAACCGGGGCCTCCCCACGGACCGCATTCCCCCCAGAGCATCGCCAGGAGAGAAACGGCCATGAGCCAGGAGCAGGCCCGGCCGGTGGAGATCCGGCCGCACACCAAGTCCAAGGTCCTCGAGATCGAGTGGAACGACGGCCACGTCTCCAAATACACCTACGAGTACCTGCGGGTGGAGTGCCCCTGCGCCGACTGCAAGGGCCACACCCCGGACCAGGCCAAGTCCATCACCGGCAAGGAGAACGTGGACATCAACAGCTTCGACCCGGTGGGCAACTACGCCATCCAGCTGAGCTTCGACGACGGCCACAACACCGGCATCTTCACCTGGGACTACCTGCGGCGGCTGGACACCGCGCCGGAGGACTGAAGCCGGGGAAAACCGGGGGCAGACGGCGGCGCCGCCGCCACGGGCAGGGGAGGCCCCGGGACGCGTGATCCCGCTCTACGACGACAACCCGACCAGCCGCACGGCGGTGGTCACCATGGGCCTGATCGCCCTGTGCGTGGCGGTGTTCCTGTACCAGCTGAGCCTGGACCAGCGCGCCGCCACGCTGTGGGTCTACCGCATGGGGGCCATCCCGGCGGTGGTCACCGGCGAGCTGCGCCTGCACCCGGACGTGGCCGGCGCCGTGCCGCCGACCGCCACCCTGGTCACCAGCATGTTCCTGCACGGCGGCTGGCTGCACATCGCCGGCAACATGCTGTACCTGTGGATCTTCGGCAACAACATCGAGGATGCCCTGGGCCACGGCCGCTTCCTGGTGTTCTACCTGATCTGCGGGATCCTGGCGGCCCTGGCCCATGTGGTCATGGCGCCGGCCTCCGAGGTGCCCATGATCGGTGCCTCCGGGGCCATTTCCGGGGTGCTGGGTGCCTACCTCCTGCTGTACCCGCGAAATGGCCCCGGAGGCACCGATCATGGGCAC
>DATFLO010000182.1:0-22964 GCA_035267605.1 Gammaproteobacteria bacterium
CGCTCTCTACCTGCACCACGCGGCAGTCCGCCTGATCCGCGACGCGTTCACGCCACCGCCGCTGGTGGCGCAGGTAGCCGCGGTCGCCAACCACCAAGGCGGCGTCCTCGGCCAGGGTCAGCGCCACCTCGGCGGGGTCGCCGAAGCGGGGCACGAAGGCCATCCCCTGTAGCCGCAGGTGAGCGGCCACTTCCGCCAGCCCCTCCAGCATGAAGGCATAGTGGCGGGCATTGGCGCCGGGATAGTCGGCGGTCAGGCCAAAGCCCACCACCACCGGCAGGCCGAGCCCGTTGGCCCGATCGATGGCGTGGGCGAGGGCGGGATTGCCGATGGCCCGCTGCGCCTGCTGCATCCAGTAGAGGACATAAGCGCCCCGGGCAGGTTCCCCGGAGCGCAGCATGTGCAGGCGCTCGTCGGCGATCAAGGCCCGTCCTATTCGGCCGGCTCGCTGGCCACGTAGACCACGCCGTCCTCGGTGCGCACGGCGTAGGTGGGCAGGTCCTCGAAGGCGGGCGGGCCCAGCACCTCGCCGCTGCGCACATCGAACTTAGCGCCGTGGGCCGGGCAGGTCAGCTCGCCGTCGGCTTCCAGCTCGCCCTCGTGCAGCTCCACCTCCATGTGGGTGCAGATGTTGGAGACGGCGAAGAACTCGCCATTGAGGTTGACTACCGCGATGGACTCGCCGTCGTTGTCGATGCGGATGATGGTGCCGGGCGGAAAGTCCTCGGCGCGGGCAACCTGCAGCCAGTCGGCCATGGGGCGATTCTCCTCGTGACGGGGTTGGGTCTGTGGGTCCAGAAAAAAGCCTTTTCCCGTGGGAAAAGGCTTGGGTGCCGCGGCAAGCGTGCGGGGGTCTCAGTCCCAGCGATCGTCCTGCACGTACACCTTGCCGTCTTCCACCTTCACCGGGAAGGTGTCCACCGGCTCGTAGGCGGGGGCGGTCAGGGCCTCGCCGCTTTTGATGTCGAACTTGGCGCCGTGGCGCGGGCACACCACCTGGCAGCCTTCCATGTCGCCGCCGGTGAGCTGGCCGTAGTCGTGGGTGCACACGTCCTCGATGGCGTAGAGGTTGCCGTCGCAATTGAACACCGCGATCTGGACATCGTCCACGTCCACCGAGGCGTAGCTGCCGGGGGTCAGCTCCTCGGTGGTGCCCGCCTCGACCCATTCGGCCATGCGCTTCTCCTGACGGAAGTTTTAAGTTTTAAGTGGTTAAGTTTTAAGTTTACGGCGAAACCGCCTTGCAACCCGTATCTAGCTTGCCCGAACCGTCAGCCGGGGCTTTCGCCGTCACTGAAAACTTAAAACTGAACACTGAAAACTGCCGTTCTACCAGATCCCCAGCGCCAGCTTGGCTTCCTCGGACATGGAGTCCTTGGTCCACTGGGGCTCCCACACCAGCTCCACGCGGGCGTCGACCACGCCGTCCACCGATTTTACCGCCTGCTCCACCTTGCCGGGGAAGGTGGCGGCCTCGGGGCAGCCCGGGGTGGTCAGGGTCATCTTCACGTCCACCGAGTGGTCCGGGTGGATGTCGAGGCTGTAGATCAGGCCCAGGTCGTAGATGTTGACCGGGATCTCGGGGTCGTGGACTTGCTTGAGGGCCTGGACCAGGCTGTCCTCGTCCACCTCGGGCAGCTGCGACACGTCCACCTCCGGCTCCTCGTCGGGCTGGTCGGTGGGGTCCAGGTTGCGCAGCGCCTCCCAGGTGTAGGTGGCCTCCTCGCCAGTGTCGAAGATCATCTTGATGGCGTAGTGGCCCACCGGCTGGAAGTCGGGGATGTCGATGCCCGAGGCGTCGGCCTTGTCGGGCAGGGCCGGGGCGCTCTCGCGCAGGAAGCTGTAGGGGAAGTCGGAGATGTGGCCGTCGCCCCACTCGACCTCGAGTCGCTTGGACTTGGTGTGGGGCCGGATCTCCTGGGGCTGCACACGCGGTTCGCTCATGACTCGCTCCAGCGGATATATTTGTATCGGGCGCTTTGGCCCTTGATCCGGTAGGTAGGTCCGGCTTAAGCCGGACCTACGGGGCCGGGCCCGGATGGCGCTATTCGGTGGTCACCTCGGCGCCCTGCTCGCCGCTCTCGAGGGCGGCATGGACGGTGTGCCAGGCGAGGGTGGCGCACTTCACCCGGCTCGGGAAATCGCGCACGCCCGCGAGCACGGCCAGCTTCTCCAGCTCGGGGGCGTCCTCCACCTCGCGCTCCTTGGTGCAGACGTCGTGGAAGGCCTGGAAGATCCGCTCGGCCTCCTCCTGGGGCTTGCCCTTGATCATCTGGGTCATGAGCGAGGCCGAGGCCACCGAGATGGCGCAGCCCGAGCCCTCGAACTTCACGTCCTCCACCGTGCCGTCGTCGCCCACCATCAGGTAGACGGTGAGCTGGTCCCCGCACAGCGGGTTGTGGCCGGTGGCGAACCGGTTGGGGTTCTCGAGCACCCCGAAGTTCCGGGGATTCTTGTTGTGCTCGAAGATCACTTCCTGATAGAGGTCGCGAACGTCCGCCATGGGACTCAGTTCTCCTTGCTTGGGCCGCCCGCCCGGGGGCCGGGGGGTCAGCCCAGGATGTCTTTCACCTCGTGCAGGCCGCGGATGAAGGCGTCCACGTCCTCGCGGGTGTTGTACAGGCCGAAGGACGCGCGCGTGGTGGCCGGCACCTGGAAGCGGTCCATCACCGGCTGCGCGCAGTGGTGGCCGGTGCGCACGGCAATGCCCTGGTTGTCCAGGATGGTGCCGATGTCGTGGGGGTGCACGCCGTCGAGCACGAACGACAGGATGCCCGCCTTGTCGGCGGCGGTGCCGATCAGGCGCACGCCGTCCACCTGGCCGATGGCCTCGGTGGCGTAGTCGAGCAGGGCGCGCTCGTGGCCGAGCACGGCCTCCATGCCGATGTCGGCGACGTAGTCGATGGCCGCGTGCAGGCCCACCGGGCCGGCGATGTGCGGCGTGCCCGCCTCGAACTTGGCCGGCAGCCCCGCGTAGGTGGTGTGGTCGAAGGTCACCCGCCGGATCATCTCGCCGCCGCCCTGGTAGGGCGGCATGGCCTCGAGCAGGTCGCGCTTGCCGTAGAGCACGCCGATGCCGCTGGGACCGTAGAGCTTGTGGCCCGAGAAGGCATAGAAGTCGCAGTCCAGATCCTGGACGTCCACCGCCACCCGCGGCGCCGCCTGGCAGCCGTCCACCAGCACCGGGGTGCCGTTGGCGTGGGCCTTGGCGGTGATCTCCTTGACCGGATTGATGGTGCCCAGGGCGTTGGACACGTGGGTCACGCCCACCATCTTGGTGCGCGGGCCGAGGAGCTCGTCGAAGCGCTCCATCATCAGCTCGCCGTCGTCGCTGATGGGCACCACCTTGAGGGTGGCCCCGGTCTGCTCCGCCACCAGCTGCCACGGCACGATGTTGGAGTGGTGCTCCATCTCGGTGAGCAGGATCTCGTCGCCGGAACCGAAGTTGGCCCGCCCGTAGCTGGCCGCCACCAGGTTGATGGCCTCGGTGGCGCCGCGCACGAACACGATCTCGCGCGCGTCGGCGGCATTGATGAAGCTCGCGATGCGCGAGCGCGCGCCCTCGAAGGCGTCGGTGGCCCGCTCCGAGAGCATGTGGGCGCCGCGGTGGACGTTGGAGTAGCTGGTCTCGTAGAAGCGGCTGACGGCGTCGATGACCGCCTGCGGCTTCTGGCTGGTGGCGGCGCTGTCCAGGTACACCAGCGGCCTGCCGTGGGCCTCCTGCCGGAGGCACGGGAAGTCCCGCCGGTAACGCTCGGCGTCGCCGTCGCCGATGCCCGGATTGCCGATCTCTTCCACGGCCACGCGCTAGTCCTCCATGGCTTCGGTATGAGGCAGGCGGTGCAGCAGCCGCTCCTCCAGCCGGGCGCGCACGGGCTCGACGGCGATGCGCTCGATGATCTCGTTGGCGAAGCCGAAGATCAGCAGGCTGCGCGCCTCCGCAAAGGACATGCCCCGCGTCTGCAGGAAGAACAGGGCGTTGTCGTCGAGCTGGCCGATGGTTGCGCCGTGGGTGCAGGAGACGTCGTCGGCGAAGATCTCCAGCTCCGGCTTGGGGTCCACCTCGGCGTTGCGCGACAGCAGCAGGTTGCGGTTCTGCTGGTCGGAGTCGGTGCCCTGGGCCTGGGGCTGCACCACCACCTTGCCGTTGAACACGCCGCGAGCGCGGCCGTCCAGGATGCCCTTGTAGTACTCGCTGGAGGTGGCATTGGCCTGGAGGTGGTCGATGCGCGTGTGGTTGTCCACATGCTGGCGGCCGTCGCCCAGGTACAGGCCGTTGAGGGTGACGTGGGCGCCCTCGGCGTCGAGGGCGTCGCCCACGTCGTTGCGCGCCAGGCGGGCCCCCAGGGAGATGTTGTGGTGGGCCACCTGGCTGGCGCCGCCCTGGTAGGCCTCGAAGGCGGCGATGTGGTAGGCGGTCTCCGCCTCCTCCTGCAGCTTGTACACGGTGAGGTCGGCGCCGGCCGGGGCCACCGCCTCGGTGACGGCGTTGGTCAGGTACGCCCCCTCGCCCAGGCCCACGTAGGACTCCAGCACGGTGGCGCTCGCGCCCTCCTCGGCCACCAGCACGTTGCGGTAGCTCATGAGGCGCTCGTCGGCCTCGGTGCTGGCCATGAACAGCAGGTGCACCGGCGCCGCCATGCTCACCCCGGCGGGCACGTGGAGGAACACGCCGTCGCTCATGAGGGCGGTGTTCAGGGCCACGAACGGCGTGCCCTCGGGGTCGGCGTAGCGGCCGAGGTGGTGGGACAGGGTCTCGCTGCCCTCGGCCAGGGCCTCGGAAAGCGGCATGGCGGTGACGCCCGCCGGCAGCTCGGCCGCCTGCGACAGGTCGGGGCGGTAGGCGCCGTCCACGAACACCAGCCGATGGGCCGCCGGCTCCTCGAACACGAAGGGCGCCACGTCCGCGGCGGTGACGCCGTGGTCACCCGCCTCCGGAAGGGCGAAGGCCCGCTTCTCGATGGGCTTGAGGGAGGTGTACTTCCATTCCTCGTCGCGCGGCGCCGGCAGGCCCAGCTCGGCGAAGCGGCTCATGGCCGCCTGGCGCCGCTTGGCCACCCAGGCCACCCTCGCGCCGGGCAGCCGGTCCTCGGCGTCGGCGTACAGGCCCTTGAAATGGCCCACGGATTCGCTGATCTCGGTCATGGCTTACTGCCCCTGCACGGCTTCCGCGCCGGCCTGGTCGGCGCCGGTGAGCCAGGCGTAGCCGGTCTTCTCCAGCTCCTGCGGCAGGCTGGCGTCGCCGGACTTGGCGATCTGGCCGTTGTACAGCACGTGCACCTGGTCCGGGACGATGTAGTCCAGCAGGCGCTGGTAGTGGGTGATCAGGATGAACGAGCGGTTGGCGTCCCTAAGCCGATTGACCGCGTCGGCGACGATCTTGAGGGCGTCGATGTCGAGGCCGGAGTCGGTCTCGTCGAGGATCGCCAGCTTCGGCTCGAGCACCGCCATCTGCAGCATCTCGTTGCGCTTCTTCTCGCCGCCGGAGAAGCCCTCGTTCACCGAGCGGTACAGCAGCTTGTCGTCCATGTTGGTGAGCTTCATCTTCTCCTTGATGAAGGACACCAGGTCCATGGCGTCGAGCTCCTCCTCGCCGCGGTACTTGCGCACCGCGTTGACCGCCGACTTGAGCAGGTAGATGTTGCTCACCCCGGGGATCTCCACCGGGTACTGGAAGGCCAGGAACAGGCCCTCGCAGGAGCGCTGCTGGGGCTCCATGGCGAGCAGGTCCTGGCCGTCGAAGGTCACTGAGCCCTCGCCGATGGTGTAGCCGTCGCGCCCGGCCAGCACCCCGGCCAGGGTGGACTTGCCGGAGCCGTTGGGGCCCATGATGGCGTGGACCTCGCCGTCGCCGACCTCGAGGTCGATGCCCTTGAGGATCTCGCTGTCTTCCACGCTGGCGTGCAGGTTCTTGATGCTAAGCACGGTGCAATCCTTGTGTCGTTGTCCGGTTGACGGGCGGGGCGCTCAGCCCACGCTGCCCTCGAGGCTGACGCCGAGCAGGGCCTGGGCCTCCACGGCGAACTCCATGGGCAGCTCGTGGAAGACCTCCTTGCAGAAGCCCGAGACGATCATGGAGACGGCGTCCTCGGCGTCGATGCCGCGCTGGTTCAGGTAGAAGATCTGGTCCTCGCCGATCTTGGCGGTGGAGGCCTCGTGCTCCACCTGCGCCGTCGGGTTCTTGGCCTCGATGTACGGGAAGGTGTGCGCGCCGCACTTGTCGCCCATGAGCATGGAGTCGCACTGGGTGTAGTTGCGGGCGTTCTCGGCGTTCTTGCCGATCTGCACCAGGCCGCGGTAGGAGTTCTGGCCGTAGCCGGCGCTGATGCCCTTGGAGATGATGGTCGACTTGGTGTCGGCGCCGAGGTGGACCATCTTGGTGCCGGTGTCGGCCTGCTGGTAGTTGTTGGACACGGCCACCGAGTAGAACTCGCCCACCGAACGGTCGCCGCGCAGCACCACCGAGGGGTACTTCATGGTGATGGCGGAGCCGGTCTCCACCTGGGTCCAGGCGATCTTGGAGTCGTCGCCGCGGCACTCGCCGCGCTTGGTCACCAGGTTGTAGATGCCGCCGACGCCCTCCTCGTCGCCGGGGTACCAGTTCTGCACCGTGGAGTACTTGATGGTGGCGTCCTTCTCGGCCACCAGCTCCACCACCGCGGCGTGCAGCTGGTTCTCGGAGCGGGCGGGGGCGGTGCAGCCCTCGAGGTAGCTGACCTCGGCGCCCTCGTCGGCGACGATCAGGGTGCGCTCGAACTGGCCCGTGTCGGCGGCGTTGATGCGGAAGTAGGTGGACAGCTCCATGGGGCACTTGACGCCCTTGGGCACGTAGACGAAGGAGCCGTCGGAGAACACCGCCGCGTTGAGGGCGGCGAAGAAGTTGTCGCCGGGCGGCACGACGCTGCCCAGGTACTTCTCCACCAGCTCGGGGTAGTCCTGCAGGGCCTCGGAGAAGGAGCAGAAGATGATGCCCTGCTCGGCCAGCTTCTCCTTGTAGGTGGTGGCCACCGACACCGAGTCGAACACCGCGTCCACCGCCACGCCGGCGAGCTGCTTCTGCTCCTCCAGCGGGATGCCCAGCTTCTCGTAGGTCTCGATCAGCTTGGGATCGACCTCGTCCAGGGACTGCGGCTTGTCCTCGTCGCTCATGGACTTGGGCGCCGAGTAGTAGACGATGTCCTGGTAGTCGATATAGGGGTGGCGGATGTTGGCCCACCGGGGCTCGGTCATCTCCTGCCAGTGGCGGAAGGCCTTGAGCCGCCACTCCAGCATGAACTCCGGTTCTTCCTTCTTCTCGGAGATCATGCGGATGATGTCCTCGTTGAGCCCCGGCGGAACCGTGTCCGCCTCGATCTCGGTGTAGAAACCGGGCTCGTAGCCTTTATTCAGGACTTCGTCGAGCTGGGAAGACGCCATGGTTGCCTCCATCCCGCGAAAAGTGGCCCGGACCGGCGGCGCGGCTGGCCCGGGACGCTCGGTCGTGTCGTCTACAGCGCGGCCTTGTTGGGCTCGCGGTAGAATTCCAGGGTGTGGCGGTGCACACCCTCCACGGAGATCGGTGTGTTCATCTCCACCAGCGAGACCTCCTCGAGGGCCCGCATGATGGCCTTGTTGATGCGCTGCCAGTTGTTCTGGACGGTGCAGGAGTCCTCCTGATCGCACTGCACCGCCTCGCTGGCGCACTCGGTCAGGGCGATGGGCCCCTCCATGGTGCGGATGACCTGGGCGACGGTGATCGCCTCGGGCCCGCGCGCCAGGGTGTAGCCGCCGTTCTTGCCCCGCTGGGCGACCAGCAGGCCGCCGCGCTCCAGGGTCTTCAGGATCTTGCTCACGGTGGGCACCCCGATGTGCAGCTCCTCGGCCAGCTCGCGGGCGCTGCAGCGGCGCTCCGGGTGCTGGGCCAGGTGGGTCATCACCACCGTGCCGTAGTCGGTCATCTTGCTGATTCGCAGCATGCCTGAAGGGGCTCCCGGTTCGGGGCAAGGCTCGGCGCCGGCTGCTTCGCCGGTGCCAAAACTAGGACTAATTTAGTCCTATTTAGTTTCCCGTGCAATACTTATGAACCAATTTTTTTGGTCGGGTATTCGGGCGGAGGGGGGCGGTGCGGTTCCCGGGGGCGCACGGCCCCCGGTGCCGCCGGCTCAGGACGAGGCGAAGGCGGGGTGGGCGGCGGGCTCGGCGCTGCCGGTGAGCAGCAGCCGCATCAGGTCGGCCGCCGGCCGGATGTCGCGGCCGAAGGGCAGGGCGGCCGCGCCGCGGAAGAACAGGCCCTGGCGCACCTTGCCGGCCTGGGCGGCGGCCAGGCGGGTCTCGATGCAGAACTGGCCGGCGGCTTCCTTGCCGTCCTTGAAGCCGCAGTGGGACAGGCACTCGACGAAGGTGGGGCAGGTGGCGCAGGCGGGATCGGCGCGCTCGCGCAGGGCCTCCTCCATGCCCAGGTAGCGCTCCAGCCAGGGCGTGCGCACGGCGCGGGCTGGCAGTCCGGCGGCGCTGACGAAGGTCACCGTCTCCTCGGGGTCGGCCTCGGCCAGCACCCGCTTGAACTCGGGGTGGGCATCGCCCTCGCGGGTGACGGCGAAGGGCGTGCCCACCTGGGCGGCGTCGGCGCCCAGCTCCATCACCTCCGCCAGGCGCCCGTGGCTGTTGATGCCGCCCGCGGCGATCAGCGGGATGGCCGCCGCCTCCGGGCCGGTGTCGGCCAATGCCTGCCGAATTGCGGGAAGCACCTCCTCGTAGCCGAAGCGCGCCTCCTCCCATTCGCCGATCCGGCTCACCCCCAGATGGCCGCCGGCGTAGCGCGGGTTCTCCACCACCAGCGCGTCCGGCAGCCGCCCCTTGCGCGCCCACCGCTTGAGCACGATGCGCGCGGCGCGGGCATCGGAGACGATGGGGATGAGGGCCACGTCGGGGAAGTCCTGCACCAGATCGGGCAGCTCCAGGGGCAGGCCGGCGCCCATGACGATGGCGTCGGCGCCGCTGGCGCAGGCCTGGCGCACGTGATCGGCGAAGTCGCGCAGGGCCCGCATGACGTTGACCGCGATCAGCCCGGCGCCGCCGGCGAGCCGCTTGGCGGCCCGGATCTCGCGGTCGAGGGCGGTGAGATTGGCCCGAGAGTGGGCCTCCGGGTCACGGCTGCGCCTGACCTCCTCCATCAGGTCGGGATGCAGGCGGCGCAGGTCGACGCTGGCGACGGTCCCCACCCCGCCCAGGCCGGCCACGGTTCCGGCCAGGCGATGGGCGGAGACGCCCACCCCCATGCCGCCCTGGACCAGGGGCAGGAGCTCGCGGCCGCGCAGGCGCAGGGGAGGGAAGGACGGGTCGAGCATGGGGCGGCACCACCGGGTTGGGGAATGGGCTCACCCTATTTACACAATTTTTTTGTGGGATTTCAAGCGCAGCCGAACCGCTCCGGCGTGGGCCCGGTGCGGGCTCAGTCGTCGCGGCGGGAGGGGGAGGAGGCGTTGCGGTCGCTGCGGCTGGAGCGGGACGAGGCGGAGTGGCAGAGCAGGGAAACCGCCACCAGCAGGGCGATGGTTACCAGCACCAGGGTGATCCCGCCCGGGCCGTCGGCCGGCTGGTGGGAGTTGGCGGCCTGCGCCTGGGTGGCCAGAACCGCCTCCGAAACTCCATGGCTGTAGCGCATCGGTTCCTCCCCCGTTTCAGGCCCGGCGCGGCCCCCGGTAGGCGACCGAGCGTCCCCCACAGGAAACCCGGTGCCGCCCCCGGGGGCAACGCTTTTCCAACCGGCGGTCGGTTGCCGTCGTGAGTGGCGGCCGGCGGTCGCGAGCGGGGGAGGCGCGGAGCACGAAAAAGGCCGCCCGGGGGACCGGGCGGCCTTGCGGCGTTGGTGGAGGCGGCGGGACTCGAACCCGCGTCCGCGAACCGTCCACTATCGGATCTACATGCTTATCCACCCTTTGTTTTCCCGACCGCTGGCCCGGGTGGCAGGGCTGCGGTGCGGTTAGCCCGGTTTGGATTTAACAGCGGTTGGCCCCGGGCGGGGCGTCGCTGCGGTTCCGTGAAGGTCGACCCGCTTGATCCCTCGCCACGGACAGCTCAGGAAGCGGGGTAGCCGGGTTTATGCGGCTACGGCGAACTCTTCGTTGTCGGCAGGTATCTTTACCGGCTGGGGAGTTTTACGAGGTCGCCCAGCACCTCGGCATGCACCAATAGCTTGCGGGCTCACGTCGAATCCAAATCGCCCCCGTAGCTAATCGGGATCCAGCCTACCAGATGGTCCCGCCCCTGCCCACATTTCCCTGCAAGGCACCGGCCAAGCTGCTGGCCGGGCAGGGGCGGGAATCCTCAACCGGATTCACCCACTACGACTGTGGGCTTGTCCGGAAGTTCCGCGGTGGGAACGCCAAGGCGCCAAGACGCCAAGGAAGGCCGGAGAAAGGTGATTGGAAGGCGGACTGTGGAGGCCGGCGTCCTTACCCCGACCTGGGGCTGGAAAGGGCTTCGCAGCGTGGCCGTCGCTCCCACCCTGCCGGAAGGGACTCCAAACCCAGCCCCATTTTTGCCGCCCTTGGCGTCTTGGCGCCTTGGCGTTCCACCTACCGGTTCTTCTCCTTCATCAGGCGCTGCTTCTGGCGCTGCCAGTCCTTTTCCTTGATGTCGTGGCGCTTGTCCACCTTCTTCTTGCCCTTGGCCAGGGCGATCTGGACCTTGGCCCGACCGCGCGTCCAGTGCATGTCCAGCGGCACGATGGTGTAGCCCTTCTGCTGGGTCTGGCCCACCAGGGTGCGCAGCTGGTGCTTGTGCAGCAGCAGGCGGCGGGTGCGGGTGGGGTCGGGGGTGATGTGGGTGGAGACCTCGGGCAGCGGCGTGATGCGCGCGCCCACCAGCCACGCCTCGCCATGGTGGATGATGACGTGGCTCTCCTTGATGTTCACCCGCCCGGCGCGCAGGGCCTTGGCCTCCCAGCCCTGCAGCTCGATGCCGGCCTCGAATTCCTCCTCGATGTGGAAGTCGAAGCGGGCCTTCTTGTTCTGGGCGATCTGTCGCGGCGGTGCACCCATGGACGTGCTCTCGGCGGGTTGGGGGAAGGCGCCTATCCTACCCCGGTCCCCATCACCCCCTCAATTGACCCCTCCCCGCCGGGCGCGGGCGGCATGGCCGGGGCAACTCTGGTAGGCTGGGCGCGGCCCGCGCGGACAGGGGCTGGACAGTGGGCGCAGCCCTGACGGAGGCGGGGCCGTTCCAGCCAAAACGGGGAAAGGGAGGCCATGAGCGAGCAACGGGAGCAGTGGCAGTCCACCGCCGGCTTCGTGATGGCGGCCATCGGCTCGGCGGTAGGCCTGGGCAACATCTGGCGATTCTCCTACGTCACCTACGAGAACGGCGGCGGCGCCTTCCTGGTGCCCTACATCCTGGCCCTGTTCATCGTCGGCATCCCCCTGCTGCTGCTGGAGTTCGGCATCGGCCACTACATGAAGGCCTCGGCGCCGCTGTCCATGTTCCGCATCGACCGGCGCTTCCAGTGGGTGGGCTGGTGGGCGGTGGGCTTCACCATGTTCGGCATCCTGATCTACTACTGCGTGGTCATCGCCTGGTGCCTGAACTTCATCGTGTTCTCCCTGTACCAGCCCTGGCAGGACCTCGCCGGCGGCGCCAACGCCTTCTTCTTCGGCCAGTTCCTGGGCGCCCAGGACGCCGGCGGCAGCCTGCACGGGCCCTTCGAGCTCACCGGGCCGCGCCTGACCGTGGTCATCTCGCTGGCCCTGGTCTGGGCCATCAACGGCGTGGTGGTGGGGCGCGGCCTGCGCGCCGGGGTGGAGCCGGTGATCCGGGTGTTCATCCCGCTGCTGTTCGTGCTCATGATCGGCCTGGTGGTGTGGTCGCTGTTCCTGCCCGGGGCCGGCCAGGGCCTGTCCTGGTACCTGCACCCCGACTGGAGCAAGCTGGCCGACTGGCGGGTGTGGGTGGCCGCCATCACCCAGATCTTCTTCACCCTGTCGCTGGGCTTCGGGATCATGATCGCCTACGCCTCCTACCTCCCGGAGCGCTCCAACATCACCCGCAACGCCCTGATCACCGCCTTCGCCGACTCCTTCTTCGCCATCTTCGCCGGCGTCGCGGTGTTCGCCACCCTCGGCTTCATGGCCCAGGCCAAGGGCATGCCCGTTAGCGAGGTGGTCACCTCCGGCATCGGTCTGGCCTTCGTTTCCTACCCCAAGGTGATCAGCGAGCTGCCGTTTCTGTCCTCGCTGTTCGGCGTGGTGTTCTTCACCGCCCTGGCCATCGCCGGCCTGTCCTCCTCCATCTCCCTGATCCAGGCCTTCGTCTCGGCCCTGTCGGACAAGTACCGCATCAACCGCGGCAAGGCGGTGGGCACCCTGTGCACCATCGGCTTCCTGTTGGGCCTGGTGTTCACCACCGGCGCCGGCATCAGCTGGCTCGACATCGTCGACCACTTCATGACCAGCTACGGCCTGGTGCTGGTGGGCCTGCTGGAGGCCCTGATCGTGGGCTGGGTGTTCGGCGGCGAGCGCCTCGGCGCGCACATCGAGGAGGCCGGCGAGTTCCGCTTCAGCGCCCACTACGGCACCTTCATGCGCCTGCTCATGACCGGCGCGCTGGCTCTGACCTGGTTCGGCCTGCACCAGACCGGCGGCGGCCTCGGCCCGTTCCTGGCGCGGCTGTTCGTGCTGCTGTCCATCGCCGGGGTGTGGCTGCAGCGGTCGTGGCTGGACTACAGCCTCAAGATCATCATCCCGGTGGTCCTGCTCGGCCTCATCGACCGCTCCCTGGCCCAGGAATTCGCCGCCCCCTACGGCGGCTACTCCGCCACCGCCGTGGTCGGCATCGGCGCCGGCTGGCTGTTCGTCACGCTGATCGTCGCGGTGGTGATCGATCTGCATTCGTGGCGGGCGGGGGAGGGGCGGCGTGGCTGACGCCGGTGTTTGGCGGGTTTTAAGTGTTAAGTTTTAAGTTTTAAGGGACGGAGGAAAAGCCCGTTCTATTGAGGGCTTAGGCCTGAATGAGGGGGCTGGGATGGGCCGTTTCTGGTTGTTTTTTTACTTAACACTTAAAACTTAACACTTAAAACTGTTTCTTCCCGGAGGCCGTTCACCGTCATGCCCTCCCTCGAGCGCAGCGAGGTGGTTCCCCACAGCCCCGAGCAGATGTACGACCTGGTGATGGATATCGAGTCCTATCCCGAGTTCCTGTCGTGGTGCAGCCACGGGCGCATCCTGGGGCGGGAGGAGGACAGCCTGACGGCGGAGCTGACCCTGGAGTACAAGGGGCTGCGCAAGTCGTTCTCCACCCGCAACCGCTACCAGCACGCCAAGCTGGTGGAGATGCGCCTGCTCGAGGGGCCGTTCCGTTTCCTGGAGGGCGTCTGGACCTTCGAGCCGCGCGAGGACGGCGGCTCGCGGGTGCACATGTCGATCCAGTTCGAGTTCGTCAACCGCATGTTGTCGATGATGATCGGCCCGGTGTTCCACCGTGCGGTGGACACCCTGGTGGCCGACTTCCGCAAGCGCGCCGAGACCGTCTACGGCCCCGGCTGAAGCGGCCGGCAAGGAGTGGTGAAGCGATGCAGATCAGCGTGGCCTACGCCGAGCCCGAGCACCAGGAGTGGGTCGAGTTCGAGGCCCCGGAGGGGATCACCGCCGAGGAGGCGGTGCGCATGTCCGGCATCCTGGAGAAGTTTCCCCATCTGGACATCTCGGACAAGCGCCTGGGGGTGTTCAGCAAGCCGGTGAAGGGGGACCACGTGCTGCGCGAGGGCGACCGGGTCGAGATCTACCGGCCGCTGCAGGCGGACCCCAAGAAGGCCCGCACCCGCAAGCGCCGGGATAGTGCCGATGCAGGCGGGGACGGGGAGGGTCAGGAGCCCTCGGCCGAATAGCCCTCGGGGAAGGGTTCGCCGCCGCGCACGATGCGGCTGACGCTGCCGCTGTCGTTGAAGTACAGGGTCAGCCGGCTGCGGGTCTGGGAGCCGTCCTCGCCGATGTGGGTGTAGATGTAGTCCCAGCGGTCGGGGTGGAAGGGGTGCGCCAGCAGCGGATCGCCCAGGGCGGCACGCACCGCCGAGCGTTCCATGCCCTTGTTCACCTTGGCCGCCTGCGAGCGCGTCAGGTAGTTGCCCTGCTCGATCTCCGGCCGGGCACAGCCGGCCGCAAGGACCGCCAGCAGCAGGAAGGGGAGGGCGAGGCGCAGCGCCTGGGACACCATGGCAAGCTCCGTTGCGGGCGGGCGCCGGCCTTCGCCAGCGCGCCGGACCAGTTGTACAATAATCCGCCGAGAGTGATTGTCGTTCCGGGGCGTAGGGCCGCAGCAGGCCTGCGGCCCCCAGCGAGGAGACCGGCATGACCCGTGAAACGGACGAGCTCAAGCAGGCGGGGCTGAAGGCCACCCGGCCCCGGCTAATGATATTACAGCTGCTCGAGGATGCCGAGGAGCGCCACCTGACTGCCGAGGGGGTCTACCGCAGCCTGCTCGACGCCGGCGAGGAGGTGGGGCTGGCCACGGTCTACCGGGTGCTCACCCAGTTCGAGCAGGCCGGCCTGGTCAAGCGCCACCACTTCGACGGCGAGCGGGCCTTCTTCGAGCTCGACGAGAACAAGCACCACGACCACATGGTCTGCGTGCGCTGCGGCCGGGTGGAGGAGTTCGTCAACGACGAGATCGAGCGCCTGCAGGAGCAGGTGGCCCGGGAGCATAACTTCAAGCTCACCGAGCATCGCATGGAGCTCTACGGCCTGTGCGCCGACTGCCGGGAAGAGGAGGAGGGCCGGGCCTAGCCGGCCCGCCGTTATCCGCCCCGCCGTTATCCGGCCCGGCTGCCGGCCCCCTCCAGCATCTCGCGGGCGTTGGCGCGGGTGGATTCGGTGATGGTGGCGCTGCCCAGGATGCGGGCGATCTCCTCCACCCGCTGCTCCTCGGACAGCGGCTCCACCCGCGTGAAGGCCCCGCCGCCGTCGCTCTCCTTGCGGATCTGCAGGTGGTGGTGGCCCTGGGCCGCCACCTGGGCCAGGTGGGTGACCGCCAGCACCTGGCCGCGATCGCCCACCGCCCGCAGCTTGTTCCCCACCATCTCCGCCACCGCGCCGGACACGCCCACGTCCACCTCGTCGAAGATCAGGGTGGGCACCTCGGTGTGGCGCGCCAGCACCACCTGCAGCCCCAGCGACAGCCGGGACAGCTCGCCGCCGGAGGCGATCTTGGCCAGCGGCCGCGGCGGCTCGCCGGGGTTGGTGATCACCCGGTACTCCACCCGGTCCATGCCGTGCGGGCCGCCGCCCTCCGGCTCCTCCGCGGTCTCCAGCGCCACCTCCAGGGCGGCGTCGGGCATGCCCAGCACCTGGATCTCCTCGCTCACCCGCTGGGCCAGCTTGTCGGCCCCGGCGCGGCGCATGCGGCTCAGCTCGCCGGCGGCGTCGGCGTAGGTGGCGCGGGTGCGCTCCACCTCGGCGCGGGCGGCCTCCAGGCGCGGGCCGAGCTCGTCCAGCTGGTTTAGCTCAGTGCGCAGGCGGGCGCCCAGCTCCACCAGCTCCTCCACCTCGCAGTGGTGCTTGCGGGCCAGCTGGTAGACCGTGTCCAGGCGCTGCTGGACCGCCTCCAGGCGCTCGGGATCGGCCTCCAGGCGGCCCAGGTAGTGGCGCACCGCCTCGGCCGCCTCCTCGGTCTGGGCCAGGGCGTTCGCCACCAGGTCGCGGGCCTCGGCCAGCTCGGCGTCGGTGCCGGCCAGCTCCTCCAGCTCGGAATGGGCATGGCCCAGCTGCTCGGAGGCCGCGCCCTCCTGCTCGTAGAGCAGCTGCACCAGGCCCTGGGCGCCCTCCATCAGCCGGTGCACCGAGCCCAGCCGGGCGCGCTCCGCCTCCAGCTGCTCGATCTCGCCGGCCTGCAGGGCCAGCTCCTCCAGCTCGCCCACCTGGTAGCGCAGCAGCTCGCGGCGCTCCTCGCGCTCGCCCTGGCTGCGCTCCAGCTCGGCCAGATCCGCCGCCGCCTGCTGCCAGTTGCCCCAGGCCGCGGCCACCCAGCGCGCCTGGTCGCCGGCGCCGGCGAAGCCGTCCAGCAGGTCGCGCTGGGTGGCGGCGTGCAGCAGGGTGTGGTGCTCGCCCTGGCCGTGGATGTCGACCAGCCACTCGCCCAGGTCCTTGAGGGTCTGAACCGGCACCGAGCGGCCGTTGACGAAGGCCTTGGACCGGCCTTCCCGGGAGAGCACCCGGCGCACCAGGCACTCGCCGGCCTCGCCCTCCAGCGCCTGCTCGCGCAGCAGGGCCGCGGCCGGGTTGTCCGCGGCCAGCTCGAACTCGGCGGTGACCTCGGCCTGCTCGGCGCCCGAGCGGATCTGGTCGAGGTCGGCGCGGTCGCCCAGGACCAGGCCCAGGGCGTCGACCAGGATGGACTTGCCGGCGCCGGTCTCGCCGGTGAGGACGGTGAAGCCGTCCCCCAGCTCGATGTCGCAGGCGGCCATCACCGCCAGGTTGCGGATGGAAAGCTGGCGCAGCATGTCAGCGTCCCCGCGGGCCGGTGGTCATCAGTTGCGCTCGCCCCAGCTGAACTTCTCGCGCAGCACGTCGAAGTAGTTGCGTCCCGGGTCGGACAGCAGCTGGACGTTGTGCTCGTCGCGCTGGATGTGGATGCGGTCGCCGTCGGCCAGGGAGAAGTTGGTCTGGCCGTCGAGGGTCAGCTGCACCTCGCCCGGGTTGTTCACCAGCACCACCTCGATGTGGCTGTGGCCGGGCAGCACGATGGGGCGGTTGGTGAGGGTGTGCGGGCACACCGGTACCAGCGCGAAGGCGCGCATGGAGGGGTGGAGGATGGGCCCGCCGGCGGACAGGGCGTAGGCGGTGGAGCCGGTGGGGCTGGCCACGATCAGGCCGTCGGAGCGCTGGCTGAACACGAACTGGCCGTCCACATAGGTCTCCATCTCCACCATGCGGGCGATGTTGCCGCGGTGCACCACGACGTCGTTGAAGGCCCGCTCCACGGTGAGGTCGCCGGCCTGCCGCTGGACCCGGATGTGGAGCATCATGCGCTCCTCCACCTGGTAGCGGCCGGCCAGCAGGGCCTCCATGCTGCCCTCCACGTTGGTCAGGCTGGTCTCGGTGAGGAAGCCCAGCCGTCCCAGGTTGACCCCCACCAGCGGGATCTCGTACTCGCACAGGTTGCGCGCGGCGCCGATGAGGGTGCCGTCGCCGCCCACCACCAGCACCAGGTTGGCCTCGCCGCCGATGGCGGGCAGCCCCGCGGACTCGTGGGGCGCCTCGGTGGGCAGCTCGCCGGCGGTGGCCCGCTCCACCAGCACCCGCACCCCGACGGCGGTGAGCATCTCCACCAAGTGGGCCACCGAGTGCTTGACCTCGGCGTCGCCGTATTTGCCGATGATGGCGACGGTCTGGAAATCGCTGCTGTGCACGCGGGCATCCGGTCGGGACGGGAAGGGGAGCGGCGCGAAAGGGAACCCTCCGGCCGCGCTGCGATCAATAGTGCCCTGAGTCGGCCACTTCTTGCAATTGGCGCCGTGCCGGCCCCGCAATGAGGTATAGTGGCCCCAAATTGACACCCGCCGGGGGCGTTGCTAGCCTCCGGCGGCACAGGCCCGGGGCGACTCCGGACCCGCCAGCGGACAAACGAGGTATCGCCGGTTGCATTCCCAGCTGGACGACCGTTCCAAGCAGGTCCTCAAGACCCTGGTCCGTCTCTACATCGAGACCGGCGCCCCGGTGGGCTCGCGCGTCCTGGCGCGCGAGTCCGGGCTGGAGGTGAGTCCGGCCACCATCCGCAACATCGTGGCCGACCTCGAGGACCTGGGGCTGGTGCGCTCGCCCCATACCAGCGCCGGGCGCGTCCCCACCAGTCGCGGCTACCGCCTGTTCGTGGCCATCATGCTGGAGATGCGGCCGCTGGGTGCCGAGGAGCAGGCCCAGATCCGCGAGAGCCTGTACCGCCAGGCCTCCGACATCTACCAGCTCTATCACGCCACCGGGCGGCTGATCTCCGGCCACACCCACTACGTCGGCATCGTCCTGGTGCCGCGCCTGGCCCAGGGGCGGTTTCGCCAGATCGACTTCCTCACCCTGGCCCAGTACCGCGTGCTGGCCATCCTGGTGACCACCACCGGCATCGTGCAGAACCGCATCGTGGAGCTGGAGCGGCCGGTGGCCGAGGCCGAGCTGGAGCGCGCCGCCAACTACCTCAACGACCGCTTCGCCGGTCAGCCCCTGGCCGAGGTCAAGCGCGCCCTGGCCCGCGACAGCGGCGCCGAGGCCGAGCCGCTGGCGCGGCTGGCCGCCGACATTGGCTGGTCCGCCCTCGACTTCGATGAGGACGATGAGCTGTTCATCGAGGGCCAGGGCAACCTCCTGGACTACCCCGAATTCGCCCGCAACAGCCGCCTGCGCGAGCTGTTCGAGGTGCTCGAGGAGCCCGACGAGGTGGCCCGGCTGCTGGAGGGGGTCCCCGACGAAGCCGGGGTGCATCTGCGCATCGGCGAGGAGGTGGGCCACGCCGCGCTGCAGGACTGCAGCGTGGTCACCGCCAACTACCGCACCGAGGACGACGGCCTCGGCACGGTGGCGGTCATCGGCCCGGCGCGCATGAACTACGCCGTCACCATCCCCTTTGTGGACTGCACCGCCCAGCAGCTGTCCACGGTGCTGTCGCTGAACGCCCCGCCCGGCGAGCAGCAGCCGGCCTGACCCCGCCGCGCCCCAGCCCGTGCCGTCCCGGAGCCCCGCTCCGGGATTTTTTTCGTCTTTTTTCCCGGGGGACGGGTTGAAAGCCCCGCCCGGGGGCCCCACCTAGACACGTAACACTCGATGCAGGGTTGGATCGGCAACCGCAGGAAAGGGCAAAGGGAGCGATGAGCGACCCCAGCAAGAACACCGAGGGCGCCGAGCAGGCCCCCCAGCAGGAGACGGGTCACGAGACCGAGACGCCAGCCGGCGCCGCCGGGCAGGAGGACAGCCCCCTCCGCCAGGAGGTCGAGGGCCTACCCGACGATACCGCCGTCCTGCGGGACAGGGCGCGCGAGCTGGCCGGGCGGGTGGAAGAGCTGGAAGGCTCCGTGAACACCTACTACGACCAGGCCCTGCGCGCCAAGGCCGAGGGCGAGAATGCCCGGCGGCGGGCCGAGAAGGACGCCGAGAACGCCCGCAAGTATGCGCTCGAGGGTTTCCTCAAGGAGGTCCTGCCGGTCAAGGACAGCCTCGAGATGGCCCTGCGGGTGCAGGTGGAGGAGGGCGCCGACAGCGCCCAGAAGCTCCACAAGGGCATCGAGATGACGCTCAACATGCTCGAAGAGCTGCTGGCCAAGTACGGCGTCACCGAGGTCAATCCGCTCGAGGAGAAGTTCGACCCCAACTTCCACCAGGCCATGTCCACGGTGGAGAGCGAGGGCGAGCCCAACCGCGTGGTCTCGGTGATGCAGAAGGGCTACCTGCTGCACGACCGGCTGGTGCGCCCGGCCATGGTCGAGGTCTCGGTGAGCCCGGGGGCCAACGGCGACGACAACGAATCCGAGGGCGGCGACTCCTGAGCCGGGTGCCGCCGGACCGGCAAACCGCATCACGCATTTCAGATCCGTAAGGGGATAACGCCATGGGCAAGATCATCGGCATCGACCTGGGAACCACCAACTCCTGCGTGGCCGTCATGGAAGGCGAGCGCACGCGGGTGATCGAGAACAGCGAAGGCGACCGCACCACGCCGTCCATGGTGGGCTTCAGCGAGGACGGCGAGCGCCTGGTGGGTCAGGCCGCCAAGCGCCAGGCGGTGACCAACCCCGAGCGTACCCTGTACGCCATCAAGCGCCTGATCGGGCGCCGCTTCGACGACCCCACCACCAAGAAGGACATCGAGCAGGTGCCCTTCCAGATCGTCGAGGCCGACAACGGCGACGCCTGGGTCCAGGTCGACGACAAGAAGTACGCGCCGCAGGAGATCTCGGCCATGGTGCTGCAGAAGATGAAGCAGACCGCCGAGGACTACCTGGGCGAGGAGGTCACCGAGGCGGTGATCACCGTGCCGGCGTACTTCAACGACTCCCAGCGCCAGGCCACCAAGGACGCCGGCCGTATCGCCGGGCTCGAGGTCAAGCGCATCATCAACGAGCCCACCGCGGCGTCGCTGGCCTACGGCCTGGACAAGAAGGAGGCTGGCCAGGGCAAGGACCGCAAGGTGGCGGTCTACGACCTCGGCGGCGGCACCTTCGACATCTCCATCATCGACATCGCCGACATCGAGGGCGAGTCCTCCTTCGAGGTGATGGCCACCAGCGGCGACACCTTCCTCGGCGGCGAGGACTTCGACCAGCGCCTGGTGGACCACCTGGCCGACGAGTTCAAGGGCGACGAGGGCATCGACCTGCGCAAGGACCGGCTGGCCCTGCAGCGGCTCAAGGACGCCGCCGAGAAGGCCAAGATCGAGCTGTCCTCCAGCCAGCAGACCACGGTGTCGCTGCCGTTCATCACCGCCGACCAGAACGGCCCCAAGCACCTCGAGATCAAGGTGACCCGGGCCAAGTTCGAGTCGCTGGTGGAGGACCTGGTGCAGCGCTCCATCGAGCCCTGCAAGACCGCCATGAAGGATGCCGGCGTCTCCGCTAACGAGATCGACGACGTCATCCTGGTGGGCGGCCAGACCCGCATGCCGCAGGTCCAGGAGCAGGTCAAGGCGTTCTTCGGCAAGGAGCCGCGCAAGGACGTCAACCCCGACGAGGTGGTGGCCATCGGCGCCGCCATCCAGGGCGGCGTGCTCGCCGGCGACGTCAAGGACGTCCTGCTCATGGACGTGACGCCGCTGTCGCTGGGCATCGAGACCCTGGGCGGGGTGATGACCAAGCTCATCGAGAAGAACACCACCATCCCGACCAGCGCGTCGCAGGTGTTCTCCACCGCCGAGGACAACCAGAGCGCGGTGACCATCCACGTGCTCCAGGGCGAGCGCGAGATGGCGGGCGGCAACAAGTCGCTGGGCCGCTTCGACCTCAGCGACATCCCGCCGGCCCCGCGCGGCGTGCCGCAGATCGAGGTCACCTTCGACATCGACGCCAACGGCATCCTCAACGTCTCCGCCAAGGACAAGGGCACCGGCAAGGAGCAGTCCATCCAGATCCGCGCCGGCTCCGGCCTGAGCGAGGAAGAGGTGGAGCAGATGATCCAGGATGCCGAGGCCCACGCCGACGAGGACCACAAGCAGCGTGAGCTGGTGGAGGCCCGCAACCAGGCCGACACCCTCATCCACTCCACCCGCAAGTCGCTGGAGGACTACGGCGACAAGGTGAGCGACGAGGACAAGCAGAACATCGAGTCGGCCATCAGCGAGCTGGAGCAGGTCATGGACGGCGACGACAAGGAGGCCATCGACCAGGCCATGGAGAAGCTGGCCAACGCCTCCCACAAGCTCGCCGAGCAGGCCTACCAGCAGGCCGGCGCCGAGCAGACCGGCGGCGCCGAGGCCGGCGGCGAGCAGCAGTCCTCGTCCGATGACGACGTCATCGACGCGGAGTTCACCGAGGGCGATGACGACCAGAACAAGAACCAGTAAGGTCGCTCATCACCGACGGCACCTTCAGGCGCGGGCCCCCCGCGCCTGAGTGCCGTCGGGCCCTGCGCAACGGCAACGGACGAAAGGGATCCCATGGCGGAGCGCGACTACTACGAGATCCTCGGGGTCGCCAAGGATGCCTCCGACGAGGACCTCAAGAAGGCCTACCGGCGCCTGGCCATGAAGTACCATCCGGACCGCAATCCGGATGACGCCGACGCCGAGGAGAAGTTCAAGGAGGCCAAGGAGGCCTACGAGGTCCTCTCCGACCCCGACAAGCGGGCCGCCTACGACCGCTTCGGCCACGCCGGCGTGTCCGGCGCCGGCGGCGGCGGTGCCGGGGGCGCCGAGGGCTTCGGCGGCTTCGGGGGCGGCGGCTTCAGCGACATCTTCGGCGATATCTTCGGCGACATGTTCGGCGGCGGCCGCGGCGGGCGGCGCGCCCACCGCGGCGCCGACCTGCGCTACGCCCTGGACCTGTCGCTGGAGGACGCCGCGGCCGGAACCACGGTCACCATCAAGGTGCCCTCGAAGAGCGAGTGCGGTACCTGCGACGGCTCCGGGGCCAAGCCCGGCACCTCCAAGAGCAAGTGCACCACCTGCGCCGGCATGGGCCAGGTGCGCATGCAGCAGGGCTTCTTCTCGGTGACGCAGCCGTGCCCCGACTGCGGCGGCGAGGGCGAGAAGATCGATCAGCCCTGCACCGACTGCCGCGGCACCGGCTTCCAGCGCCAGGACAAGAGCCTCGAGGTCAACATCCCGGCCGGGGTGGATTCGGGCGACCGCATTCGCCTGTCCG
The DNA here is from genome assembly GCA_035267605.1 of Gammaproteobacteria bacterium. GTDB lineage: Bacteria > Pseudomonadota > Gammaproteobacteria > Thiohalorhabdales > Thiohalorhabdaceae > Thiohalorhabdus. The sequence goes on from DATFLO010000182.1 coordinate 22,304, forward strand.
GCGAGGGCGAGCCCGGCGAGCACGGCGGCCCGCGCGGCGACCTGTTCGTGGAGGTGCGCCTCAAGCCCCACCCCATCTTCGAGCGTGACGGCGACGACCTGCGCTGCGAGGTGCCCATCAGCATCACCCAGGCCGCCCTCGGCGACTCGGTGACCGTGCCCACCCTCGAGGGCGAGGCCAACATGAAGGTCCCGGGCGGCACCCAGTCGGGCAAGACCTTCCGCCTGCGCGGCAAGGGCATCACCGGGGTGCGCTCGTCGAAGCCGGGCGACCTGCTGTGCACCGTGCGCGTGGAGACGCCGGTCAACCTCAGCGAGCGCCAGAAGGAGCTGCTGCGCGAGCTCGAGGAGGAAGCCGGCCAGGGCAACGGCTCCCATCCCCACAGCAAGTCGTGGTGGGACAAGGTCCGCGACTTCCTGGACCGGCTCGCGTCGTGAGCGGGGCGTAACGGCGGCGGCTGCCGCCGGGGGCGGGCTCTGCAGGAGCTCGGAGAGGAGGGCCCCGGAAGCCCGCTCTACGGCTCGAGCCGTGCCCCCGTCTTTTCCCGGAAAGGAGAAAGCAGTGACCCGGATCGTGATCACCGGCGCCTCCGGGCGCATGGGCGGCAACCTGCTGCGGGCGGTGAGCGAGGGCGAGGCCACCGAGCTGGCCGGCGCGGTCG
>DATFLO010000183.1:0-2461 GCA_035267605.1 Gammaproteobacteria bacterium
CTTCTGCAGTGTCCGGCCTGAGAGGGGTTTCTTGCGGAGCTTCCCGTGCGGGCCGTGATGCTGTCTCCAGACCAGAAAGCGGCGCACGTCGTCGGCGCCGATCCGTGTCGAGAGGGGGTCTACCTGCGCATGCACGAAGTAGGTGCGAATCGGCTTGAGGCTGTCCTTGTAGCTGCGGCGCGTGCCCTTGGTGAGGGTCGGAAGCACTTCCTTCTTGAAGCGATCGATGAGCTCGCTCATTTGAAGACGCACGGCGGCGCGGCCGCCCTTCGTCAGCTCCCGATACTTAGTCCGGGCGAAGTCAATGGCCTCGGCCCGGCTCACCCCCGGGAGGGTGAATGAGTGCCGCTCGCCGTAGACGGAGAAACGCACGCGAAAGCTGTCGCCTCGGCGATCGATGCTGCCCGGATGTCCGGCCTCGCGCCCCATGGTCATGCCTCCCGGATTCGGGTCTCGGGATGTTGGGGCCAGGCTACGGGCTGGAATTGGTGTCAATGGACGCCAAGTCTCACGATGTTAGCGGACGCATACTATTACGACCCTGCTCCTGCTGGTGATGGGTCACCTCCGGGTTCGGGTGTGCCGGGACGGGCCCTCATTTCATGAGCCGCTCGAGGTCACGCAGCCGGTAGCTCCTGCCCTTGATGTTGAGGACGTGGCAGTGGTGGAGCAGCCGGTCGAGGAGGGCGGTGGCCATGACCTCGTCGCCGGCCAGGACCTCGGGCCAGTCCTTGACGGCCTTGTTGGTGGTGATGAGGATCGAGCCCTTCTGGTAGCGGTAGCTCACCAGGCGGAAGAGGAGGCTGGCCTCGAGCCGGGTGAGGGGCTGGAAGCCGACCTCATCGATGATGAGAAGGGCGACGTTCATGTACTTCTTCGACCGCAGCCTGCGGGGCGGGACCTCGGCGTCCTTTTTGAGGCTGTGCAGGAGATCCTCGAGCCGGAAGAAGGCGACCGAGAAGCCGTGCTCGACGGCCTTGACGCCCAGGGCCACCCCGAGGTGGGTCTTGCCGACCCCGGGCGGCCCCTGGATGAGGAGGGTCTCCCGCTCGCGGATCCAGGCGCAGGTGGCCAGCGTCTCGACCCGGCTGCGCTCGACCGACGGCTGGAAGGCCCAGTCGAAGTCGGCCAGCGTGTAGCCGGTCGGGAGCCCCGAGAGGCGGAGCGAGGTCTTGATGCGGCGCTCCTCGCGCTGGCGGATCTCCGCCTCCAGGAGTCCGTCCAGGAAGCGGTGGGCGGGCAGGTTCGTCTTGACCGCCTCGGAGAGGAGCTCGCCCAGCCGCTCGGCGGCGTGGGTGAAGCCGAGCTGGACGAGGGCCTCCTGCGTGCGGTCGAGATCCACCCGGCCCTTCCGGGCCGCTGCCTGCGGGGCGCTCACCGGGCCACCTCCGCCAGGGCGGCGTACAGGTCCACGGGCCGCGCCTCGACCGGCAGGAGGTAGATCTCCTGGAGCTTCTTGCCCATGCGGCCCAGGGGCGGCGGAGGCAGGACGCGGCCCGTGGCCTCGCCCTCGAAGCAGCCCGGGTCCATGAGGAGCCGCTCGGCCGTGTGCCTCGGATACGCTTTCACCACGCGGCCCTCGGCCCAGATCTGAACCACCCCGGCGCAGCCGCGCACCTCGACCGACTGGCCGGCCAGGGTGAAGGGGACCGCATACTGGCGGCCCTCGAAGGCCACCAGGCAGTCCCGGTCCACCCACCGGGTCACCGCCACGTCGAAGGGTTCGGGCAGGATCGGCAGCGGCCGCAGCCGCTCGAGCTCCCGGCGCCAGCTCTCGTGCACGCTCCCGCCGGTGGCCGGGCAGACCGCCGTACGCGTCCACCGGTCGATCCGCTCGTCCGTCCAGGCCTGGAGCTCCTCGAGGCCGCCGAAGCGGCGGCCGGCCGGATCCAGTCGCCGGCGCCCGAGCCGGACCTTGGCCTCCGCCTTCCCCTTGGCCTGGGGCTCGCGCGGCCCGCAGGCGTCGATGTGGAAGCCCACCGTCTGCGCGTAGGCCCGGTAGGTGGGATGGATCGTGCCCCACGCCCCCGCGCCGCGGCTCAGCGCCGTCTTCACGTTGTCGATCCGGTTCACCGCCGCCACACCCTCCAGGCGCCGGTACGCCTGATTGTGGCACGCGACCCAGGAGACCTGATCCTCCCGCCGGCTCCACACCGCCGCCGGCCGCCGGCTGTGGGAGAGCGTCATCCAGAACAGGTGCAAGGGCTGGGGCCCCTCACCCACATCCACCTGTGGGTACTCTGCCCAGTCCGTCTGTGTCTGTGCCCCCGGCGGCGTCTCCACCCGCCGGTAGGTCCTGAGCTTCGGACGCGGGTAGCGCGCCCTCACGTACCGCAGAACCGAGCGGTACGAGCCCCCGTAGCCGTACTCGGCCGCCAGGTGCTCCCAGAGCTCCTCGACGTTCACCGGCCGGCGCCGCTCCTCCCGGTCGGCATACCAGTGCTCGATCACCCCGGCCAGC
>DATFLO010000184.1:0-26063 GCA_035267605.1 Gammaproteobacteria bacterium
GTGTGCGCCTTGCATATGGCCTCCTCGCGACGTTTTCCAACGCCCTGCTAGACCCCGGGGGTGTTGCCCCAGGCCAGCACGTGCAGCTGCGGCAGCACGGTGACGTCGTACCAGCGCGCCTCCAGCACCCGCTCCACCAGCCAGCGGTAGCGGGCCATGAGCCCGCTCGGATCGGGCTCGCCCTCGGGCTCCGGGTTGCCCACCTGCAGGTAGACGGGCAGCTCGCGGAAGTTGCCGGCCAGCTCGCGGGCGTAGTCGAAGTCGCCGTCGTCGAAGACCACGACCTTGAGCACCGTCGCCGGGCTGTCCCCGGCCGCCTGCAGGCAGCCCTCGATCTCGCCCAGGGTGGTCAGGTGGCCGCTGGAGGGGCCCTTGGGCGACAGGGTCAGGTGGTCGAGCTCGGCGAACCAGGGCTGGCCGAGCGAGCCCTGGGTCTCCAGGGCGAAGGCGTGGCCGCGCCGGTGCCCCTCGCCGATCAGCGGTCCCAGGTCCTGCAGCGCGGGGTTGCCCCCCGACAGGCTGACCAGGATCGGCCCCCCGGCCAGCCGGTCCACCTCGTCCAGCACCGCCCCCGCCGCCCAGCCCTGCCAGCGGTCCCGGTACTCCGGAAGCACGGCGTACAGGGTGTCGCACCAGGCGCAGCGGTAATCGCATCCGCCCACGCGCACGAACACCGTGGGCCGGCCGATGAGGGCGCCCTCGCCCTGCACCGTGGGCCCGAAGATCTCGCTGATGCGCAGGGCGGTGCCGGCGGCCCCGGTCTCAGAGGTCATTGATGCTGTCGTCCGCGCGCTGCCACCAGGTCGGCCCGGGGGAGCCGCCGGCCGGCAGCACCGCCGCCGGATCGCCGTCGAAGATCACCGTATTGGTGGGGGTCTCCTCGATGCGCACCTCGATGCAGCGCAGGCCGTCGCCCTGGTCGGCCAGGAAGGCCTGGATCTTGGCCATGAAGCAGGCGGCCAGGACCTCGGTGGAGGGATCGCCGGGGGTCACCAGGATGCGGTGGAGCTGCTCCGGCTCGTGCTCGCGGAAGTAGTCGAGCAGCGGGTCCCGGCCGGAAAGCTGCAGGCTGTGGTCCACCGCGTGGTCGATCCAGGCGTGCCAGCGCTTCTTGGCGTCGTGGAAGGGCGTGACCATGTTGGCCTCGCCGTCCAGGGGGCCCGGCTCGCGCGCGGCCAGCTTCACGGTCACGTACTCGTTGTGGCCGTGGGGGATGCCGCACTTGCCCGACTGCAGGGACAGCAGCCGGTGGCTCATGCTGTAGCGGCGGGTGAAGGCGAGGGTGAACATTTCAGGCCTGCTCGTTCAGGGCTTGCTGCCAGTAGTCGGGATCGGTGTAGGCGGTGGGGTCGGCCACGCCCGCCAGGTGGAAGGCCTCGCGGCGCTCCACGCAGGTGCCGCAGCGGCCGCAGTGGACGCTCTCGCCGCGGTAGCAGGACCAGGTCTCGGCGAAGGGCACCCCCAGCCGCGCCCCCTCGGCGACGATGTCGGCCTTGGCCCAGTGGACGAAGGGGGCGTGGAAGGCCACCTCGCCCATGCCCTCCAGGGCGCGGTGCTCCATCTCGGCGAAGGCGCTCACGAACTCCGGCCGGCAGTCGGGGTAGACGAAGTGGTCGCCGGCGTGGATGGCCGCCGCCACCCGCTCCCAGCCACGGGACGAGGCGATGCCGAAGGCGATGGTGAACAGGATGGGGTTGCGGTTGGGCACCACCGTCACCGCCATGTTGTCGGCGGCGTAGTGGCCGTCCGGCACGTCCACGTCGTCGGTGAGGGCGGAGCCGCTCAGGTGGCGGCCCAGCACCGACAGGTCCACCACGTCGTGCCGCGCGCCCAGCCGCTCGGCCGCGCGCGCCGCGAAGTCCAGCTCCTTGCGGTGGCGCTGGCCGTAGTCGAAGGTCACCAGCCCCGCCAGCTCGTCCTCCGCCGCCACCCTGTGGGCCAGGGTCACCGAGTCCAGGCCGCCGGAGCAAACCACCAGAGTCGCCATAGAAGAGGGTCCCGCTTTCCGCTGCAGAGCATTGGAGGCGGCCGCCGCCGCCGGGTTCCGCATTATCCCATATCGGGGCGGTCTTCTTCTTGCTCCGCGCAGGGCCGGACTCAGCAGGCGGGGAACAGCTCGCCGGGAGGGACGGGGGCGCCGTAGAGGAAGCCCTGGACCTCGTGGCAGTAGGCCTGGCGCAGGTAATCGGCCTCCGCGGCGGTCTCCACGCCCTCGGCGGTAACCCGGAAGCCGAAGCCCTCGGCCAGCACCAGCAGCGACTCCAGGATGACCTGGTTGGCCGGGTCGTGGTCCACGCCGCTGATGAAAGCCCGGTCGATCTTGAGCCGCTCGGCGGGGATGCGCTTGAGGTAGGCGGGGGAGGAATAGCCGGTGCCGAAGTCGTCCAGGGCGATGGGGATGCCCATCTCGCGCAGCTCCCCGATCTGCCCCAGGATCTTGTCCTCCCCGCGCAGGAGGGTCTCCTCGGTGACCTCCAGCTCCAGCCAGCCCGGGGGCAGCCCGGTGCGGTGGAGGATGGCCTCCACCCGCCGCGGGAAGTCGGGCGCCTCGAGCTGGACCGGGGACAGGTTGATGGCGGTCTTCTCCAGGGGGTGGCCGGCCTCCTGCCAGGCGCGGGTGTGCACGCAGGCCTGCTCGAGGACCTGCTCGCCGAGCGGATGGATGAGGCCGGTCTCCTCGGCCATGGGGATGAAATCGGCGGGGGACACCCGGCCCAGGCTGGGCAGATCGCACCGCGCCAGGGCCTCGGTCCCGGTCAGTCGCCCGTCCGGCAGGGTGACGATGGGCTGGAAGAAGGCCTGGATGGCCTCTCCCTCCACCGCCTGGCGCAGCTCCTTCTCCACGTGGAAGCGCCGCGCGGTGGCCTCGGACAGCTCCCGGGAGAAGAAATGGTAGCGGTTCCCGCCCGCCTGCTTGGCGTGGAACATGGCCGTGTCCGCCTGCTGGATCAGGTCGGCGCTGTCATCGGCGCTGTCGGGGAAGAAGCTGATGCCGAGGCTGGCATGGAGGACGAAGGACTGGCCCGCCACCTCGAAGGGGGCCTCGGTGGCCGCCAGCAGCTTCTGGGCCACGCGCGCCGCGCCGCGGCTCCCCTTCACCGGCTCCGGCAGGCAGGCGAACTCGTCGCCGCCCAGGCGGGCTACCAGGTCCCCCTGCCGCAGGCAGCCGGTCAGGCGCCCGGCCACCTGGGCCAGGACCTCGTCGCCGGCGGTGTGGCCCAGGGTGTCGTTGACGTACTTGAAGCGGTCGAGGTCGATGAAGATCACCGCCAGCTGCCAGTTGTTGCGGCGGGCGGTGGGCAGGGTCCGCTCCAGGTGCTCCTCGAAGTTGGTGCGGTTGGCCAGGCCGGTGACCGGATCGTAGTAGGCCAGCTGGCGCAGCCGCTCCTCCAGGCGGAAGCGCTCGGTGACGTCGCGGCCGGTGGCGATGAAGTGGGTGATCTCGCCGTCCTCGCCGCGCACGGGGGAAATGGTCTCGTCGATGTAGGCCCTCTGGCCGTCCGGGCCCTCGTTGACGAAGATCTCCCGGAAATCCTCTTCCTCCTCCAGCCTCTGATGCAGCTCGCGGTAGAAGGCCCGGTCGTGGCACCCGGCCTTGAGCACCTGCGACAGCTGGCGGCCCAGGGCGTCCCGGGCGGGCACGCCGGTGGCCTGCTCGAAGGCGGGATTGACGAACTCCACCACCCCCTCCGGGTCGGTAACCCACACCATGTCCGCCGTCTGGGTCAGCGCGCGGCTCAGCTTGTTCAGCTCCTGCTGGGCCTGCTTGTAGGGCCGCAGGTCGCGGGCGATGGTGGAAAAGTAGCGGATCTCGCCGTCGGCGCCCCGGTGGGCGACGATCTGCTGGGAGACGGGGATCGCCTCGCCGTCGGCGGACAGGAAGGCGGACTCGCCCTCCCAGTGGCCCTTCTCCCGGGCCGTGGGCAGGGCCTCTTGGAGCAGTCGCCGGGCGAAGCGGGCGGGATGGGCGTCGGCCACCTGCCAGTCGGTGAGGCGCGCCGGTTCGCGGCAGCCCAGGAGCCGCCGCGCCGCCGGGTTGTGGTAGAGGACGTGGCCCTCGGTGTCGGCGATGCCAACGAAGTCGGGGGTGGTCTCCAGGATCTCGGCCAGGCGCCGGCGCTCCTCTTCCAGCGCCTTGCGCTCGGAGATGTCGGCGATGACGGCCACCAGCAGCGGCCGCTCGCCCCAGGTCAGCTTGATGATGCTGGCCTCGGCGGGAAAGGCGGAGCCGTCGCCGCGCAGCCCCCGGATCTCGCCGCGCTCGCCCATGCGCCGGGTGGTGTCCGGCCCCTGGCCGAGCTCGGCCACGTGGCTCCGGTGCAGGGCGCGGGCGTCCTCCGGGATGAGCAGGTCCAGGGGCTGGCCGATCACCGCGTCCGCCGACCGGGCGAACATGGCCTCGGCGGCAGGGTTGAAGAAGCGGATGGTCTGCGCCGCATCCACCGCGACAATGCCGTTGGGGGTGCTCTCCAGGAGGGCGTGGCTGAGCGCGGCGTCGAGGTCGTCCGTCATGGGGCTCCTGGGCGGGGGCGATCGCCGAATGCGGGGCACCCTGCAGCCCGTCTATCCGTTTCCGAAAATGAATAGAGGGGACGTTTTTACCACAATCGCCGGGCACTGGCAGCCCGGGGGCGGCCCCTGGAGGCCGCCCCACAGGCGCCGGGGCCGGCCTCAGGCGGGCACGTAGGTCAGCTTGACCACGCCGTTGGCGAAGGAGTGGTTGGCCTCCAGGCGCAGCTGGCGGCGGGGGGCGCCGGGGGGGAACAGCGGGATGCCGCCGCCGAGCAGCAGCGGCACCTGGAACAGCTCCAGCTGGTGCAGGCGGCCGGCCGCCAGGAACTGCTCCAGGATCTGGGCGCCGCCGGCGATCCAGACATCCTTGCCCTTCTCGGCCACCAGCCCGTCGGCCAGCTCGGCCACATCGCCGGCGAAGGTCTCCACCTTCACCTTGCGCGGCGGCTTGACCTCCTCGCGGCTGAGCACCACCACCCGCTTGCCCGCATAGGGCCAGTCGCGGGCGGCGGCCGCCTGCTCGAAGGTGCGGCGGCCGAGGACCACGGTGTCCACGGCATCGATGAAGGAGCGGAAGCCGGAGTCACTGTCGGCGAAGGGACCCAGCCAGTCGGTGCCGCCCTCGGGGTCGGCGATGTAGCCGTCGAGGGTGGCGGCGAGGTAGGCGCGGAATCGGCGAACGGCCACGGTGGCGTTCCTTGCCCCGGCAGGGGGGCGGCAATGGGTCGCCGGTGGGAAAAAGGCGACCAAAAATACTATCTTACTACAATTCGCCGGCGAGCGCCCGCGCCCATTCCCCGGCCACCTCCGGGTCGGCCTCGGGCCCCCGGCGCGCCGCCTCGGCGCGCAGCCGCTGCGGCTCCAGCCGCCCCAGCGCCCACACCGCCATGCCGCGCACCAGGGGCGCCCCGTCGTCGAGGCGCGCCGCCGCCGTGGGCACCAGGGCCGGATCGGCGCTGTTGCCCACCGCCACCAGCACATTGCGCACGAAGCGCTCGCGGCCCAGCCGCTTCACCGGCGAGCCCGAGAATTTCTCCCGAAAGGCGGCGTCATCCAGCCGGGCCAGCTCGGCCAGGGCCGGGCGCTCCAGCTCGGCGCGCGCCTGCAGCCATTCGCTGCGCGCCTGTTGCGCGAACTTGTTCCAGGGGCACACCGCCAGGCAGTCGTCGCAGCCGTAGATGCGGTTGCCGATGGCGGCCCGGAATTCGCGCGGGATCTGGCCGCGCAGCTCGATGGTGAGGTAGGAGATGCAGCGGCTGGCGTCCAGCTGATACGGCGCCGGAAAGGCGTCGGTGGGGCAGACGTCCAGGCAGGCGTGGCAGGAGCCGCAGTAGTCGCCTTCGGCCTCGTCGGGCGCCAGCGCCAGGGTGGTGAACACCTCGCCCAGGAACAGCCACGAGCCGAACGGCCGCGACACCAGGTTGGTGTGCTTGCCCTGCCAGCCCACCCCGGCACGCTGGCCCAGGGGCTTCTCCATCACCGGCGCGGTGTCCACGAACACCTTGATGGCGCCGCCGTATTCGTCGATCAGCCAGCGCCCGAGCTGCTTGAGGCGCTTTTTGACCACGTCGTGGTAATCGCGGCCGCGGGCGTAGACGGAGATGTTGCCCGTCTGCGGGTGGTCGAGGTCGGCCAGGGGGTCGTGGTCCGGGCCGTAGTTCATGCCCAGCACGATCACCGTGGCCGCCTCCGGCCACAGGGTGCGCGGGTCCTCGCGGCGCTCGACGTTGCGCTCGAGCCAGGCCATGTCGCCGTGGCGGCCGGCGCCCAGGAAGTCGCGCAGGCCCGCGCGCACGCCGTCATCGAGCCCGGCGGCGGCGAAGCCCACGCTGTCGAAGCCCAGCTCGAGGGCCCTGGCGCGGATGGCGTCCTTGTCGGGTTCCATAGGAGAATCGGCTGGCAGCGTTGCTTTCCCTTCGACCGCGGCAGGCCGGCTGCTGCTGCACCCGGCCCGAGAGAGGCTCCCGAGCATGCCCGATTCCGCCGTCCACATCGACCTGCCCGGCTGGGCCGAGGAGCTGGCCGCGCCGGGGGCTGTGTTCCCCGACGCCGAGGCGCGCATGCGCCTGGCCATCCTCCTGGCCCACACCAACACCGCCCACGGCGGCGGCCCCTTCGGCGCCGCGGTGCTCGAGCGTGCCAGCGGCCGCCTGATCGCCGTGGGGGTCAACCGGGTGCTGGCGGCCAACGCCTCCATCGCCCACGCCGAGGTGGTGGCCCTGACCCGGGCCCAGCAGCGCCTCGGCACCTTCGACCTGGGCGAAGGGGGGCGGGAGTGCGAGCTGGTCACCAGCGCCGAGCCCTGCGTGCAGTGCTTCGGCGCCCTGTTCTGGGCCGGCATCCGCGGCCTGGTGTGCGGCGCCCGCAGCGCCGACGCCGAGGCCGCCGGCTTCGACGAGGGCCCCAAGCCCGCCGCCTGGGCCGACCTGCTGAGCGCCCGCGGCATCGAGGTCACGCGCGACGTGCTGCGCGCCGAGGCGGCGCAGGTGATCGCCGACTACGCCGCAAGCGGCGGACCCATCTACAATCCGCGCTAGTGTCCTGAGACAGGACACTAGCCGCCGAACACCAGCGTGCGGTTGCCCCACACCGCGATGCGGTCCTCCAGGTGCCAGCGCACGGCGCGCGCCAGCACGCTGCGCTCGATCTCCTGGCCGCGCTCGCGCAGGCGCGACACCGTGTCGCGGTGCGACACCCGGATCACGTCCTGCTCGATCACCGGGCCGGCGTCCAGTTCGTCGGTGACGTAGTGGGCGGTGGCGCCGATCAGCTTGACCCCGCGCTCGAAGGCCTGGCGGTAGGGGTCGGAGCCGGCGAAGGCGGGCAGGAAGGAGTGGTGGATGTTGATGATGCGGCCCGGGTAGTCGGCCACGAAGGCCGGCGACAGCACCTGCATGTAGCGGGCGAGCACCACCAGCTCCACCTGCCAGTGGGCCAGCTGCTCGCGCACGCGGGCCTCGCCGGCCGCCCGGTCGGCGGGGTCCAGCGGGATGTGGACGTAGGGCAGGCCGAAGTCGGCGGCCGCCTGGCGGTGGTCCGGGTGGTTGCTGATGACCCCCGCCAGGTCCGCCGGCAGCTCGCCGCGCGACCAGCGCCACAGCAGCTCCAGCAGGGCGTGGTCCGGGCGCGACACCAGGATGGCCATGCGCCGCGGCTCGTCGGCGGCGTGCAGGTGCCAGTCCATGGCGAAAGGCTCGCCCACCTAGCGGCCGAAGGCGGGCTCCAGCTCCGCCGGCTCCGGGCCGCCGTCGCCCACGCGGAAGGCCACGCGCATGAAGAAGCAGCCGCGCTCCGGGTCGGTGGTGTGCTGGTCCAGGGCCAGGATGTTGGCGCCGCGGGCATGCAGGAAGCCGGACACGGCGGCCACGATGCCGGGCCGGTCGCGGCAGGTGATCAGCAGGCGGGCCTCGGCGGTCATGGCGCCTCCCCTCGTGCTCCCGGCTCACTCGCGGCCGATGGCCCAGGCCAGCAGGACCATGACCGGGAAGATCTCCAGCCGGCCCATCCACATCTGGGCCATCAGCACCAGCTTGGCAGCCAGCGGCAGCGAAGGCGAGGCCAGCCCGGCGGACAGGCCCACGTTGCCCTGGGCCGAGGCGGTCTCGAAGAACACCCGCTCGATGCCGGTGTCCCCCGGCAGCATGTGCAGCAGCAGGATGACGCTCGCCAGCCACAGCAGCAGGTAGGCCACGGTCAGCTCGCCGGCGGCTTTGACCCGCACCGCGGCGTCCTCCTCGGACAGGCGGCTGCTGTCCAGCCGGTGGCGCACCACCTCGTGCGGCGTGCGCCGGAAGCCGCGCACGTTCCAGGCCAGGTTCTTGAGCAGCAGCGCGGTCCGGTTCATCTTGAGCCCGCCGCCGGTGGAGCCGGCCATGGCCCCCACCAGCATGGCCAGGATCAGCCACAGCAGCATGAGCGGGTGCCAGGCGCCCACGTCCACGGTGGCGAAGCCCGCCGTGGTCAGGGCCGACACCCACTGGAAGGCACTGTCCATCCAGTAGGGCGCCCCCAGCAGGTGCCACTGCTCCAGGCCCAGGACCACTGCCCCGACCGCCAGCAGCGCCAGGAACAGGCGCGCCTCGGCGGAACCCCACAGGCCGCCGCGCAGGTCGCCCTGGCGGATCACCCGGTAGTGGGCGGCGAAGCTCACCGCGCCCAGCACCATCAGCAGCAGGTAGACCGCCCGCTCCGCCGTGCCCGATCCGGCCAGGCTGCCGTTGGTGACGCTGAAGCCGCCGGTGGCGATGGCGGTCATGCCGTGGTTGAGGGCCACCCAGGGCGGCGCCCCGGCCCAGTAGAGCAGGCCCACGCCGGCGACGGTGTAGCCCAGGTAGATGGCCCAGATGGTGCGCACGGTGGACTTCACCGACGGCAGGATGCGCTCCTCGCGGGCCTCGGAGAAGTACAGGTGCAGCGCCGAGCGCCCCGGCGGCAGCACCGCCAGCAGCAGCACCACCACGCCCAGGCCGCCCACCCACTCGGTGAAGCTGCGCCACCACTGGATGTAGGCGGGCAGGCCCGCCGGGTCGGGGGCCATGGTCAGGCCGGTGGCGGTGAAGCCGGACACCGACTCGAACAGGGCGTTGGCGAAGCCGGCCAGGGGCGCCAGGGCCGCGGCCGTGCGCGGGTCGGCGCCGGGGCTGTCGGCGGCCAGCAGGAAGGGCAGGGTCCCGGCCAGGGGCACCAGCAGCCAGGCCAGGGCGGCGATGAGCATGGCGTGGTGGCGCTGGATGTTGGTGTCGCCGCGGGCGCTCCAGAACAGCAGCTGGCCCCCGGCCAGGGACGCCGCCGCGGTGACCGCGAAGCCCAGCAGGCCCTCCGGCTCGCCCAGGGCCCAGGCCACCGGCAGCGACAGCAGCGCCATCAGGGCGGGGACGTGCAGCAGGATGCCGACGCCGCGCAGTACCGGGGTCAACCCGCCTGCTCGCCGGTGAACAGGGTGGCGTCGGCGGGGGCGATGGTGGTCAGCGAGAACACCAGCAGCTCATCCCCGGCCTCCAGGACCGTGTCCGGGTGCGGGAAGAAGCGCTCATCGTCGCGCCCCACGGTGACGATGAACAGGCGCTTGCCGAGCAGCCCCTCGTCGCGGACCTCGGACACGGTCTTGCCGGTGAGGCGGGAGCCCTCGCCCAGGGTCACCTCCACCACCTGGCCGCGGTGCTGGAGGGTGGTGACGTCCACCGCCTCCGGGTTCATGGTCAGGTCGAACAGGTGCTGGGCCACCAGCACCTCCGGGTCCACCAGCACCCGCGCGCCGAGCTTCTCGAACAGGGGCCCGTGGGAGTGGTAGTTGACGATGCTGGTAAGCACCCGCACGCCGTGCTCGCGGGCCAGGAACATGGCCATGAGGTTGGTGGAGTCGTCGCCGGTGGTGGCGACGATGCCGTCCGCATGGGCCAGGCCGGCCTCCTCCTCCATGGCCTCGTCGGCGATGTCGCCGTGCAGGACGCGCACGTCGTGGCGCTCGGCGCAGGCCTCCGCCCGCTCCTGGTCGGCCTCGATGACGGTGATGTTGTGGCCCGCCTTGACGGCGATGCCGATGACGCTGCTGCCGACAGTGCCGGCGCCGACCACCAACAGGTTCATGCGGGCCTCCCGGTCGCGGCTGGGGACAGAGCCCCATCCTGCCACGCCGGGCGCGCCGGCGGGGAGCCCGGCGGCGGGTTACCGGGTCTGGCGCTGCCGGAATCGGGCGGCGAAGTCCTCGAAGCGCCCCGCCTCGATGGCCTCGCGCATGGCGCCCATGAGCTGCTGGTAGAAATGCAGGTTGTGCCAGGTCACCAGCACCCAGCCCAGCAGCTCGCCGGCCTTGAACAGGTGGTGCAGGTAGGCCTTGGAATAGTCGCGGCTGGCCGGGCAGTCGGAGGCGGCATCCAGCGGCTCGGGGTCGTCGCGGAAGCGTGCGTGTGACAGCTTGACGTCGCCGTCCCAGGTGAAGGCCAGGGCGCGGCGGCCGGAGCGCGTGGGCAGGACGCAGTCGAACATGTCGATGCCGCGCTCGACGGCGTCCACCAGGTCCACCGGCTTGCCCACCCCCATCAGGTAGCGCGGCGCCTCCGCCGGCAGGACGGGGGTGGTCACCTCCAGGGTGGCGTTGCGCTCGGCCGCCGGCTCGCCCACCGCCAGCCCGCCCACGGCGTAGCCGTGGAAGCCGATGTCCACCAGCCGCCGCGCCGACTCCTCGCGCAGGTCCGGGTGAACCCCGCCCTGGACGATGCCGAACAGCCCGTAGCCGGGGCGGGCGTCGAAGGCGGCCTTGGAGCGCTCCTCCCAGCGCAGGGTGCGCTCCAGCGAGCGCCTGGCGGTGTCGTGATCGCACGGGTAGGGCGGGCACTCGTCGAAGGCCATGGTGATGTCGGCGTCGAGCAGGCGCTGGATGTCCACCGACGACTCCGGGGTCATGCGGTGGCGGGCGCCGTCGATGTGGCTGCGGAAGGTGACGCCGTCGTCGTCGAGCTGGCGCAGGCCCGCCAGCGACAGCACCTGGTAGCCGCCGGAGTCGGTCAGGATGGGCCCGTGCCAGTTCATGAATTCGTGCAGCCCGCCCAGCGCCGCCACCCGCTCGGCCCCGGGGCGCAGCATCAGGTGGTAGGCGTTGCCCAGGATGATCTGCGCCCCGGTGGCGCGGACATTGTCCGTGAGCATGCCCTTGACCGTGCCGGCGGTGCCCACCGGCATGAACGCCGGCGTGTCCACCGGCCCGCGCCCGGTGTGCACCCGCCCGCGGCGGGCGGCGCCGTCGCTGGCGAGGAGGTCGAAGCGGAAGTCGGGGGTGTCGGTCACGGGCGTCTTCCGGGATGGGTAGGGGGGCGGGAATTTACCACGGCGCGGCCCGGGGGCGGCGCCCGCCGGATGGTCATTGCGAGAGCCCGGAAGGGCTCGTGGCAATCTCCCCGAGCGGGGTCTCCGCCAGGGAGATCGCTTCGCTGCGCTCGCGATGACGGCGGGTTCCCGGCGAGGGGCCGCCGCTCCTGCAGGTGCCCGGATCCAGCATTCGGATGGGGCCGTCCTCCGTGGACTCCGTGACCTCCATGGTTAAAAGCCGTCCGCTCAATCCCTACCGGGATGCAGCAGGCACGCATCGCCGTAGGAATAGAAGCGGTAGCCGGCGTCGATGGCGTGCTGGTAGGCGGTCCGGATGCGGTCGAGGCCGGCGAAGGCGGCCACCAGCATGAGCAGGGTGGAGCGCGGCAGGTGGAAGTTGGTGAGCATGAGGTCGGCGGCGCGGAAGCGGTAGCCGGGGGTGATGAAGATGTCGGTGTCGCCGGCCCAGGGGTGGACGGTGCCGGCGGCGTCGGCGGCGGTTTCCAGCAGCCGCAGGGCGGTCGTCCCCACCGGCACGATGCGACCGCCTGCCGCGCGGGCGGCGTTGACCCGCTCGGCAGTGGCCGCCTCGATCACGCCGTACTCCGAGTGCATGACGTGCTCGCTGGTGTCGTCGGCCTTCACCGGCAGGAAGGTCCCCGCGCCCACGTGCAGGGTGAGGGTGGTCCATTTGACCCCGGCGGCCTCCAGCTCGCCCATGAGGCGGTCGGTGAAGTGCAGCGCGGCGGTGGGCGCGGCCACCGCGCCCGGCTTGTCGGCGAAGCGGGTCTGGTAGCGGTCGCGGTCGGCGGCCTCGGCCGCGCCGCCGCGGATGTAGGGCGGCAGCGGCATGGAGCCGGACGCCTCCAGCGCCGCCATGAGCTCGGCGCCGCCGCGGTCGAAGGCCAGCACCACCTCGCCGCCCTCGTGCTTGGCGCGCACCTGGGCCGTTAACCCGGCCGGGAAGTGGACGGTCTGGCCCGGCTTGAGGCGCTTGGCGGGGCGGGCGAAGGCGCGCCACACGCCGTCCTCGCCGGTGGCCTTGTGCAGGGTGGCCTCGATCGCCACCTGATCGCGGTAGCCCAGCAGCCGCGCCGGGATCACGCGGGTGTCGTTGAACACCAGCAGGTCATTCGGCGCCAGCAGGCGCGGCAGGTCGCGCACGCCGAAATCGCCCAGGCCGTCCGGGCGCACCTCCAGCAGCCGGGCGCTGTCGGCGGGCTCGGCCGGGTACTGGGCGATGCGGTCCTCGGGCAGGTGGAAGTCGAACTCGTCGACGCGCATGGGGCTCCGGTATCCTGGGAAGAAAGCGGGCCATTCTACCGGTGCGCGCGCCCTTTCGGCATACCCCGTCCCATCCGACAGGCAGACCCATGAACGAGCAGGATCGCCGCCAGACCGCCCAGGACCTCCTCGACTTCATCGATGCCAGCCCCAGCCCGTGGCACGCCGTGGCCACCGCCGTGGCCGACCTGGAGCGGCGCGGCTACCGGCGGCTGGAGGAGTCCGGGGACTGGGAGCTGCAGCCGGGCGAGGCCTACTACGTGGTGCGCGACGACTCCAGCCTGATCGCCTTCCGCATCGGCGACGGCGCCGTGAGCGACGCCGGCTTCCGCATCGTCGGCGCCCACACCGACTCGCCGGGCTTCCGGATCAAGCCCAACGCCGCCCACGCCAAGGGGCCGCTGGCCGCCCTCGGGGTGGAGGTCTACGGCGGCCCCATCCTGGCCACCTTCGCCGACCGCGACCTGACCCTGGCCGGCCGCCTGCTGGTGCGCGACGACGCCCGCCCCAACGGCCTGCGCCCGCAGCTGGTGAACTTCGAGCGGCCGCTGGTGCGCCTGCCCAACTTGGCCATCCACATGAACCGCGAGGTCAACCGCGAGGGGCTGAAGTTCGACCTGCAGGAGCAGCTGCCGCTGTTCCTGGGCGCCCTGTCGGCGGAGCTGCCGCCCGAGGAGCGCTTCCGCGCCCTGCTGGCCGAGCGCGCCGGGGTGGACCCGGCCGACCTGCGCGCCTGGGGCCTGGCGGTGGCCGACACCCAGCCCGGCGACTTCTGGGGCGCCGACGACGAGTTCATCGCCGACGGCCAGCTGGACAACCTGGCCTCCTGCCACGCGGCGCTGGCCGCCCTGCCGGAGGAGACCGCCGACGCCGGCGTCGCCATGGCGGCCCTTTTCGACCACGAGGAGGTGGGCTCGGAGTCCTACAAGGGAGCGGCGGGCAACTTCCTGGAGAGCGTGCTCGAGCGCATCGCCTTCGGGCTGGGCCTGGACGCCGGCCAGTACCGCTCGGCCCTGGCCGCCAGCTGGCTGCTGTCGGCCGACATGGCCCACGCCTACCACCCCAGCTGGCCCCGCCACCACGACGACCAGCACCAGCTGCGGGTCAACGGCGGCCCGGCCATCAAGATCAACGCCGCCCAGCGCTACGCCACCGACGAGCTGGGCGAGGCCTACTTCGCCCGCCTGTGCGAGCGCGCCGGCGTCCCCAGCCAGAAATACATCCACCGCAACGACCTGCCCTGCGGCTCCACCATCGGCCCCATGATGGCCGCCCGCCTGGGCCTGCGCACGGTGGATGTGGGCACCCCCATGTGGGCCATGCACTCCGCCCGCGAGAGCGCCGGGGCCTTCGACCAGGGCGCCCTGATCGCCGTGCTCGAGGCCTTCTTCGCCGAGGGCACCGCCGGCGCCGGCCTCGATGTCCTGCCCTAGGGGCGGTTTTCCACCCTTCCTGTGGAAAACCCTGTGGAGCGGGTCTGCCAAGTGGCCCCGTGCACGGGCAGTTAGCCACCTCTGCCTACAGGGTGGGCAACAAAAATCCCGCAAAATCAACGGGATTTTTGTAAGTCCTTGAGCCGTTTCCCGGTTGCAAGAATGTTGCAGCCATGGGGGGCTTGTGGACAGGCGCAGGGCGGCTGGGCGGCCCGGCGCCGGCTCACTTCGCGGACCGGCTCCGCACCCAGGGGCCGAGCTCGGCGGCCGGCACCGCTGCC
This sequence comes from Gammaproteobacteria bacterium, assembly GCA_035267605.1. Taxonomy (GTDB): domain Bacteria; phylum Pseudomonadota; class Gammaproteobacteria; order Thiohalorhabdales; family Thiohalorhabdaceae; genus Thiohalorhabdus. Next base: position 14,315 of record DATFLO010000184.1, read on the forward strand.
TGCCACAGGAAGCCCTGGCCCAGGTCGGCCCCCGCCTCGCCCACGGCTCGCGCCTGCGATTCCGACTCGATGCCCTCGGCGGTGACCGCCAGCCCCAGCGCATGCCCGGCCTGGACCATGGAGGCGAACAGCGCCGCCGCCCGGGGCTCCCGGTCCAGATCGCGGACGAAGGCGCGATCGATCTTGAGCCCCGAGGCGGGAATCCGGCGGAGATAGCGATAGGAGGCCTCGCCGGTGCCGAAGTCGTCGATGGCGATGCCCAGGCCGGCCTCGCGCATGCGCTGCATCTGGTGGATGGCCGTTTCCGGATCCACCAGCAGGGCGCCCTCGGTGATCTCGATCTCGAAAGCGTCGGGCTCCCCGGACCAGGCGGTGACCTGATCGATGATCTCGTCGATGAGCTCCGGATCCTGGAGGTTGCGGGTGCTCAGGTTCACCGCGATGGGGGTGGGCACCCCGGCCTCGGCCGCAGCCACGGCCTCGCGCACCACGAAGCGGGTGAGGGTGTTGATCAGCCGGGTCTCCTCGAGCTTGGGCAGGAAGTGGCCCGGTGGCACCAGTCCCTTGCCCGGCTGGCGCCAGCGGACGAGGGCCTCGACCCCGGCCAGGCCGCCGTCGCGCAGCCGGATCTTGGGCTGGTAGTGCAGCTCCAGCTCGTGGTCGGTCAGGGCCTGCTTGATGCGGGCCAGGAACTGGCCGGCCCGGATGGCGGCCCGCTCCTGCCCCGGGTGGTAGTGGCGCCACTCGCTGCGGGCGTCGATGGCGCTGCCCAGCGCCACCCGGGCGCGGCGGATCATCTCCTCCGGGGAGGCCTCTGGCGATGGCGGCGCGGCGCACGTGCCCACCGCCGGCTCGATGCGCAGGGGGACATCGTTGACCGTCACCGGCTCGGAGGCGCTGTTGCCCACCTCCCGGGCCAGCCGGTCCGGATCCGGCGGGGACGCCGGGGCCACGAACGCCAGCTCGGAGTTGCTGAAGCGGAAGGGGCCGAACAGCTCCGGGTGCGCCGCCGCCACCCGCTGGCCGATCTCCCGGATCAGGGCGTCGCCGGCCTCCACCCCGAGTAGCTCCAGGACCTCGTCCAGGTCCATGGCCCGCAGCAGGAGCATGGCCGGGGGCGTTCCGCCCTCGCGGAAGGCCGCCAGATCCCCCTCCAGCCGGGCGCGCAGGGCGGCCTGGTTGGGCAGGCCGGTACTGGGGTCGCGCTGGGGGACCAGGTTCTCCTCCTGGAACTGGCGCAGCTCGGTGACGTCCAGCTGGACCCCCACGAAGAAGGCCACCTCGCCGGCGCTATCCTCGATGGGGGCGAGGCGCACGTAGTTCCAGAACTGGCTGCCGTCCCGGCGGTAGTTGCGTAGCTCCACGGCGCAGGAGGTGCCTTCGGTGACGGCGCGGCGCAGGGCCGCCACCCCCGGCTGGTCCCGGTCCGCCCCCTGCAGGAAGCGGCAGTTGCGGCCGATGAGCTCGTCGGCGGGATAGCCGGTCAGGGCCTGGAAGCCCTGGTTGACGTAGATCAGGGGGCTGTCGGGGAGCTTGGGGTCGGCGATGGTGACGCCCGCCGTGGCATGGGCCAGCGCCTCGCGGTACAGATCGTACCAGGGCATGCTGTGGAGGCCGGAGACGGCCCGGGCGAAGCTGGCCAGCAGGGGGCTCAGGGCCTCCAGATCCAGCGACCGGTCGTGGCCGAGGAACAGGGCGCCCGCCGAGGCCTCCTCGCCCCAGGTCAGGGGCCACCCGCCGAAGGCCACCACCCCCTCGTCGCCGAGGCCGCCGTCATCCGGCTCCGCCCACTCGCCGAGGCCGGGGACCAGCAGGGGCTCGCTGCGCTCCAGGGTGGTCGCCACCAGGGGCGAGGCGGCCAGCCGCTCCACCATGGTCGAGTCGCCGGCGAGCGCCAGCGGATGGGCGGGCCGCCCGGCCAGGGACAGGCCCACCCACCGGGCCCCGCTGATCTGGGCGACCGCCTCGACGGCCGTGTACGCATCCATTGGGCGGCTCCCTCCTGTCTCCCCACTGCTCCCAGGTTGGCTCCAACCCCCCGAGACCTAGAATGGCGCGCTCGGCGGGGTTTGGGAACCGCCTCCGGGCTCGCCCGGCCTGCCCTCCGCGCGCAAAGGGGGCCGGATTGGGGAGGCAAGGGGGTCAGGGAGGGGGCGGGAGTTTTCCCCCGAGCTTGTGGAAAACCCTGTGGAAGGGGGGCGCCCAATCGGGGCCGGCTCAGGGTCTTAGGCCCGCATGCCCACCGCCTGGGCACTTTAAAAAACCTTTCAAAAACAATTAAGTGGCGGTAATTCCCCGGCTGACGGGGAGGATCGGGAGCGCCCCGTGAAAACCCGCAAGGGTTGGGGAAATCCCTACCTTCTCAAGGGGGGGCGTAGGGCCCATTCTGGGCGTCCCGAGCTACCCGTGAACGGAGTAGGCCTGCGCCATGCCCGGGCAACCGCCTTCCCCCGCCCTGGAGCCCCGCGCCTTCCAGAGCCTTCTGGATGAGCTGCCCTACCCCCTGGTGGGGCTGGATGCGGGGCGGCGCATCGCCCTCATCAACGACCAGGCCCAGGTGGTGTGCGGCCACGATCCGGCGGAGGTCCTGGGCCGGCCCAGCTCGGTGCTGTTCCCCGAGGAGCTGCCCGCCGATCCGGAGGGGGCGCGGGTGACCTGCCGCTGCCGCGGCGGCGAGGAGTTCCGGGCGGAGCTGGCGGTCTACGAGCTGCCCGGGGGCGAGCCCGGCAGCCTGCTGCTGCAGCTGCATTCCTACGCCGAGGACCTGCGCCCGGGCGGCGGCGGTGCAGTGGTCACCCCCCACGGCCGCGACCTGCTCTACACCGAGGCCCTGCTCCGCGCCCAGCTGGAGACCGCGCCCGAGGCCATCGTGGTGGCCGACTGGGACCACCGCGTGCTGGCCTGGAACGAGCGCTTCCTGACCCTGTGGGGCCTGTCGCGGGAAGAGCTGGCCGAAAGGGCGCCGGGGGAGGCCCTGGACCTGGTGGCCGACCAGCTGGAGGATCCGGAGGCCTTCCGCACCGAGGCCATGCGCCTCTACCACCACCTGGACGAGCCCGAGGAAGGGGCCGAGCTGCGCCTGCGCGACGGCCGCATCCTGGAGCGCCACTCGCGCGGGGTGCGCGACGACCGCGGGCTGTACTGGGGGCGGGCGTGGTACTACCGCGACATCACCCACCGCCGCCGCGCCGAGGAGGCCCTGCGCGCCAGCGAGACCCGCTTCCGGGCCATCTACGAGCGCGCCGCCATCGGCATCGCCGTGGTCGGCGCCGACGGCTATCCGGTGATGGTCAACCCGGCGCTGCAGCGCATGCTGGGGCGCACCGAGGCCCAGCTGCGCCATCGCCACTTCGCCGCCTTCACCCACGATGCCGATGTCGTCGAGGATCTGCGCCGCTACCGCGAGCTGGTGGCCGGCAAGCGCAGCAGCTACCAGCTGGATAAGCGCTTCCTCACCGGCGACGGGCGCGTGCTCCACGGTCGGTTGTCGGCGTCAGTGCTGCTGGGGCCGGAGGAGGAGGGCGGGCCGCTGTTCCTGGCCATGGTGGAGGACGTCACCGAGCACACCGCCCTGGAGGAGGGCCTGCGCCTGCTGGCCGAGGTCCTGCGCTCGGCCAACGGCGTCATGATCACCAGTCCCGCCGGCCGCATCCTGCGCGTCAACGAGGGGCTGACGCGGCTCACCGGCTACACCGCCGACGAGCTCATCGGCCGCCCGGCCAAGTTCCTGGACGCCCGGCAGCCGGACCCCGACTTCTACCGCGACATGAAGGCGGCCCTGGAGTGGCAGGGCACCTGGGAGGGCGAGGTCCAGGGCCGGCGCAAGGACGGCAGCGTCTACCCCATGTGGGAGACCATCACCGCCGTGCGCGACGACTCGCGGCGGGTGGTGCGCTACGTGTCGGTGCTCACCAGCCTCACCGAGCGCAAGATGCTGGCCAGCGAGCGCAAGCGCCGCTCCTCCGCCATTGGCGAGCTGGGGCGGCTGCTGGCCCACCAGATCAACCAGCCGCTGGCCGCCATCGGCGGCTACGCCGAGGGCGCCCGCCTGCGCCTGGAGAACAACGAGGTGGAGGAGGAGGACATCCTCGGCATCCTCCGCCGCATCGCCGAGCAGGCCCGCCGCGCCGCCGACGTGGTGGCGGACATGCGGCGCTACTTCCGCGGCGAGCCGCCCGAGGCCCAGCGCGTCGGCATCAACACCCTGCTGCACTCCATCCTGCCGACCCTGCCCGAGGGCAACGGCCATTCCTACCAGATCGACCTGGACCTGGCCGAGGACCTGCCGGAGGCGGTGGCCGACCCGCTGCAGGTGCAGGAGTGCCTGATCAACCTGATCACCAACGCCATCGAGGCGGGCCCGGCGGAGGCCGGCGGCCCGGTGCGCATCCGCATCACCACCCGCCCCGGCGACGGTGCGGTGGAGGTGCGCATCCGCGACAACGGCCCCGGGGTGGCCGACGGTCTGGAGGACAAGATCTTCCAGCCGCTGTTCACCACCAAGGGCGCCGGCACCGGCCTGGGCCTGCCGGTGTGCCTGTTCGTGGCCGAGGAGCACGGCGGCCGCGTGTGGCTGGAGCACAACGACCCCGGCCCCGGGGTCACCTTCCGAATCAGCCTGCCCGCGGCCCGGGGGCGGGCCTAGGGTCCTGTCGCTAGCGCGAACCCGGCGCGCGCCTCGGCCACGAAGCGCCGGGTCCGCTCCGGATCCTTGCGCCCGTCCGGGCCCTCGATGCCGGTGTGCACGTCCACCCCCGCCGGGCCTACCGCGGCGATGGCGGCGCGCACGTTGTCCGGGCGCAGGCCGCCGGCCAGGATCACCGGATGCGGCGCCGCCGTCACCAGCCGCCGGTCCACCGCCCAGTCGTGGGCCAGGCCGGTGGCCCCGGTGGCGCCGGTGGCCGGGTCCAGGGTGTCGGTGAGGTAGCCGTCCACCCACGGCGCGCTCGCCGCCACCGCCGCTTCCAGCTCGCCGGCCGGGGTCCCCGGGCGCACGATCAGGCTCTTGAGCACGTGCAGCCCCGGCCGCAGCCGGCGCAGCCGCGCCAGCTCCGCCGCCGCCACCGCGCCGTGCAGCTGCACCCCCCACACCCCCAGGCGGTCGCACAGCGCGGCGATGGCGCCGGCCTCCGCCTCCGCCAGGTCCTCGGCGTGGTAGGCCAGGCGGAAGGGGAAGCCCAGCCAGTCCACGCCGGCGTCCACCAGCAGCGCCGCCTCGGCCCGGTCCATGACCCCGGCCACCTGGATGATGCCCGCCACGATCCCCTCCCGCCGTTGCGCGGCCCTTGCATTCCGGCCCGCGGGGGCCTATGCATGGACGGTGTCTCCCCGTCCCCCCGGAGGCCGCCATGGACTACAGCGTAACGGTCCTGATGACCGAGCTCGTCACCCACGACGTGCGCCGCTACATCGTGGAGCGCCCCGCCGGCTTCGAGCTCGAGCCGGGCCAGGCGGTGATGCTGGCCCTCAACGCGGCCGGCTGGGAGAAGGTGCGGCGCTCGTTCACGCCCACCTCGCTGCCGGCGGACCGGGTGCTGGAATTCACCATCAAGGCCTACCCCGACCACCCCGGCCTGACCCGCGCCCTGCACGGCCTCGGCCCGGGCACGGAGCTGCGCATGTCGCGCCCCTTCGGCACCCTCACCTACCGCGGCCCGGGCACCTTCATCGCCGGCGGCGCCGGCATCACCCCCTTCCTGGCCATGATCCGCTCCCTGGCCGGCGACGGCGCCGCCGGCGACCACGGCCTGATCTACGCCGCCCGCACCCCCGACGACCTCATCTGCCCGCAGGAGCTGCGCCACTACCTCGGCGAGCGCTGCCGCTTGGTGTGCACCCGCGAGGGCGGCACCGGCTGCGAGCCCGGCCGGGTCGACCGCGACTACCTGGCGCGCGCCCTGGACACCCAAGACCAGCACTTCTACGTCTGCGGCCCGCCCGCCTTCGTGCGCGACGTCACCGCAGCCCTCGACGACCTGGGCGCCAGCGCCGACCTGATGCTGTTCGAGAGCTGAGCGGCGGGCGAGGGAACCCTTTGCCGCCCCCGGCCGTGTATTGGGGAATCCTTATAGACCCAACACAAAGTGGGGGATTTTCATGCACCGTATTCCGCTTGCCGTCGTGACCCTGACCGCCGCCCTGGCCGCCGGCGCCGCCCACGCCGACCACAACAGCCCGTTCGGCGAGGGCTGGGCGCAGATGCCCAACGACGCCCACGACGACGCCGTGGAGCGGGTGACCGACGAGCTGCGCGCCGACGCCACCGCCGACGGGGCCGAGATGCGCGCCGACATGGTCGAGCAGTTCGACGACATGGAGTCCATCCGCTCCGGCATGGCCGAGGCCGCCGCCGAGGCGCGCGAGGAGGCCGGGCAGATGGCCGATGACGTGCGCGGCAGCGCCGCAGACCGCTGAACCGGGGCTCCCCTCCCCGCGACGCCGGCCGCCCACCGGGGCGGCCTTTTTGGTTGGGCTGCACGGTTGGACGACCGCCGCCGGCCTGACTAGACTCGGGGATTGCCTAAACGCGACCCGAACCGCCCCGGCCCCGGGGCGCCAGACAAACAAGGCCGATATGTCCGAGATCCGCTTCCGCAACGTCCTGGGCGAGGAGCTCGAGCCCTGCGGCATCGACCCGCCCGCCGGCTTCTACCGCACCGGCAAGTGCGAGACCGGCGTCCAGGACCTGGGCAACCACTCCGTGTGCGCCGAGGTCACCGAGGCCTTCCTGGAGTACTCCGCCGCCCAGGGCAACGACCTCACCAGCCCGGTGCCCGAGTTCCACTTCCCCGGCCTCGAGCCCGGCGACCGCTGGTGCCTGTGTGCCGCCCGCTGGCAGGAGGCCTTCGAGGCCGGCTGCGCCCCCAACGTGCGCCTCGCCTCCACCGAGGAGAACGCCCTCGAGGTGGTGCGCCTGGCCGACCTCAAGCAGTACGCCATCGACGGCTAGGGTCGGGAAGACCCCGTCATCGCGAGCCCCGCACCCGCCGTCATTGCGAGGGAAGCGAAGCAATCTCCCGAACGCAGGCTCCGCTCCGGGAGATTGCCGCGGGCCCTTCCGGACCCTCGCAATGACGGCAGGAGGGCCCGGCCCCGCCCAGCCCCCCGTCATTGCGAGGAGCGCAGCGACGAAGCAACCTCCCAGGAGGCCGAGCCCCGGAACCGCGCTCCGTGAGGTTGCCGCGCCCCCCGCAACGACGGCGGGAGGGCACAACCCCGCCCAGCCCCCCGTCATTGCGAGGAGCGCAGCGACGAAGCAACCTCCCAGGAGGCCCGAGCCGCCGAACCGCGCTCTGTGAGGTTGCCGCGGCCCCCGCAACGACGGCGGGAGGGCACGATCCCGCCCAGCCCCCCGTCATTGCGAGGAGCGAAGCGACGAAGCAACCTCCCAGCAGGCCCGAGCGGCCGAACCGCGCTCCGTGAGGTTGCCGCGGCCCCTTCCGGGGCCTCGCAACGACGGCGCGGCAGGAGCGGTCACCAGAGCGTGACGCCGTTGCCGTCCGGCAGGCGCACCGGCCCGGCTCACTCCTCCAGCCCGGCCCGGATCAGTGCCGAGCGCACCGCCGATGCCGTGGCGCGGCGCCCGATGTCGTCCTGGGCCGCCTCCAGCAGCTCCTCGAGCAGGGCCGCGTAGCCGTCGCGCAGGTGGTCGATGGTCTTGCCGCCGCCCAGCTCCGCGGCGATGCCGTACAGCCGCCGGCGCAGGGCCTGCTCGTCGTCGTCCATGGGGAGCTCCCGCTTGCCACAAGGGACCGTCCCCGCCAGGATACGCAACCGCCCCCGGCCCGTCCCACTCCCACCCAGCGGAGACCACGCGTGAACCGAGCCCTCCTGCCCCTGACCGCCCTCCTCCTGGCCCTGGTCCTGCCGGCGACGGCCGCCGCCGTCACCCCCGGCATCCCCCTGTGGGAAGGCGCCAAGACCGGCATGAGCGCCGAGCAGGTGCTCGCCGCCTTCCCCGAGGCCCACGCCGTGCCGCGCCAGGAGCGCATCGGCAAGCGCGGCCCCGAGCGCGGCGACCTGCGCGTCAAGATCGACCGCGTCGAGGTCGCCGGCGCCCCCTACCGCGGCCGCTTCTACTTCCACGACGCCGGCCTCGAGCGCGTCGTCCTCGACCGCATCCTCGAAGGCGGCATGTCCTTCAGCCAGGGCCTCAAGGCCGCCGGCAACGTCCGCGACGCGCTGTCCCAGCACTACGGCGAGCCGGTCAAGCGCCAGACCGGCGGCGACGGCTACCTCGCCGAATGGCACCAGGACCAAAAGCGCGTGCGCCTGGTGGTGGTCACCCAGAGCTACAAGGTCAAGGGCTTCCACGTCATCTTCGAGCCGCTGGAGCAGGACAAGGAGTAGGCCGGGGCCGTACCGGGCCGCCCTTGCGAGGCCCGCCACCAAGCCTGCCGGCGAACCTAGGGCTCGGGCCCGAGGGGCGTAGTGGCGGGACGCAGCAACCTCCCAACCCAAGCCACTCCCCCCAACCCTCCGCACCCCGCTTAACCCCGGCCCCCGCCGTCATTGCGAGGCCGCCAGGCCGAAGCAATCCCCACCCAGCCCCTCTCCCGGTGCCCACCGCCTCGTCATTGCGAGGTCCAACCAACGGGCCGAAGCAATCTCCAGCCGCCCCCTCCCCGACGCCCGCCCGCCTCGTCATTGCGAGACCGCCAGGCCGAAGCAATCCCCACCCAGCCCCTCTCCCGCTGCCCGCCCGCCTCGTCATTGCGAGGCCGTCAGGCCGAAGCAATCTCCATCCAGCCCTCCCGGCAAACTCGCCCCCTACCCCCGCTGCCTGTTCAGCTTCTCCAGCGAAAGGTGAAACACCTCCCCCGACCCGACCTCCTCGCAGCGGGCGTAGACGTCCAGACAGACCCGGGAGGCGGCCGGATCCTTCAGATTGACCACCACGTCGTTGGCCAGGATCCGCACGCGGCGGTCCGCCAGCTCGTCGGTGGCGGGATCCAGGACCTGCAGGGTCAGCTCCCGGCCGACCAGGTGGCGGGTGTCATTGATGAGCCGGTGCGCGGTTTTGCGTTGCATGGAATTCTCGGGTAGGGAAAAGCCGGATTGGCGTTAGACCAAAAAGCTGCCTTAATGGGCCCGCGCGTGCTCCCGAAAAGTAAATCAATTCGTCCGATCAGATAGGTCTTGCATGGCTCCTTCCGGCAATTTGGACAAGAGTCAGCTTTCCGAGCGGGACATCTGCACCAAGTACATCACTCCTGCCCTGGAAAAGGCCGGCTGGGACATTCAGTCCCAGGTGCGCGAGGAGGTGTCCTTTACCGCCGGGCGGGTCATCGTCCGCGGCCGGCTCCACGCCCGGGGGAAGAAGAAGCGCGCGGACTACCTGCTGAGTTACCGCCGGAACCAGCCCCTCGCTGTCATCGAGGCCAAGGACAACAAGCACAGCCTCGGCGACGGCATGCAGCAGGCCCTTGCCTACAGCGACCACCTGGATGTTCCCTTCGTCTTCTCCAGCAACGGCGACGGCTTCCTGTTCCATGACCGGACCGGACTCGGCCCGCAGACCGAGGCCCAGCTCTCGCTGGACCAGTTCCCCTCCCCGGAAGATCTATGGGAGCGCTACTGCCAGTGGAAGGGTATCGATGGCCCGGCGCGGCCGGTGGTTGAGCAGCCCTTTTACGACGACGGCAGTGGCCGTGTCCCGCGCTACTACCAGATGGTGGCGATCAACCGGGCCGTGGAGGCCATCGCCAAGGGCCGGAACCGGCTTCTCCTGGTCATGGCCACCGGCACGGGCAAGACCTTCACCGCCTTCCAGATCATCTGGCGGCTGTGGAAGGCGAGGCAGAAGCGACGGATCCTGTTCCTGGTGGACCGCAACGTCCTCGCCGACCAGGCCAAGAACAACGATTTCCGGCCCTTCGGCCAGGCCATGACCAAGGTCACCAACCGGACCATCGACAAATCCTACGAGGTCTACATCGCCCTCTACCAGGCGGTCAGCGGCAACGAGGAAGAGCAGAACATCTACAAGGTGTTCTCCCCGGACTTCTTCGATCTGGTGGTCATCGACGAGTGCCACCGCGGGAGCGCGGCGGAGGAATCCGCCTGGCGCCGCATCCTGGACTACTTCAGCGACGCCACCCACCTCGGTTTGACGGCCACGCCCAAGGAGACCAAGGAGGTCTCCAACATCGATTACTTCGGGGATCCCATCTATACCTATTCCCTCAAGCAGGGCATCCAGGACGGCTTCCTCGCCCCCTACAAGGTGATCCGCGTGGACCTGGACAAGGACGTCCAGGGGTTTCGGCCCTCCAAGGGGCAGACGGACAAGTACGGCCATCTCATCGAGGACCGCATCTACAACCAGAAGGACTTCGACCGCAAGCTGGTCCTGGACCAGCGCACCCTGGCGGTGGCTGCCCGTATCACCGACTACCTGGAGAGTACCGACCCCTTTCAGAAGACCATCGTCTTCTGCGAGGACATCGACCACGCCGAGCGCATGCGCCAGGCCCTGGTCAACCTCAATCCGAAGCGGGTGGCGGAGAACCGCAAGTACGTCATGCGCATCACCGGGGACGAGGCGGAGGGCAAGGCGGAGCTGGACAACTTCATCAACCCCGAGGAGCGCTACCCGGTCATCGCCACCACCAGCAAGCTGATGACCACCGGGGTGGACGCCCAGACCTGCAAGCTCATCGCCCTCGACCGCCGCATCAACTCCATGACCGAGTTCAAGCAGATCATCGGTCGCGGGTCGCGGATCAACGAGGACTACAACAAGCACTGGTTCACCATCCTCGACTTCAAGAAGGCCACCGAGCTGTTCGCGGATCCCAACTTCGACGGCGAGCCGGTGCAGGTTTATCAGCCCAAGCCGGGCGGTCCGACGGCCCCGGAAGGAGAGGGGGGCGGAGAGGGTGAATCGGAGCCCGGTGTAGGAGAGGGGCATGGCGAGTACGAAAATGAAGGAGAGGAGGGCGAAGAGCCTGAGACCCCCTGGGGAACAGATGACCCCACTGGTGTGGGGGTCGGCGAGGATACCGGTGGCCCGGGCGAGGGAGAGCCGGAGCCCAAGCGCTATGTGGTCGACGATGTGGAGGTGGCGGTCATCGCCGAGCGGGTGCAGTACCTGGACGCCAACGGCGATCTCATCACCGAGAGCCTCAAGGACTACACCCGCAAGCGGGTGAAGGAGCAGTATGCCTCCCTCGACGAATTCCTGAAGCGCTGGGAGCGGGCGGACCGCAAGCAGGCCATCATCGAGGAGCTGGCCGAGCAGGGGGTGTTCTGGGACGACCTGATGCAGGAGGTGGGGGACTCCCTCGGCGCGGAGCCGGATCCCTTCGACGTCATCTGCCACATCGTCTACGACCAGCCGCCGCGCAGCCGCAAGGAGCGCGCCGACAACGTCCGCAAGCAGGACTATTTCAGCCAGTACGGCGAAACCGCCCGCCAGGTCCTGGACGGACTGCTGGAAAAGTACACGGACGCCGGCATCCAGCCCATCGAGGACCGCAAGGTCCTCAACCTGGACCCCTTCAATCGCCTGGGCTCCCCCATGGAGCTGATCAAGGCCTTTGGCGGCAAGGAAGCCTACGAGCAGGCCGTGAGCGAGCTGGAAGACGCCCTATATCACCAGCAATCCAGCACCTGATTAGGGTTTGGCAAACCACCCCTCGTATCTGGCGAGGGGCCACAGGTGTTGTGTCCATGGGTTGGCTCCACCTTTACATAGGTAGCAAATGCTCGATTCTTCGCAGATAGAAGAGGTTCTGGAGGACCTTGG
>DATFLO010000185.1:0-2578 GCA_035267605.1 Gammaproteobacteria bacterium
GTCCACTGCTGCGCGGCGAATTCCGCCGGCGCGTCGATGGCAGGGTCAAGTATTGCATCCGGATAAACCCTCTGCAGCTGCGGCAGGCGCTCGGCCGCAGCCCACAGGACCGCGGCGTCGTTCCCGCCGGTGCGTATCACCGTGGCCCGCCTCTGATTGATGAGCTCATCGAGCCACGGGCGCCAGCGCTGCTCGGCCCTGCCCTCCTCTTGAGTAAGGCAGCCCAACAGGATCAGGGCGTCGTGCAGCTCGTCGCAGTCCTCGGCCTCCGGCCAGGCCTCGTGGCGTACCCGCTCGATGGCCTCCGGGTCGAGGCGTCCCAGGTCCGAGGCGTCCGCGGGCGTGCTCCAGCGCCGGTTGATGACGGCCTGGGTGCGGCGCTCCTCCAGGGGCGCGTCATCGAGGAAGGTGTAAGGGCGCGCGGTGAGGATCTCCTGGGCCAGGGGGGAGGGCTGGGGGAGGTCGCGGGCGAGGACCGACACCGTGCCGGTCTCCATGGCCGCGAGCAGGCGCTCCAGGCCGTCGATGTCCATGGCCTCGGTGAGGCAGTCGTGGAGGGTCTGCTGGACCAGGGGGTGGTCGGGGACCTCCCGGTCGCCGGTGATGTTCTCCAGGCAGGCCACCTGGTCGGGGAAGGCCACCGCCAGCAGGTCCTCGGCGATCATGCGCTGCAGCGGGGGGGCGACCCGCCGCCCGCCGCGAAAGCGCGGCACTGCCAGGGCCACCGAGGCGTTCCAGCGCCAGCGGGTGGTGAACATGGGGGCGTCGAGCAGGGCCTGGATGAGCACATCGCGCACATTACGCGAGCTGAGATAACGGGCCACCTCGTCCAGGGGGAAGCTGTGGCTGGTGCTCAGGGACAGGACGATGGCGTCCTCGGTGGCGGCGGCCTGCAGCTCGAAGTTGAAGCGCCGGCAGAAGCGCTTGCGCAATGCCAGGCCCCAGGCGCGGTTGATGCGGCTGCCGAACGGCGCGTGGATGATCAGCTGCATGCCGCCGGACTCGTCGAAGAAGCGCTCCAGGATCACGGTGCGCTGGGTGGGCAGGCCGCCCAGGGCGGCCTCGGCGCCGCGCAGGTAATCGGCGATCTGGGCGGCCGCCGCCCGGTTGACGCCGGTGATTTCCATCAGCCGGGCGGGGGCGCCGTCGCCGCGCTGCACCGTGCCCTCGCGCAGGCGGGCCACTGCCGCCGACAACTCGTCGGTGCGCGCCGGGGCCTCGCCGAGCCAGAAGGGGATGGTGGGCGGCTGCCCGTGGGCGTCGGCGACCCGTACCCGGCCCGACTCCACCCGCAGGATGCGGTATGAGGTGTTGCCCAGCTGAAAGATATCCCCGGCCATGCTCTCGATGGCAAAGTCCTCGTTGAGGGTGCCCACGACATGGTCTTCCGGTTCCAGCACCACCTGGTAGTCGGCATTGTCGGGGATGGTGCCTGCGCCCATGACGGCGCTCAGGCGCGCCCCGCGCCGGCCCCGCAGGCGGCCGTTGACCGCGTCCCGATACAGGTGGGCCCCGCGCCGGCCGCGCTGGGTGTTGAAACCGTCGGCCATCATGCGCACGGTGCGGTTGAAGGTCTCCCGGTCGAGGTCACGGTACGGGTCGGCCCGGCACATCAACTGGTATAGGTCGTCCTCGCGCCACTCGCGGCAGGCCGCCTCGGCGATGATCTGCTGGGCGAGGACATCCAGGGGCCGGGCGGGGAGGTGCAGCTCATCGAGCTCGCCGCCCTGCACCGCCTCCAGCAGGGCGGCGCACTCCACCAGCTCATCGCGGCTGAGGGGAAACAGCCGGCCCCGGGGGACGCCGCCCACGGCGTGGCCGGAGCGCCCCACCCGCTGCAAAAAGGTGGCGATGGCGTGGGGCGAGCCCAGCTGGCAGACCAGGTCCACGTCGCCGATATCGATGCCCAGTTCCAGGGAGGCGGTGGACACCAGGGCGCGCAGCTCCCCGCGCTTGAGGCGTTGTTCGGCGGCCAGGCGGTGGCGCCGGGACAGGCTCCCGTGGTGGGAGGTCACCGCGTCCTCCCCCAGGCGTTCGCTCAGGTGCCGGGTTACCCGCTCGGCCATGCGCCGCGTATTGACGAACACCAGGGTGGTGCGGTGCTCTTCGATCAGCGCCGCCAGCCGGTCGTAGACCTCCTCCCACACCTCGCCGGCCATCACCGCCTCCAGGGGCGAGGCGGGCAGCTCCAGAGCCAGGTCCCGCTGCTGGCGGTAGCCGATGTCGATCAGGGCGCACGGGGACCGGCCGGGGTCGTTGCCCGTGAGGAAGCGTCCGACCCGCGCCAGGGGCTTTTGGGTGGCGGACAGGCCGATGCGGATCAGCGGGGCGTCGGTCAGGGCCTCCAGGCGCTCCAGGGACAAGGCCAGGTGGGCGCCCCGCTTGGTGCCCGCCACGGCGTGGATCTCATCCACGATCACGGTACGCACGGTGCGCAGGATGCCGCGGCCGCTGTCGCTGGTGAGCAGGATGTACAGGGATTCCGGGGTCGTCACCATGATGTGGGGCGGGCGCCGGCGCATGGCGGCGCGCTCGTTCTGAGGCGTGTCGCCGGTGCGCACCAGGGTGCGGATCTGCG
>DATFLO010000186.1:0-17483 GCA_035267605.1 Gammaproteobacteria bacterium
AACGCAGGGGCGGGGGCGGGCGGGTCGCGGCGGCCGGCAAGGGGCCGCCGCTGGCGGAGCGCGGGCGCGTGGGGCGTGGCGGGCCTGCTTGCGGCCGCCGCCGCGGGTCCGGCCCGGGCCGGGGATTGGGATCTCCAGCCCCGGCTGCGGCTGGTGGAGACCTATACCGACAACGTCACGTTGGCACCGCCGGGCGAGGAGCAGTCGGAGTACGTCACCCAGGTCAATCCTGGCGTGACCCTGAAAGGCCGCGGACGGCGGGCCGAGCTGACCCTGGATTATCAGATGCAGAACCTGTTCTACGCCCGCGATTCGGGCCGCAACACCACCAACCACCAGCTGGGCGCCGACGGCAGCCTGGAGCTGGTGCGCCGGCAGGTGTTCCTGGACGCTCAGGCCTCGCGCAGCCAGCAGGTAATCAGTCCGGTTGACGCCCTGCCGGTCTCCAACCTGAGCGTCACCGCCAACCGCCGGGACGTGACCACCTACGCGGCCGGGCCGCGCCTTCGCCATGCCTTCGGCAGCTTCGCCACCGGCAACGCCAGCTACCGCTGGCAGCGGGTGGAATACGGCGGCCGGCTGGCGGACCGCACCCAGCAGACCGCCAACGCCACCCTGAGCAGCGGCCGCCGCTTCGACCGCGTGGGCTGGACCATGGCGTACCACCGCACCGAGGAGACCGGCGAGGGCCTGCCCGACCATCTGCTGGAGACCGGCAGCCTGGACCTCAGCCTCCTGCTCGGGGCCAAGACCCGGGTGTTCGGGGTCTACGGCTACGAGCGCAACGATTATCCCCAGGCCCAGGGGGCCGACCCGCCGGAGGGCGATTTCTGGGAGGCGGGGCTGCGCTTCAATCCGAGCCTGCGCACCTCGTTCGAGGGGGCCTACGGCGAGCATTACTTCGGCGAGACCAAGCGCTTCGAGTTCCGCCACCAGGGGCCCGCGACCACCTGGCAGGCCAGCTACCGGGAGAGCCTGACCACCGACACCGCCATCCAGATCGAGCGCGTCCAGGCGCTGATCCTGGACGAGAACGGCAACGTGGTGCTGAACCAGAACGGGGATCCGCTGGTGGTGGAGTTCCCGGTGCCCATCGTGCGCACCGAGGTCATCCTGCAGAAGCGCCTGGCCGGCGGCGTGGCCTGGGACGACGGCAAGACCCGGCTGGGCCTGCGGGCCTACCGCGAGCTGCGGGAGTACCAGACCAGCGGTCGCGAGGAGGAGGTGTACGGCGGCATCGGGCGCATGGGCTGGCAGGCCGCGCCGCGGACCCGGCTGGACCTCACGGGCAGCTGGCATCGGCGCCTGTTCCCCGATAGCGACCGCGAGGACGAGCTGTGGACGGCCGAGGCCGGGGCCACCCGGCAGGTCAGCCGGAGTCTGCAGATGGGGCTCCGCTACCGCTACCTGCGCCGACACTCCAACCAGGCCGACCGCGGCTACCGCGAGAACCAGGCGGAGCTGTCCCTGGCAAAGCAGTTTTAGCAGGGCGTTGGAAAACGTCGCTAGCAAAGCCGGATGCAAGGCGCCCATCGCGGCCCGGTCACGCCGAATTAAGGAATAACGCGGCGGCGCTTTAGCGGCGACCGCACAGCGATTGAGGCCTATCAACCGGATAGGTGAAGGAGCGCGCAGTGCGCAACGCAGCGGATGGCTTCCACAGCAGATTTTCAACGGCCTGCTAGCGAGGGTGACGGGAATGTACGAGGAATTCTTCGGGCTGCAGGGCAAGCCCTTCCAGTTGAGCCCGGATCCGCGCTTTTTCTTCGAGAGCCAGGGGCACCGCCGGGCACTGGCCTACCTGCGCTACGGCATCCAGCAGGGCGAGGGATTCGTGGTGGTGACCGGCAAGGTCGGCACCGGCAAGACCACCCTGGCCCAGACCCTGTTCAACGACCTGGGTCGCAACCGCAATGCCGTGGCCGCGCAAATCGTGACCACCCAGGTGGAGGGCGAGGACCTGCTGCGCATGGTGGCCGACGGCTTCGGACTGGCCCACGAGGGCAAGTCCAAGGCCACCCTCCTGCACGACCTCGAGGCCTTCCTGATCCAGAAGCGGCACGAGCGCAAGCGGGTCCTGCTGCTGATCGACGAGGCCCAGAACCTGCCGCCGAGCTCCCTGGAGGCCCTGCGCATGCTCTCCAACTTCCAGGAAGGCCGCCGGCCCCTGCTGCAGAGCCTGCTGCTGGGCCAGGCGGAGTTCCGCCAGACCCTGCAGTCGCCCCACCTGGAGCAGGTGCGCCAGCGCATCATCGCCTCCTGCCACCTGGACCCGCTGTCGGTGGAGGAGACCGAGCGCTACATCCGGCATCGCCTGGAGCAGGTGGCCTGGAACAACGACCCCGAGCTGGTGCCGGAGGCGTTCACCGCCATCCAGCGCCACACCCGCGGCGTGCCGCGGCGCATCAACACCTTCTGCGACCGTCTGCTGCTGTTCGCCTACCTGGAGGAGCTCCACCGCATCGAGCCGGGCCATGTGGGGACCGTGGCCGAGGAGCTGCGCGGCGAGATCCCGGAGGAGACCCGGCCGGAGGAGACCCGGGAGACCGCGGCCCCCGTGCCGGCCGGCTCGCGCGACCGGATCACCGCGCTGGAGCGGCGGATCTCGGTGCTCGAGGAAGCGCTCCGGCACACCCGCAACGGCCTCAACCGCCTGCTGGTGTCGGAGGGTCAGCCCTGATGCCTCCCGCCGCCGCCACCGCCGCCCCCGGGCTGGCCGCCGGCGCCCTGATGTGCGTGGTGGGCGCCCGGCCCAATTTCATGAAGGCGGCGCCCCTGCTGGCCGCCCTGCGCCGGCCGCCGGCGGTGGCCTTCCCCACCGTCCTGGTCCACACCGGGCAGCACCACGGGGCCGACATGCAGGAGGCCTTCTTCCGCCAGCTGGGTCTGCCGCGGCCGGACCTGGACCTGGAGGTGGGCTCGGCGCCGGCGGCGGTCCAGACCGCGGAGATCATGCGGCGCTTCGATGCGGTGCTGGAGCAGGCGCCGCCGGCGGCGGTGCTGGTGGTGGGCGACGTCACCTCGACGCTGGCCTGCTCCCTGGCCGCGGCCAAGCGCGGCGTCCCGGTGGTCCACGTGGAGGCCGGCCTGCGCAGCGGCGACCGCGCCATGCCCGAGGAGATCAACCGCATCGTCACCGACCAGCTGGCGAGCCTGCACCTCACCACCGAGCGCGGCGCCCGCGACAACCTGGTGCGCGAGGGCATCGACCCGGCCGGGATCCGTTTCGTGGGCAACCTGATGGTGGATTCCCTGCGCGCCCACGCCGCCGAGGCGGTGCCGGTGGCCGCCACCCTGGAGCGCTACGCGCCGGGGGCCGGGGAGGGGGTGGCGGCTGGCGAGCTGGCGCTGGTGACCATGCACCGGCCGTCCAACGTCGATGATCCGGCGGTGCTGGAGGGGCTGGTGGCGGCCCTGGAGGCGGTCAGCGAGCGCCTGCCGGTGGTGTTCCCGGTCCACCCGCGCACCCGTGCGGCGCTGGACCGCCTGCGCTGGCCGCGCGGGCGCGCCCGGCCCCTGCTGACGCTGCCGCCGGTGGGCTACCTGGAGATGCTGGGCCTGCTGCGCGGCGCGCGCGTGGTGCTCACCGATTCCGGCGGCATGCAGGAGGAGACCACCGCCGAGGGCATCCCCTGCCTGACCCTGCGCGCCAATACCGAACGCCCGGTGACCCTGGAGCAGGGCACCAACCGCCTGGTGGGCAGCGATCCCGAGCGGATCCTGGCCGCCGTCGACGACATCCTGACCAACGGCGGCCGCGCCGGCCGGATCCCGGAGCTGTGGGACGGCCACGCGGCGGACCGCATACGCGAGGTACTGAGCCAATGGACGCCCCTGTGCACGACGCGCACCGCTACCAGGGCCTGAGCCACCAGGCGCCCGCCGCCGCGGCGGGCCGGGACCGGGCCGACGCCGACACGCACGGCGCCGTGGTCAACGCCATGTCCGTGGACGTGGAGGACTACTTCCAGGTCTCCGCCTTCGAGCACCGCATCCGGCGGAGCGAATGGGACCGCTTCGAGTGCCGCGTCCCCGGCAATCTGGCCCGTATCCTGGACCGCTTCGAGCGCCACGGCGTCCGGGCCACCTTCTTCACCCTGGGCTGGGTGGCGCGGCGCTATCCCGAATGCGTCCGGCGCATCGTCGCCGGCGGCCACGAGCTGGCCAGCCACGGCTACCTCCACCGGCGGGTCACCGACCTGTCCCCCGCCCGCTTCCGGCGCGACGTGCGCGCCGCCAAGGCGCTGCTGGAGGACATCGCCGGCCAGCCGGTGAGGGGCTACCGGGCGCCGAGCTACTCGATATGCGCGGAGACCCTGTGGGCGCTGGAGGTTCTGGAGGAGGAGGGCTTCGGCTACAGCTCCAGCGTCTACCCCATCCGCCACGACCACTACGGCATGCCGGAGGCGCCGCGCCACCCCTTCCGCCCCACGCCCTCCGGGGCCCTGCTGGAGGTGCCGGTGTCCACCTTGCGTCTGGCGGGCTGCTGCCTCCCCTGCGGCGGCGGCGGCTACTTCCGGCTGCTGCCCTACGGGGTGTCGCGCTGGGCCCTGGGCCGGGTCAACCGGGTCGAGGGCCGGCCCACCGTGTTCTATTTCCATCCCTGGGAGATCGACCCGGACCAGCCCCGGCAGCCGGGTCTGCCGTGGCGGACCCGCTTCCGCCACTACCTCAACCTGCACCGCACCGAGGACCGCCTGGAGCGCCTGCTCGGGGACTTCCGCTGGGACCGCATGGACCGGGTCTTCCTGGCGCGCGGACCGGGCGGGGAGGGCGCGGCATGAGCCTGGACAACAGCCACCTGCGGGAGCGCCCGGGGCTGGCGGTACGGCCGCTGGAGGCCGGCGACGAGGCCCGCTGGGACGCCTTCGTGGAGGGCTGTCCGGAGGCCACCTTCTTTCACCTCTCCGGCTGGAAGACCGCCCTCGAGCGCGGCCTCGGCCACCGCGCCCCGTTCCTGCTGGCGGAGCGCGAGGGTGCCGTGGAGGGGATCCTGCCGCTGGGCCACCTGCGCAGCTGGCTGTTCGGCAACGCCCTGGTCTCCACCCCGTTCTGCGTCTACGGCGGTGTTGCGGCGGTCAGCGACGAGGCGCGGCGGGCCCTGGAGGAGGAGGCCCTGCGCATGGCCGAGGACAAGGGCGTGGACTTCCTGGAGCTGCGCCACCGCCAGCCCCGCCATCCGGACTGGCCGGCCAGGCGCGACCGCTACGCCACCTTCCGCAAGACCCTGGACCCGGACCCCGATGTCAATTTCGCCGGCATCCGGCGCAAGCAGCGGGCCGAGATCCGCAAGGGCATCCAGGCCGGCCTGCAGGCGGAGGTGGACCCCGATGTCGAGCGCTTCTTCCCGGTCTACGCCGAGAGCGTGCGCAACCTGGGCACGCCGGTGTTCCCCAAGCGCTTCCTGCGCACCCTCAAGGAGGTGTTCGGCGCGGACTGCGAGGTCCTGGTCATCCGCCACGGCGGGCGCGTGCTCAGCGGCGTGCTCAGCTTCTACTTCCGCAGCGAGGTGCTGCCCTACTACGGCGGCAGCGTGCGCGAGGCGCGCGCAGTCAGCGCCAACGACTTCATGTACTGGGCGCTGATGCGCCGGGCGGTCGAGGCCGGGGTGGCGGTGTTCGATTTCGGCCGCAGCAAGACCGACAGCGGCGCCTACCACTTCAAGCGCCACTGGGGCTTCGAGCCCGTGCCCCTGCACTACGAGTACCGGCTGGTGCGCAGCCGCGAGGTGCCGGACGTGTCCCCGGCCAACCCCCGCTACCAGCGCCTGATCTCCGCCTGGCGGCACCTGCCGCTGCCGGTGACGCGGGCGGTGGGCCCCTGGATCGCCAGGAGCCTGGGATGAGCCGCGAGCCGCTGGTGCTGCTGGTGCACCGCATCCCCTATCCCCCCAACAAGGGGGACAAGATCCGCTCGTTCCACCTGCTGCGCCACCTGGCCGAGCGCTACCGGGTGCACCTGGGGGCCTTCGTGGACGACCCGGCCGACTGGGCCCACGCCGGCGCCCTGAGCGAGCTCTGCGCCGAGGTCCGGCTGGTGCCGCTGCGTCCCCGCGCGGCGCGGCTCCGGGCCCTGGGCGGACTGGCCACCGGGGCGCCGCTGACCCTGCCGTACTACCGCTCGGGGGCCATGCGCCGCTGGCTTCGCCGCACCCTGCGCGCCACCGGGACGCGCCGCCTGGTGGCCTTCTCCGCGGCCATGGCCCAGTACGCCGACGAGGCGGCCCCGGGCTGCACCCGGGTCCTGGACCTGGTGGATGTGGACTCGGACAAGTGGCGCCAGTACGGCCAGCGGCGCCGCGGTCCGGCGGGCTGGGTCTACCGCCGCGAGGCGCGGCGCCTGCTGGCCTACGAGCGCCGCTGCGCCGCCGCCTTCGACCACACGGTGCTGGTGTCGCCGGCGGAGGCGGCGCTGTTCCTGCGCCTCGCCCCCGAGGCCGCCGGCCGCGTGCGGGTGGCGGGCAACGGCGTGGACACGGACTACTTCGCGCCGCGCCCGGATCTCCCCGACCCCTATCCCGCCGGCGCCGAGCCGCTGGTGTTCACCGGGGCCATGGACTACTGGGCCAACGCCGACGCCGTTTCCTGGTTCGCGGAGGCCGTCCTGCCGCGGGTGCGCGCGCGCCATCCGCAGGCAGCGTTCTACGTGGTCGGGACGCGGCCCGGCGAGGCGGTGCAGCGTCTGGCTCGCCTGCCGGGCGTCCGCGTCACCGGCGGCGTGCCCGACATCCGCCCCTACCTGGCCCACGCCCGGCTGGCGGTGGCGCCCATGCGGGTGGCTCGCGGCATCCAGAACAAGGTGCTGGAGGCCTTCGCCATGGCCAAGCCGGTGCTGGCCACCGGCGCCGCCCTGGACGGGCTGGGGCTGGACGCGGCCTATCCGCTGGCCGCCGACAGCGCCGACGAGATGGCCCGGCTGGCGGGCGAGGCCCTGGGGTCCGGCGGCTCCGAGCTGGGGGCCGAGATGCGCCGCTGGGTCACCCGGCGCTTCCGCTGGGACCGCCAGCTGGCGGCCTTCGGCGAGCTGCTGGAGGGGCCCGCTGCGGCCCCGGAGGCGGCCGCCGTCGCCGAGGGCTGGCGCGTTGGGGGGTGCCCATGAACGACGCGGCCAATCCGGCGGCCCTCAGCGCCTCCCTGCGGGAGGGGCAGCGCCCCTGGCTGCGCGCCGGCGGCGCCGCGCTGCTGAGCGGCCTGCTGCTCCTGCTCCTGTTCCGGGAAACCGCCGCCTCCATGGTTTCGGTGTGGATGCGCTCGGACACCTACGCCCACGGCTTCCTGATCGTCCCCATCAGCGCCTTCCTGATCTGGCGGCAGCGGCGGGCCCTGGCCCTGGTCACGCCCCGGCCGTGGTGGCCCGGGCTGGCGCTGCTGGCGGGGCTCTCGCTGGTCTGGCTGCTGGGCCAGGTGTCGGACACCCTGCTGGCCAAGCAGCTGGCCCTGGTGGCCATGGTCCCCGCCCTGGCGGCCAGCCTGCTGGGCACGGCGGTGGTGCGGCGCATCGCCTTCCCGCTCGGATTCCTGGTGTTCGCGGTGCCCTGGGGCAAGGTCTGGACGCCCATGCTGCAGGATGTCACCGCCTTCCTGAGCGTGCGCCTGCTGGAGCTGAGCGGCATCCCGGTGTTCCGCGACGGGCGCCTGATCAGCATCCCCGCCGGTGACTTCGAGGTGGCCGCCACCTGCAGCGGCCTGCGCTACCTGGTGGCCTCGCTGGCCCTGGGCGCCCTCTACGCCTACCTGAGCTACCGCAGCCCCTGGCGGCGGCTGGCCTTCATCGTCGCCGCCGCGCTGGTCCCGGTCCTGGCCAACGGCCTGCGGGCGTACGGCGTGATGCTCCTGGGCCATCTGACCGATATGGGCTGGGGGACCGGGGACGAGCACGTGGTGCTGGGCCGGCTGTTCTTCCTGGCGGTGATGGTCCTGCTGTTCTGGCTGGGGTCCTTCTGGCGCGAGGATGCGCCGAACGTGCCGCCGGCCCCCGGCCCCGCAGCCGCTGGCGCGGCCGGTGCGCTCCCTCTGGTGGCGCTGCCGGTCATGGCCCTCCTGGCCGCCGGGGCCGGTCCCGGCCTGGCGGCCCTGACCGGGCCCGGCGCCCCGGCGCCCGCGGTGCGGGTGGTGCTGCCGCAGGCCAGCGGCGCCTGGGCCGGGCCGGAGGCGCCGGGGGCGGCGTGGCCGGTCCGCTTCAAGGGCGCGGACCAGGTGCGCGAGGCCGTCTACCGGCGCTCCGGGGGGGACGGCCGGGTGCGCCTGCTGGTGGTCCACTACCGCCGCCAGGAGCAGGGCGGCGAGCTGATCAATGCCCAGAACCGCCTGGTGGGGGGGGCGTGGCGGAGCCGGGGCGGCGCCTCGGTGCGCTCGGTGGCGCTGGCCGGCGGCCGCCGGCTGGCCCTGCGCGAGCTGGTCCTGGACCGCGCCGACGGCAGCCAGCGGCTGGTCTGGAGCTGGTACGACGTCGCCGGCCGGCGCCTGGTGACGCCCGCCCGCGCCAAGCTGCGGGGGGCGATCCAGCGCCTGCTCGGCGACGGCAGCGCCGCCACCCTGGTGGCCCTGGCCAGCGACTACCAGTACCGCCCCGGCGAGGCCCGCGCCCGGCTCCGGGCCTTCCTGGCGGCCAATCCGGGGCTGATCGACGGGCGGGGACCGGTGGCGCCGCTCGCGGGAGGGCGGCCATGAACCCGTTCGGCAATCGCGGCGCCGTCCGCCAGCCGGAGCAGCCGCCCCTGATCGCCCATGTGGTGCACGCCCTGCGCGTGGGAGGCATGGAGAACGGCCTGGTCAACCTGATCAACCGCACGCCGCCGGAGCGTTACCGCCATGCGGTGGTCTGCCTCACCGGCTTCGACCACTTCGCGCGGCGCATCAGCGCCCCCGGGGTGGGGCTGTACCGCCTGAACAAGCGCGAGGGCAAGGACCCGCGCGCCTACTGGCTGCTGTGGCAGCTGCTGCGGCGGCTGCGGCCGGACCTGGTCCACACCCGCAACCTGGCCGCCCTGGAGGGCCAGCTGCCGGCGGTCCTGGCCGGTGTGCGCCGGCGGGTCCACGGCGAGCACGGCTGGGACGTGGGCGACCTGGGCGGCGCCAACCGCAAGAACCGCCTGCTGCGGAGGGCCTACCGCGCCCTGGTCCATGCCTACATCCCGCTGTCGGCGGACCTGGAGGGCTACCTGCGCGAGGGCGTGGGCGTACCGGCCCGGCGTATCACCCGCATCTGCAACGGCGTGGACACCGAGCGCTTCCGCCCGGAGCCCGGCGCGGCGGCGCGGCTGCGCGCGGAACGGGGCTGGCACCCGGAGACCGTGGTCATCGGCTGGGTCGGGCGCATGGAGGCGGTCAAGAACCCGGTGGGGCTGGTGCGCGCCTTCGCCGAGCTGGCGGCGCGGCGGCCGCGCGAGCGGCTGGGGCTGGCCCTGGTCGGCGGCGGCTCCCTGCGCGGCGAGGTGGACGCCGCGGTGCGCGCCGCCGGCCTGGAGGACCGGGTCTGGCGGCCCGGCCCGCGCGACGATGTGGCCGAGCTGCTGCGCGCCTTCGACCTGTTCGCCCTGCCGTCGCTGGCCGAGGGCATCTCCAACACCGTCCTCGAGGCCCTGGCTTCGGGGCTGCCGGTGGTGGCGGCCCGCGTCGGCGGCAATCCCGAGCTGGTGGTGGCGGGCGAGACCGGGGTGCTGGTGCCGGCCGACGATGCCGACGCCCTTGCCGCCGAGCTGGCCGGCTACGTGGACTCGGCCGACCGCCGGCGGCGCGAGGGCCGGTCCGCCCGCGAGCGGGCGGTGGAGCGGTTCAGCATCGACGCCATGGTGGGGCGCTACCTCGCTGTCTACGACCGGCTGCTGGAGACCGGGCCGCCCCGGCACTCGCTGGCAACCAACGGCATGGGGGCAGGCTGATGTGCGGCATCGCCGGAATCCTGGAGCTGCAGGGCCGGGGCGCGGTGGATCCGGCCCTGCTGGAGGCCATGAACGCCGCCCAGTACCACCGTGGCCCGGACGACGGCGGCGTGCACACCGAGCCCGGCCTGGGGCTGGGGCACCGTCGCCTGGCCATCCTCGACCTGTCGCCGGCCGGCCATCAGCCCCTGTTCAACGCCGAGGGCACGGTGGGCGTGGTGTTCAATGGCGAGATCTACAATTTCCGCGAGCTGCAGGCGGAGCTGGAGGGGCTGGGCTACGCCTTCCGCTCCCGCTGCGACACCGAGGTCATCGTGCACGCCTGGTCGGCGTGGGGCGCGCGCTGCGTGGAGCGGTTGCGCGGCATGTTCGCCTTCGGCCTGTGGGACCGGCCGCGCCAGACCCTGTTCCTGGCCCGCGACCGCCTGGGCATCAAGCCGCTGCATTACACCCGCCTGGGCGACGGCCGCCTGGCCTTCGCCTCGGAGCTCAAGGCGCTGAGCGGGCTTCCCGGGTTCTCGCGGCAGCTGGAGCCGCAGGCGGTGGAGGCATTCTTCGCCTTCGGCTACGTCCCCGACCCGGAAACCGTGTTCCGCGGCACCCGCAAGCTGGCGCCCGGCCACACCCTGACCCTGCGCCGCGGCGAGCCGGTCCCCGAGCCCCGGGCCTACTGGGACGTGCCCTTCGGCGAGGCCCGCGCCGAGTCCGAACAGGACGCGCAGGCGGAGCTGATCGAGCGCCTCGCCCAGGCGGTGCGCATCCGCCAGGTGGCGGACGTGCCGCTGGGGGCGTTCCTGTCCGGCGGCGTGGACTCCAGCGCGGTGGTGGCCATGATGGCCCGCAGCGGCGACGGGCCGGTGCGCACCAACTCCATCGCCTTCGGCGAGCCCGGCTTTGACGAGGCCGACTACGCCGAGGCGGTGGCGCGGCATTGCAGGGCCGACCACCGGGTGCGCCGGGTGGATCCGGACGACTTCAGCCTGCTCGACCGCCTCGGCGCCGTCTACGACGAGCCCTTCGCCGACAGCTCCGCGATCCCCACCTACCGGGTCTGCGAGCTGGCCCGCGAGCGGGTCACCGTGGCCCTGTCCGGCGACGGCGGCGACGAGACCTTCGCCGGCTACCGCCGCTACCGCTGGCACGTCCAGGAGGAGCTGCTGCGCCGCCGGCTCCCGGCGGCGCTGCGCCGGCCCCTGTTCGGCGCCCTGGCGCGGGCCTATCCCAAGCTCAACCGGGCGCCGCGCTTCCTGCGCGCCAAGGCCACCTTCCAGGCCCTGGCCATGGACTCGCTGGACGCCTACCTGGACAGCGTCGCGGTGGTCAAGGCGCCCATCCGCGCGCGCCTGTTCAGCCCCCGCTTCCGCAGCGAGCTGCAGGGCTACGACGCGGCCGAGGTGCTGTGCCGCCACGCCCGCAACGCCCCGGATCATCCGCTGCAGCGGGCCCAGTACCTGGACCTCAAGACCTACCTGCCCGGCGACATCCTGACCAAGGTGGATCGCGCCAGCATGGCCCATTCCCTGGAGGTGCGGGTGCCCATCCTGGACCACGAGCTCCTGGGCTGGGCGGCCGGGCTGTCGCCGGAGCAGACCCTGCGCGGCGGCCAGGGCAAGTACGTGCTCAAGCAGGCGCTGCGCCCGTATCTGCCGGAGGACGTCCTGTTCCGGCCCAAGATGGGCTTCGCGGTGCCCCTCGCCGCCTGGTTCCGGGGGCCGCTGCGCGACCGCGTCCGGCACGCCCTGCTCGGGCCGGAGCTGCTGGACACGGGCCTGTTCGCGCCGGAGGAAGTGCGGCGGCTGGTGGATCAGCACCAGGCCGGCCGGTGGGACCACAGCGCGCCGCTCTGGGCCCTGCTGACCTTCGCGGGATTCCAGCGGCGCCTTTTGGAGACGGGATCATGATCGAGGCCGCCACCCGCTATCTGCTGCTGCCCCTGCACGAGCGCCTGCGGGGGCGGGAGACCATTGCCCATTACCGGCGCCTGCGCCGGACCGAGCAGCTGTCCGCCGAGGCCCTGGAGGCCCGCCGCGAGGCCAAGCTCCAGGCCCTGGTGGACCACTGTCTGGAACAGGTCCCCTTCTACCGGGAGCGCCTGCGGGAGGCCGGGGTGCGCGCCGGCGCCGACGTCACCCTGGCCAACCTCAACCGCCTGCCGGCGCTGGAGCGCTCCGACATCCAGGAGGATCCGGACTACCTGTGCGCCGAGAACTACGCCGGCCACCTCATCCGCTACAGCACCGGGGGCTCCACCGGCCACCCGCTGGTGTTCTACACCGACCGCCGCAAGGAGGCCCGGCACAACGCCCACAAGCTCCGTTACCGGGCTTGGTTCGGCGTGCACCCGGGGGACCGCCAGGTGGATTTCTGGGGCTCCCCCATCGAATGGGACCGCCAGACCCGCCTGCGCTGGGCGAAGGATCGCTGGCTGCTCAATCAGCGCCTGCTCTCCGCCTTCGAGCTGACGCCCGAGCGGCTGGACGTCTACATCCGGGAGCTCAGGGCCTTCCAGCCGCGCCTGATCTACGGCTACCCCACGGTGATCTACCGGGTGGCTGCCCGCATGCACGAGCGGGGCTCGTGGCCGCGGGTCTGGCGGCCCCGATTGGTGGCCTGCACCGCCGAGATGCTGCTGGAGCAGCAGCGCCGGACCATCGAGCGGGCCTTCGGCTGCTCCGTGGCCAACGAGTACGGCTCCCGCGACGCCGGCCTGATCGCCCACGAATGTCCCGCCGGCAGCATGCACCTGGCGGCGGAGCACGTCGTTGCGGAGGTGGACGAGCCCAGGGAGGACGGGGTGGGCGACCTGCTGGTCACCAATCTGGACGGCTACGGCATGCCGCTTCTGCGCTACCGGGTGGGCGATCGCGCCGCCCTGGCGGACGGGGTCTGCGAGTGCGGCCGGCCCCTGCCGCGCATGGCGCCGCCGACGGGACGGTCCAACGACTTCCTGGTGGGGGGGCACGGCAAGGCGGTGCACAGCCTGGCGCCCATCTACGTCCTGCGCGAGATCTCCAAGGTGGCCCAGTTCCGCGTCCGGCAGCGCACCGACCACTCGCTGGAGGTGCAGCTGGTGGTGCGCGAGGCCCTCTCCGGGTCGGACCTGGAGGATATCCGGGCCCGCCTGAAGCGCGTCCTGGACGAGGACGTGGCCATCGACTTCCGCTTCCCGGAGGTCATCGCCCCGGAGCGCTCGGGCAAGTACCGCTGGGTGGTCAGCGACGTCTGGGAGGCGTCATGAGGATCCTCTACCACCACCGCACCCGGGCGGAGGATGCCCAGGGGGTACACGTCCGGGCCCTGTGCCGGGCCTTCCGCGACCTCGGCCACCGGGTGCGGGTGGTGGCCCCGCCGCGGCGGGGCGCCCCGGCGGCGCCCGGATCCGGGGAGGCGGCGGGGGCCCGGCTGTTCGGGCGCGCCATCCCGCAGTGGGTGTACGCGGTCCTGGCCCTGGCCTACAACGTGCCGGCCTTCGCCGTGCTGTGTGCGGTCATGCTGGGGGCGCGCCCGGCCCTGGTCTACGAGCGCTACGCCCTGTTCAACGTGGCCGGGCGCCTGGCGGCGGCCCTGTTCCGGGTGCCCTTCGTGCTCGAGGTCAATGCGCCCCTGAGCCTGGAGATGCAGCGCGAGGGCGGGCTGGCCTTCCCGGGCCTGGCCCAGCGCATGGAGGACTGGCTGTGCCGGAGCGCCACCCGGACCATCGTGGTGTCGGCGGCCATGGGCCGCATGCTCACGGCGCGCGGGCTGCCCGAGCAGCGCCTGATGGTGGTGCCCAACGGCGTCGATCGGGGCGCCTTCCACGCTGCCGTGGACGGCGCCCCGGTGCGCCGCGCCCTGGGGCTGGAGGACCGCTTCGTGGTGGGCTTCGTGGGCTGGGTGCGGCCCTGGCACGGCGTCGACCGCCTGCTCGAGGCGGCCGCCCGCCTGGGCGACGCCGTCCCGGATCTGGCGGTGCTGGTGGTGGGCGGCGGCCCGGCCATCCCGGCCCTGCGCGCCCAGGCGGAGGCGGCCGGGATGGCGGCGCGCGTGCGCTTCACCGGCCCGGTGGACCAGGCGCAGGTGCCCGCCTACCTGGCCGCCATGGATGTGGCCGTGCAGCCCGACGTCACCGAGTACGCCTCGCCCATCAAGCTGTTCGAGTACCTGGCCATGGGCAAGGTGGTGGTGGCCCCGGACAAGCCCAACATCGCCGAGGTGGTGGCCGACGGCCGCGAGGCCCTGCTGTTCCCGCCGGGCCGGAGCGACGCCCTGGCCGACCGCCTGCTGCGGCTGTACCGCGAGCCCGGGCTGCGCCGCACCCTGTCGGCGGGTGCCCTGCGCCTGGTGGAGGAGCGCCGCTTCACCTGGGAGGCCAACGCCGAGCGCGTGCTGGCCCTGGCCGAGCCGCAGCCGGCCGCGGGGGACGCGGCATGAGGACGCCCGCGAGCCCGGCGCCCGCAAGCGGCGGCCGCACCGGCCCCCGCCTGCTGGTGCTGAGCCAGCTCTATCCGCGCGCCGCCCAGCCCGGGGCCGGCCTGTTCGTGCGCGAGCGCATGCTGCGCGTGGCGCACCAGCTGCCGGTGGTGGTGGTGAGCCCGGTGCCGTGGTTCCCCTTGCAGGGACTGATCCGCCGCTTCCGCCCCCACTTCCGCCCGCCCGCGCCGCGCTTCGAGCACCGCGACGGCGTCGATGTCCACTTCCCGCGCTACCTGTCCGTGCCCGGCGCGGCCAAGGGCCTCGACGGCTGGCTGATGGCCCTGGGCTGCCGCCGGCTGCTGCGCCGGCTGCGCGCCGATCCGGGCTTCGACCTTATCGACGCCCACTTCGGCTATCCCGACGGCCTCGCGGCGGGCCTGCTGGGCCGCTGGCTCGGGGTGCCGGTGACGGTCACCCTGCGCGGCACCGAGCCGCGCCTGATGCGCAGCCGCGGCGGCCGCAGGCGGCTGGCGGCCGCCCTGGCCCGGGCCAGCCGCGTGCTCACCGTGTCCGATTCGCTGCGCCGGCTGGCGCTGGCGGCGGGGGTCGAGCCGGGTCGGGTGCAGGTGGTGCCCAACGGCGTGGACACCGGCAAGTTCCGCCCGCTGCACCGGGCGCAGGCCCGCGCCGACCTGGGCCTGCCGGAGGCGGCGCCGGTGCTGATCTCCGTGGGCACCCTGGTGGAGCGCAAGGGCTTCCACCGGGTGATCGAGCTCCTGCCCGCGCTGCGGCGCGCCCATCCCGGTCTGCGCTACCTGATCGTGGGCGGCTCCGGGCCCGAGGGGGATTGCGGGGCTGAGCTGCGCGCCCGGGTGCGCGAGCTGGGCCTGGAGGAGACGGTCCGCTTCCTCGGCGCCTACCCCCCGGAGTCCCTGCGCCTGCCGCTGTCGGCGGCGGACGTGTTCGTGCTGGCTACCCGCAACGAGGGCTGGGCCAACGTCTTCCTGGAGGCCATGGCCTGCGGCCTGCCGGTGGTGACCACCGACGTCGGCGGCAACCGCGAGGTGGTGGCCGGCCCGGAGCTGGGCGAGGTGGTGCCGTTCGGCGACGGCGCGGCCCTGGCCGCGGCCCTGCAGCGGGCCCTCGGCCGCCCCTGGGACCGCGCGGCCATCCGCGCCCACGCCGAGGCCAATGGCTGGGAGGGACGGGTGGAGACGCTGGTCGCCGCCTTCCGCGAGCTGGCCGCCGCCCCGGCCCCCGAGGGCGCACTCCGCCCCGGCGCGGCCGGGGCGGGGGAGGGGAGCTAGCCATGCCCTTCCCGCCCGATGTCTACCTGATCGGCGCCCAGAAGGCCGGCACCACCACCCTGGCGGCCCTCCTTGACCGCCACCCGGGCATCTCGGTGTCGGTCCCCAAGGAGCCCCATTTCCTGACCCAGCACCGCGGGCGGGGGCTGGACTGGTACCGCGCCTGCTTCCCGGAGCGGCAGGACAAGCTGTTCGTGGACGCCTCCACCAGCAGCGCCGGGGCGCCCCTGGAGGACACCCCGGCGGCCCGCCGCAGCCCGCTGGCCGGGGTGCCGGAGCGCATCCATTCGCTGCGGCCCGATGCGCGCTTCATCTACCTCCTGCGCGAGCCGGTGGCGCGCACCTACTCCGCCTACTGGCACGACGTGCGCGCCGGGCAGGAGCGCCGGCCGTTCCGCGAGGCGCTGGCCGGCGACGGCTCCTATGTGCGGGTCAGCGACTACGCCGGCCAGCTGGAGCGCTTCCTGGCCCATTTCCCGCTGGAGGCCTTCCTCATCCTGCGCTTCGAGGACCTGCGGCGGGATCCGGCGGGCACGGCGAATGCCTGCTTCGACTTCCTGGGGCTGGCGCCCGTGACCTTCGGCGCGGACGCCGCGGCGGCGCGCAACCGCTCCTACACCTACAACCGCCTGGGGCGGCTGCTGACCGCCGCGGTTCCGGGGCGCGGCGGCCTCAAGACCGCCTCCCGGGCAGCCCGGCGGGTCCTGCCGGGGCGGGTCTATAACGCCGCCGGCCGGCTGTTCACCCGCGGCATCCCGCCCATGGACGGGGCCGACCGGGAACGGCTGGAGGCATATTTCCGGCCGCGCAACCGGGCCTTCCGGGAGCTGACCGGAATGGCCACGGGCTATCCGGAATGAAGGGTCTGGGGGCGCGGAGCGCGGGAGCCCTCGGCGGCGCGCAGCTCGTCGACGGTGCGCCGCGCCAGGCGGGCGTAGACGCCGTCGCGGAAGCGGTAGGTGCCGATGAAATGCAGGAACGGGCGGTCCGCCCAGGGGTGGTCGGGATGGAAGTAGCCGTAGCCGGGGTAGGGCAGGACCGAGCCGCCCGGGGCGTTGGCCACGGCGTAGTTGGAGGCCACCTGCTCGCTGCCCCACTGGGCCCACTTGTCGGCGCCGATGCGCTCGCTCATCTCGCGCGCGAAGGCCTCCAGGTCGGCGCGCGCGTGACTGCCGGCGGCGAAGCCGGCGAAGCCGGAGTTGCCGCGCACGTAGAGGCGCCGGTCGGCGCCCGGCAGGTCGGCGAAGGCGCGCTCGGCGGTGTCCTGCACGTGGCGGTCGTCGGGGCCGGTCACGCGGGCCCGGTTGCCGGCCTCGGCCAGGGTGGTGATCGCCCGGCCCATGGAGGTGCCCAGGGTGAAGCTGCGGTTGGCCCGCACGTGGTCGAGCACCTCCGAGGGCTCGGACAGGGTCAAGGTGTCGGCGTCCACCTGCACGACGAAGGAGTCGGCGGCGCGGTCGTGGATGGCGAGCAGGCGCTCCCAGGTGCCGCCGCGGGGGCAGGGGCCGGTGTCGATCGCGCTCACCGGCCGGATCTCGATGCCCGGGATGTGCGCCCGCAGGATTCGGCGGTCGCGCCGCGTCAGGGAGCCGTCGTCGAGCGCGGTGACCGCAGCCGGCGGCAGGAAGCGGCCCAGGGACTTCACCGCCAGCAGGTACATCAGCCGGTCACGGTGGCAGATCTGGCTGAGGAAGGTGACCCCCGAGGCCGGGTCCAGGGCCAGCGGCGCGGTGCCCAGGACGCCCCGGGCGGACAGGTTGAAGCGGGCGGTGCGGGCCCGCTTGCGGAGGCGGTGGAGCATGGTTGTCCCTCGGTGGTGTGGGGGCCGTCGCGCGACCCGGACGGGCGCGTCGGTGACGGACCCACCCCTCCACTGTTAGCCGGAAGGGGAGCGGCGATCAATA
>DATFLO010000187.1:0-3873 GCA_035267605.1 Gammaproteobacteria bacterium
CCCACGCTGATCAGGTCACGGTGCTGTTCGTAGGTGGAATACAGCTGCTTGAACCGGCGCGCCGCCTGCAGATGCCCGGGGTCGGCGATCTCCGTCATGGCGCGGCTGATGGAGGCCTCTATGTCGATGGCGGGATAATGGCCCGCCTCCGCGAGCCGGCGCGAGAGCACGATATGGCCGTCGAGAATCGCCCGCGCCGCGTCGGCGATGGGATCGTTATGGTCGTCGCCCTCCACCAGCACCGTGTAGAAGGCGGTGATGGAACCGCCGCCCACGTCGCCGTTGCCCGCCCGCTCCACCAGCTGGGGGATGCGCGCGAAGACCGAGGGCGGATAGCCTTTGGTGGCGGGGGGTTCGCCGATCGCCAGGGCGATTTCCCGCTGCGCCTGGGCATAACGGGTCAGGGAATCCATGAGCAGCAGCACCTGCAGCCCCTGGTCCCGGAAGTATTCGGCGATGCTGGCGGCCATCATGGCGCCGTGCAGGCGCATGAGCGGCGAGTTGTCCGCGGGGGTGGCCACCACCACCGAGCGGGCCAGCCCTTCGGGGCCCAGGATGTTTTCCACGAATTCCTTGACCTCTCGGCCGCGTTCTCCGATCAGCCCCACCACGATCACGTCCGCGTTGGTGTAGCGGGTCATCATCCCCAGCAGCACACTCTTGCCGACGCCGCTGCCGGCGAACAGCCCCATGCGCTGGCCGCGCCCGACGCTCAACAGGGCATTGATGGCCCGTACGCCCACATCCAGGGGTTCACGGATGGGGCGGCGGGCCAGGGGGTTGACGGGCCGGCCGTTGAGGGGCACGCGGCTCTCCACCTGCAGCGCCCCGCCGGTGTCCAGGGCACGGCCGGCGCCGTCCAGCACCCGGCCGAGCAGGCCGTGGCCGGCCGGGGCCTCGCATACCCGCTGGGTGGGCACCACCCGGGCGTTGGGCACCAGCCCCCGGATGTCGCCGGTGGGCATCAGATAGAGCTTCTCGCCGGCAAAGCCGACAGCCTCGGCTTCCACCTGCTCGCCATCGGCGCCGGAGACCAGGCAGCGCCCGCCGATGGGCACCTGACAGCCGACCGCTTCGAGGGTCAGCCCCACCATCCGGGTGAGCTTGCCCTCCACCACCAGGGGCACAGGCCTGGCGGCACGCTCACCGTAGCGGGCCAGGCGCGTGCACAGGCGCCCGTGACGGGATGCCTGGACCGGTTCCTGAGCTGTCATCGGCGCTGTGTCCTCGTGGTGTTTGCCGGCCGCCGTCGCGGCCGCGTCAAATGCTGAGACAGATTCTAGGCATCAGCAGGGGGCTGATCCTCGTCACGCTCCCCGCCCAGAACCGCGGCGGCGACCGCATGAAGCCGCGCTTCCACCGTCGCATCGATCCGGGAGGTGTCACTGACGACCTTGCACCCCCCCCGGGTCATGACCGGGTCGTCGACAATCCGCCAGTTCTGCTCTTCGCTGATGGTCAGGGCCTCGCGCACCAGGGCCGCATCCTCCGGGTGCAGGTGCACCCGTACCTGCGACGCGTTCAGGGGCAGCGCGCCCAGGGCCTCGCGCACCGCCGCCACCACCTGCCCGCCGTCGGTCTTGAGCTCGCGCCGGACCAGCTGGCGCGCCACGGCGAGGCTCAGGCTCACCAGCTGCTGCTCCACCGCCTCGTCCACCACATTGAGGGGATCGCCCAGGGCCGTGATGAGCTGCTCCAGACGCTCGATCCGTCCGGCCATCTCTCGTCGCCCGTCGGCAACCCCGTCGTCGCGCCCCTGTGCGAATCCCTCTTCATAGGCCTGACGCTGTATTTCCTCGATCTGTTCGGCGGTGATCATCGACCGGGGATGGGCGGCGTCAACGCGCCCCGCAACCGGATCACCGTCCGCGCCCACCTCCGGCAGTTGCCAGCTCTGCCAGGCCGCCAGCTCGGCGGGGATGATTTTCTCAGACATACTGTTCGGCACCCTTGCCGCCGAGCACGATCTCGCCGGCATCGGCCATGCGCCGGGCGATGGACAGGATCTCCTTCTGGGCCGCCTCCACCTCGCTCAGGCGAACCGGCCCCTTGGCTTCCAGGTCGTCCTTGAGCATCTCCGCGGCGCGTTTGGACATGTTCTTGAATATCTTCTCGCGCAGACCCTCGTCGGCGCCCTTGAGGGCGATGATCAGATTCTCCGAGGAGATTTCCCGCAGCAGCGCCTGTATGCCCCGGTCGTCCACGTCGATGAGGTTGTCGAACACGAACATCAGATCCTGGATGCTCTGGCCCAGGTCGCCATCGGTCTCCTTCAGGGATTCCAGGATCTCCGCCTCCATGCTGGTCTCCACGAAGTTCAGGATGTTGGCGGCCACCTTCACGCCGCCGACACTGGAGGCCTTCACGTTGTCCTTTCCGGAGAACTGCTTTTCCATGATCTCGTCCAGCTCCTGAAGCGCCGAGGGCTGAATGCCGTCCAGGGTGGCGATGCGCAGCAGCACGTCCGGGCGCACCCGGTCGGGAAGATAGGACAGCACATCGGCTGAATGATCCGAATCCAGGTAGGAAAGCACGATGGCCATGATCTGCGGATGCTCGAGCCGGATGATCTCGGCCACAGCCCTGGCGTCCATCCACTTGAGGGACTCCAGGCCCTTGGTATTGTGGCCCAGCAGTATGCGGTCGATGAGGCTGCCCGCCTTGTCCTCTCCGAGCGCGTCCACCAGCACCTTGCGCACGTATTCGTCCGAGCCCACCCCGAGGCTGGTCTGGTTCTCGACAGTGTCCACGAACTGCTCGAGCACGCCGGTGACCTGGGCCCGGGAGATGTTGCCCATGGCCGCCATGGCGGCGCCGACCTTCTGGACCTCCTTGGGGCCCATGTGGCGCAGCACCTGGGCGGCGTCCTGCTCACCGAGGCTCATGAGCAGGATGGCCGCCCGCTCGGTGCCGGAGAAATGTCCGACGCCCTCAGCCATCCTGGTTCACCCAGCCCTTGACCACCTGGGCCACCCGTTTGGGATCCTGCTGGACCATGCCCCGGGCCGCCGTGATCTGGTTCTCGTACCCGCCGCCGGGGGCGTTCAGACGCGGATTCTGCTGATGGCCGATACTAACCCGGTCGTCCTCGAGCCCGGCGCCCTCCCCTTCCTGGGCGGGCACCATCGCCCTCTGGGTGGAGGCACCTTTTTCCGTGAGGCTGCGCAGCACCGGTCGAAGCACACCGAAGATCAGCACCAGCACCCCGATGGCCCCGGCGGCCTCCCTTGCCAGCTTCCACACCCAGGGCTGGCTCCACACCGAAGGCGCCGGAGCCGGCGCGGGGGCCGGCGCGTGCTGGAAGGAGGCGTTGATCACGTTCACCCGGTCGCCGCGCTGGCCGTTGAACCCGACGGCTTCCTTGACCAGGGAGGTGAAGCGCGCCAGCTCCGCATCGCTCCACGGCTTGCGGGTGACATTGCCGTTGTCGTCGACGATCTTCTTGTCGTCCACCACCACGGCCACCGACAGCCGGCGCACGGTGCCCGTGGGCAGGCGGATATGGCTGATGGTCTTGTCCAGCTCGTAGTTCTTCGTGACCTTCTTGCTGGTGTTCAGGGGCGGCTGCGACGACTTGGCCTGGGCCTTCTGCTGACCCTGGCCCTTGCCGGCCCCGGACTTGGCATTGGCCGGCGCGGCGCCGGCGCCGGGCGGCTGATTGGACAGCGCTCCGGGCACACCCTGCGGGCCGGTGCTGCCCCGGGTGGTCTGCTCGCTGGTCTGCTCGCTGCGCAGGGCCGGAAGATCCGGATTGTAGGATTCCTGGGTCTTCTCCACGACCGTGAAGTCCAGGTCCGCCGCCACCTGGGCCCGCACGCCCTGGGATCCCACCAGGGGCGAGAGAATGTTCTTGATGCGCTTGACGTAGTCCTG
>DATFLO010000188.1:0-25908 GCA_035267605.1 Gammaproteobacteria bacterium
GCGTTCATCAATAGGCGCCAAAGTAGCCGGAGTGTTTGCCCACCGGGGTCTTGTTCAGGAGGAAACCCACCTTGGTGGCGGACTGGTCGATCAGGTTGAGGGCGTCGCGCACGGACTGCTGCGGGGTCCGGCCCGCCTCCACCACCATCACCACCTGGCCCACCAGATTGGCCAGCACGGGCGACTGCGACGCCATCAGCAGCGGCGACGAATCGAACAGCACCATGCGGTCGGGGTAGCGCCCCGCCAGATCCTCGGCGATGCGGTCCATGGCGCCGCTGGCCATCAGCTCGGTGGCCCGGGCGTGGGGCCGGCCGGCGGGGATCACCCGAAGCTTGGCGAGGTTGGTGGCGGTGATCACCTGCCCCAGGCCCACGTCCGGGTCGTCGAGCACGTCCGTCAGGCCCGGCTGCCCGGCCATGCCCAGCCAGCGGGTGAGGGTGCTGCGGGTCACGTCGCCGTCCACCAGCAGCACCGTGTGGTCCATCTCCGTGGCGATGCTCATGGCCAGGTTGAAGGCGGTGAAGGTCTTGCCCTCGCCCGGGGTACTGCTGGTGATCAGCGCCAGGTTGGCCCGCGGCGCGGCATCCAGCCCGCGCGGGAAGGCCTGCTTGAGGATGGGTCGCTTGGCCAGCCGGTACTCCTCCTCCAGGCGGGGATCGCTGCCCTCCGGCGTGACCAGGCCGCGGCGGCGGAGCTCGACGAGGTCCAGCTCCACGACCCGTTTGGCCTTTGCCGACGGCTCCGACTCCGGCCGGGCGGCCTCCGGGTTTGTCGGCGCCAGCGGCTCGCGGGCGGAGGCGGCGGGGCCGGCGCCGCGGCGGCGGCCGGCGTCCATGGCGCGTTCGATGCTGCTCATAATTGCCCCCGAATGCGGTGGAGCCACTCACCGACGTGGCCGGAACCGATGCTGAAGACGTCCGTCTCCAGCGCGAGAATCGCGGCGAAGGCCCCCAGCAGGCCGGCCACCGCCAGCAGGAAGCCGCTGATCTCGACCAGGCGCCGCATGCGCAGGCCCGGCGTGGCTACCCGGCTGACCGTGCCGATGACCGGAATGCCGGTACCGTCGAAGAGCTGGCGCCGGGTGTCGAAGGTGGGCCAGATCAGGGCCAGGAACACCCCCAGCACGGCCCCTCCCGCCAGGCTCCCGCCCAGGCCGACGCCCAGCAGGACGGGACGGTTGGGGGCCACCGGCTCGGCGGGCACCCGCGGCGGATCGATCACCTCGAACTTCATGCGGTCGCTGCTGCGGTCGGCGGATTCGGAGAGCTCGGCGCTCTGCTGGCGGGCCAGGAGCTTCTCGTAGGTCTGCTTGGTGATCTGGTAGTCGCGGTTGAGCTGGGCGAGCTTGGCCTCGACCTTGGGAACGGTGTCGACCTTCTGACGGAGGGCGCTCACCTGCTGCTGGTAGTGCTTGACCCGCGAGCGGGCGGCCGCCACCTCGGCGCGGGCCTGGGCCAGGGCCGCCCTGAGCTGCTGGTAGACCGGGTTCTGGTTGAGCGGCGCCGGCCCGGCCTTGCCGTCCGAGGCGGCAGCCACCTCCTTGCGCGCCTCCTCGCGTTGGCTGCGCAGCTCCTTGAGGGTGGCCTTCAGGGACTTCACCTCGGGGTGGTTGTCGGTGTACTTCAGCAGCAGCTGGTCCAGCTGGTTCTGCAGGCGGTCGATGCGCTGATCCAGCTCCGGGGTGGGACTGCCCGCACCGGAGCCCCGGGCCGTTCCCATCATCCCGTAGACCGGCTCCTCGCCCTTGATCTGGCGGGCCAGCTCCTCGGCACGGCTGCGCGACGCCCCCAGGTTGAAGCGGGCCTTCTCCAGCTCAGCCATGGCCTCCTGCAGCCGCTGGTAGTAATCCCCCTGCTGGCCGGGCATCTCACCGGTGTGCTGGCGCTTGAACTCCATCAGCCGGTGCTCGGCCTGGTCCAGGCGCTTCTCGTACTCACCGATCTTGCCGCTCAGGAAGTCCTGGGCGTTGGCCGTGTCCTCGCGGGTCTGGCCCAGGCTCTTCTCCACGAACAGGGTCAGCAGGGACTGCACCACCTCCTTCGCCTTCTTGCGGTCGCGGTGGACGAACGAGATCGCGTAGAGGTTGGTTTTCTGGGTTCCGGACAGCTGGATGCCGTTCTGCAGGCGGCTCACCAGGCCGTCCATCTGCTCCTCGCTGTTGACCTGGAGGTCGAGGTCGGTCATGCGCGCCACCTTCTCCAGGTTCGGCCGGGAGAGCAGGGTCCGGGTCATGAAGCGCACCCGCTCTTGGGGGTCCGGGCTGACCGCCAGGCCCCGCAGCAGCGGGGTGAGCAGGGACTGGGTGTCCACGTGGAAGCGCGCGGTGGCACGGTATTGGTCGGGTACCTGCGACACGTACATCCAGGCGCCCACGGCCAGCGCCCAGGCGAACGCCAGGGCGTACCAGCGGAAGCGCCAGAAACCGCGCAGGTGCGAAAAGATCTGGTCGAGCAATTCCTGCATGGCAGCTCCCCCGCCGTACCGGCTAGAACCAAGCCTCGGGAATGATCAGGATGTCCCCGGGCAGCATGACCACGTTGGCCCTGATGTCCCCGTCGCGGAGGAGGTCGTCCAGGCGCACCTCGTACTGCCGCTGCTTGCCGTCCACCTCGCGGATCAGGGTGGCGCGGTTGCCGGCGGCGAACTCCGTCAGCCCGCCCACCTGGATCATGACGTCGAGCAGGGTCATACGCGCCCGGTAGGGCAGGGCCTGCGGCTTGGTGGCCTCGCCCACCACCCGGATCTGCTCCGCGTACTGGCCGACGAAGCCGGAGACCATGACCGTGACCACGGGATTCTTGACGTAGGTGGAGAGCCGTCTCTCGAGGAGCCGGGCCAGCTCGGTGGGGGTCTTGCCGCTGGCCTTCAGATCCTCGACCAGGGGCGTGTTGATGCGCCCGTCGGGACGCACGGCGACGGCCACCGACAGTTCCGGGTTGCGCCAGACGAAGATGTTGAGGGAGTCTCCCGGCCCGATGTGGTAGAAGGGGGCCTGCCCCGTAACCTTCATCTGCTCCGGGGTAGCCGCCGGGAGCTCCGGTCCCGATGCGCAGGCGGCCAGGAACAGGAGGATCACGGCCGCCCCTGCCGCGCGGATAATCCGCGGTAGGTTATTTCTCGAATTTTTTCCGCCCAAAACGTTTCTTCCCCGTTTCCGTTAAGACCCCCCTATATATCCAAAGAACACCGAATACCATCCCCGGTCAATGCGTAACCCCGTAAAATTTTTCGACGACGCAACCCATTGTGAATCAGAAACTTTTTTCAAATTTCTGCTGTAAATTTTTTTGACATGGTATATACAGGTAAATAATCGATAAAACAGGGAGATTCCAGAAAACGGAGCGGCCCGGCGGGGGGCAACCGGCCTAGTAGCGGTACCGCCACCCCGCCACGACCAGGTCGTGGCGGTCGTGGAAACCGCCTGCGGTATCGCCCGCTCCACCGAAGAAGTGGGCGCCGAGGTAGAGGGTCTGGGGCTGCCAGCCCCGGAAGGAAAGCTCGGGATTGAGGTAGTGCTCGGACTCGTTGAGTCCGGCCAGGAAACGAAGATCGGCCTGCCAGCGGCCATTGCGGAAGGGCAGGCGCAGGGAGCCGGTCAGCCGGTAGGCGTCGGTGCGA
Organism: Gammaproteobacteria bacterium; assembly: GCA_035267605.1. Taxonomy (GTDB): domain Bacteria; phylum Pseudomonadota; class Gammaproteobacteria; order Thiohalorhabdales; family Thiohalorhabdaceae; genus Thiohalorhabdus. Next base: position 3,625 of record DATFLO010000188.1, read on the forward strand.
TCGAGCACGGCCCGGCGGGTAAGGCGGTGGCGGCCAGTCACCTGCAAGGTCAGGCGCACGTCGCCCCCGCCCGGATAGAGCTCGGGCCCCACGGCCCAGTCCAGGCCGGGCACCGTCACCAGACGCAGATCCTCCGTGGTGGCCGGCCGGTCGCTGAGCCAGGCGACCTCGACCCGCCACACACCATTGCCAAGGGGCACCGCCGCGTCCCCGCCCGCCAGCCAGGTCCGGGGGTGACGGGCCTGGAAGGTGTCGCCGCCGCTGGCGGTGACCGCCGTTGCCGGCGGCTGCCCGGCCAGGAGGGCCTGGCGCACGGCCGGGTCCAGCTCCCAGTACGGCAGCGAGCGACGCTCCCTCTGGAGGGTGAGGCCGAAGTCCAGGCGGCCGCCCTGGTAGCTGAGCCGGATCCCTCCCTCGGCATCGCGCTCGGCCCCCAGACCGATGCTGCCCCGGCTGACCAGCTCGGCCAGCCGGGGATCGGGCGCCAGCCCCAGGATCTGCCCTCGCCGGCGGTCGATGGGAAACCAGAGGCTGTCGCGATCCGGCAGGGCCGCCGGGCGGAACCGGGGGATGGCAAGGAGATCGACCTTCCACGACCCGGCGAACCACTCCAACCGCACGGCGGGCACCGCCAGGCGGCGATCGGCCAGCTCGTCCAGCAGAAAACGCCGGCCGTCGCGGACGCTCAGGCCGTCGCTGGGCGGCAGCTCGTCCATGCGCCCCCAGACCACGGTCTGCGCCCCCACCGTCAGGCGCGCCTCGCCCCAGCGCCGGCGCACGAAGGTGGGGCCATAATCGGCCTCCGCGATCTCGAATGCGGGATCGCCGGTCTGGACGTAGCCGTCCGCCCGGACACCGGCCCGGACCGTCCAGTCGGGCCCGGGATTCCACTCCAGCGCGCCCTCCGCCCGCAGGTAGTGGCTGCCCCGGACCTCGGCCTCCGGATCCAGCAGCCGGCCGGCCTCCACGCGCATCTGCCCGGGCCCCGCCCGCCAGGCCGAGGTCGCCCCGGCCGCCTCCCCGCCTCCCTCGGCCGGCGCCTCGCCCTGCGGCACCGGCGATTCGCCGAAGACCAGGACCCCGCCCCGGTCCCGCTCCGTTTCGCCGGCCCGGCGGGCCCCGTCGGGGCCGGCCGGGCGCACGCTGTAGCGGGTCACCCAGGTTTGGAAGGAGCGCAGCGACGAGCCGGGGAAACCGAGACGGCGCAACCTCCGCTGCTGCCGCCGGGCCTCGTCGGCATCGAGATAGATCCCCAGGGACAGGCCGTAGCCATCCCCGGGACGGGCGTAGATCATCGGCGAGAAGCCTTCCCGGTCCAGCCGCCGGGCCACCCGGTCCGCTTCGGCGTACTCGCTGAAGGGGGCCAGGCGGAGCTCGAGAACACGCTGCCGCCAGCGCCTGCGCGTAATCCGGACGCGCTCCCCCGAAGCCAGGGTGCGCACCCAGGTTTCGACGCCGGCCGCGGGGCCCGCCTCCCTTGCCGCCAACGCCGCCGCATGACGGGCCTCGGCCGCGGATACCCCCGCCGCCTCCACGCGGGCCACCCGTTGCCGGGCCGGCGGCGGCACCACCAGGATCCGGGCGCCGGTCAGGCCCGCGCCGCGGAGCCGATCCCGCCGGGCGAAGGCCGCGGCGGCATCGGCGAAGTCCCCGGCCACCACCCCCGCCCCACCGGCCAGAGGGGCCGTACGGGCGCGCATACCGCGCCGGTCGAGGCGACGGCGGACCGCTTCCGCCTCGGCGCGCTCCGGCCACGTCCCCAGCCACACGGCATAGCGGGTGCCGGCGGGCGGCGGCTCGCCTCCGACCACCGGCCGCAGGGCAACCATGCGCACACCGGGGAAGCCGAGGCCCGCCAAGCGGTCCCGCACGCGCCGGGCGTCGGGGAACAGGTCGAACACCCCGGCGCCGACCGAGCGCCCTCCGGGCACGGTGACCACCGGGGTGGCGCTGCCCTCTCCGGTGATGGCCGCGCCGGGCCCGCCAGCGGTTGCCGGATTCCCCGCCCGGACCTGGATCCGGAGCCCTTCCGGCTCCGCCGGCTGGGCAAGAGGGGCGGCCAGCCCCAGGGTCGCCGAAAGGATTGCCCCGGTTATCGTGCGCCGGCCCAGGCCGGTCATCAGGGCCGGTATCCGCGCTCCCGCTCGGGGTCCGCCAGGACCCGGCGGGAGAACAGCGACCGCGGCAGTCCGCGATCGTAGACGACGGACTTGACCCGGATGCGGGTGCGGTGGCTGCTGCGGAGGTCGGTCATGGTGCTGTCCATCACTGTCCAGTAACCCCCGATCCGCTCGATGCGGTGAACCCGGAGCCGTTTGATGGGCGCCTCGCGCCCGGCGCGGAAGAAATCCACCCGCAGCGGGATCAGCGCTTGCGGGTGGATCCACAAGATCCGCTTGCTGTAGGTGGAGCTGGCGGGGTCGACCGGCACGCTGACCAGGACCTTGGCGCGCGTCCCGGCGATCTCGGCCTCGCCCCGCAGCCGGTGCCGGTCCAGGCCGGGCTCCCGCTCGCGGAGGTCCTCGAAGAACAGGTCCGAACCGACAAAACGCCCGCCCCGCCGCTCCCCGGCGATGCGGCGGACCTTGCCCAGGGCCGGCAGGTAGAGCCACTGGTCGGCGCTCGCCCCGCGGTGGTCGCGGGTCAGCAGGCCAACGCCGTCGATGTCCGCCGGTCGGACGAAACGCACCAGCGAGCGCACCTCGCCCTCGCCGAGGTCCAGACGGTAGGAAAACAGGGTGCGGGTGCGCGGGGGACGCCCCGGATCCTGCAGGACCATGCGGGCACGCAGGGTGACGTCCCGTCCGTCCGGGCGGTCGTACACCCGCTGCGCCAGTTCGCGCCCCGCCTCGCCGGCCGGGCACGGCACGGGGACCAGCAGCGCCGCGGCCAGCAGCCCGAGCAGCCCGGCCGCAGCCCGCCCCCTCCCCCGCGGCCTAGCCATCGGCACCGCCCCCCGTCCGGGATGCCGGCGCGCCCTGGCGGCGGGCGGCCACCACCAGGAGGGCCGGGAGCAGGAGGAGATCGAACAGCCAGGCGGTGACGACGCCCGCCGCGCTGAGCAGGCCGAAATGGGCCACGGGCCGGAAGTCGGAAAGGGTCAGGAGCATGAACTGCACCCCCAGGATCAAGGTGGTGGCGGTTACCGCCCGGCCCGCCTGGCGGTAGGTGCGCAGGAGGGCGAGGGCGACCCCGCGCCCCGCCCGGCGCCGCTGACGGTAGCCGTGGACCATGTGCACCGTGTCGTCCACCGCGATGCCCACCGCGACGCTGGCGATCAGGGCGGTGGCCATGTCCAGACGGATCCCCGTCATTCCCATCAGAGCAAAAATGACGACGACGGGGGAGAGGTTGGGGAGCATGCCGAGCAGACCCAGACGCCAGGAACGCCAGGCCAGGGCCAGCATCAGGAAGATCACCCCGATTGCCGCCAGGATGCTGCGCTCCTGGCCGGTCACCAGCAGGTCCTCCTGGTCGGCGAACAGGCGGCCGATGCCCGCCACCCGCCACCGCAGGTCCGCCGGAGGCTGCTCGCGCAGGTGCGCCCGGAGGCGATGGATCACGCCCTGGATGGCGTTGGCGCCGTGCACGTTGAGGTTCACGGTCAGCCGCGCCGTCTGCCGCTCGCGATCGAGGAGGTCGTAGAGGTCACGACCATCGTAGACCAGCAGGTACTGCGCCAGGAGCTGACGCGAGCGGGGCACCCGGGCGAAGCCGGGGTCCCCGTCGTGGAAGGCGCGGTTCATCTGGGCCAGAAAGTCCGCCGGCGACAGGGTCCGGTCCACCTCCGGCTGGGCCTGCAGCCAGTCCTGGATCGCGGTCACCGCCTGCAGGCGGGCGGGGTCGAGGAAGGCGTCCCGGCCCGGCCCTTCGAACACCACCTCGATCCTGGTGACCCCGGCGAGCCGGGCCTCCACCCGCCGCATGGACTGGATCAGGGCGTGGTCGGGGGGAAAGAAGCGGTAGAGGTCGGTTTCGGTGCGCACCGCCCCCAGCCAGGGCGCCAGCGCGGCCACCGCGACCGCGAAGGCGGCGACCACCCACCCCGCCCGGCGCACGCCGAGCCGGGCCAGGCGCCCGACCACCGCCTCCACCCCGCGCGCCGCTCGCGGCGCGGGCCAGGGGCGCCGGTCCCAGCGGGCCAGGATGGGCGGCAGCAGGCCGAGGAAGACACCCAGCAGCAGGAGCACCCCCGCCGCCGTGACCAGACCGAAGCTTCGAATGGGCGGAATCGGGCTCAGGCCGAGGGAGGCGAGCCCGGCGGCGGTGGTCAGCGCCGCCAGCCAGGCCGGACCCCGCACCTCGGCCACAGCCCGGGCCACCTGCCGGGGACCGTTGAGGCCGCGGCGACCGGCGAGGGCCATGGCCCCGAACAGGTGCAGCGCCAGGGCCACGGTCAACCCGGTCAGAAGGGGCCCGACCATGGCGTGGATGAGGGTGTAGGGCTGCCCGGCGAGCACCAGCAGCGCCAGAACGGGCCCCATGACGGCGCCGATGGCCGCCGCGGTGAGCACGACCGCCAGCACCCGGCGGAACAGCAAGCCCACCAGGCCCAGGCCGATCACTGCCGTGATCGGCAGGAAGCGCAGCGAATCGGACACCATCGCCCGGAATTCGGCGGCGTCGAGCGCCACCTCGCCAGCCACCGCGGTCAGCCGCGACGCCAATCCGGCCTCGTCCACGGCCCGCCGCACCGCCCGCTCCAGGGCCAGACGCTCGGGGCTGGTGGCCAGCGGCACCGGTCGCACCACCACCGCCATGGCCGAGCCGTCCGGACTCACCAGCCGACCCTCGGCGAGGGGATCCCCCGTCGCCCGGGAACGGCGTGCCCGCGGCGTGGTCCGGTCCAGCGCCCGCGGGTCGATCAGCGGCTCGACGGCGAAGCCGCCGGCGGTGGCCTGGATGTGGTCGACGGTGGTGACCGACAGCACCCGCTCCACCCGGGGCAGCCGACGCAGCCGCCCGGCGAGCCGGTCCACCGCGCGCAGGGTGTCCGCGCGCCACAGCCCGGGACCCTCCAGCAGGAGCACGAGGACCTGGTCCTCGGGGAAGCGCTGGCGCAGGGACCGCTCGAAGGCCACGGCCTCGGCGCCGGGGGGCAGGTAGGCCTCGGGGGCGTTGTTGAACACCAGCCCCGGGAGCGCCGCCAGCGGGGCGACCACCAGAAGCCCGAGCAGGGCCACGGCCGCCCACGCCGCCGGCCGGCCGCCGCCGGGACGGCTCACCCCCGCCCCTCCATGCGCCTTCCGAACGCTAGCGGGATTGGCACGGCGAATCGCCGTTGCAGCCGGCGTCCTCGGTCAGCCACGGGCCGTCCTCCTCGAGCCCCGGGAAACGGCCGCGATCCGAGACGATCTCCCAGACATCCGGCCGTTCGCTGTGGATGCGCCGGATCACGTCCACCACCCGGGCCGCGGCCGGCCGCCGCCGGCCGTGATGGTCCACAAGGCGCCCCACGGCCCGGAACCGGATCCCGAAGCGGGACAGCAGGCGCAGCAGGCTGGGCTCCATCACGGCGTACCAGTCGGTGATGCCGTGCTCCACGCTCAGGCGGATCACCGCCGCGATCAGGCCGATGGTGATGTGCGGCAGCGAGCGTTGGGCCATCTCCGCGTCCCGTTCCGGGTCCTGGTAGATGACGCCGGTGGCCGCCCCCGAGGGGGTCCGGCCCTCGTAGAGGCGCCGCTTGAAGTCCTTGGAAACGGCGAAGCGCGAGATCTCGGCGAGGCGGGTACGGTCGATGGCGGCGCGCGCGGCCCATTCGTCGTCGTAGAAGGCCTGCGCGCAGTCGGCCTCGATGGGCAGCAGCTCGTTGGGATCCGCCGGATCGGGCAGGATCAGGCGGACGCAACCGGCGAACTCCCGGCTCCTGCGGTTGCGGATGAGGGCATGCACCGCACGGGCGTCGTAGACGTCCTGCTCCCGTCGGTCGCGGTGGAGCTCGGCGTCCTCGAAGGGATTCTCCAGGCAGTACACCTGGTAGCGGAGGGCATAGGCGGCGTCCAGCAGCTCCCGGCTGTCCGCCCGCACGATCTCGAAGTGGGCTTCGAACAGGTCATAGATGGCACTCAATCTCTCCCCCCCCTTGCCGGCGCCCACTCGTCCCGCTGCGCGGAGAGGCAGGTCGGGCCGGCTCTGAAGCCCCATTCTATCGCCCTTCGGGCCCTCCGAGCGCGCCCCGCCGCCGGTCCATCGCCGGCGACCGGAAGACCGCACGGACGGTCTCTAGCGCTCATCAGCGGGGGCCCCGCCGGCGGTTTCGATCAGCCGCTCCAGGGGCAGGCGCCGGGCGGGCACGGCCACCGCCGCGGGCTCACCCAGGCGCAGGACCATCAGCAGCCGGCCGCCTTCCGGCGGCTGGAAGCCGCGCGCTTCCTCGGCCACGGCCCGGATCTCGGGCTCCATCGCCGCCGGCACCCGTCCTTCCGCCAGCCGCTTCAGTTGATCGGGCAGCACGTAGAAGGGCTGCACGGCCAAACCCGCTCGGTTGAGGGCAATCCAGGCCCGCTGCATGGTCTGCCCCGCGGCCCGCAGGCTCGCGGGGTCGTCGGGGGCGTGGACGAGCACGAGGCCCGGGGCCTCCGCCAGCGGGCGCGCCTCGAGGGAGGCCAGAAGCCGGAAGGCCCCCAGGCGGTTGAGGCGGCGGAGCCGGGGCCAGCTGGCCACCGCCCGCAGCACCCAGCGCCCTCCCGGGGGCAGGGCCAGGGTTTCCAGGTCCAGGCCGTCGCCCCGCTCCGCCTCCTCCGCGGTCCAGCGCAGGCTGCCGACGAACCATTGGTGCAGCTCGCCGGTGCGGAAGCGCACCGACGAGGCGCGCCGCGTCAGCCCGGCCAGGCGCTGGATCTCATCCGGCTCGCGGGTCAGCCGCAGGCTCGCCGGCGGCTCCTCCAGGCCCGCGAGCCGCTCCTCCAGGCCGGGCGGCAGGGGCCGGTCCCGGAAGCGGCCGCGGTTGGTGCAGCGCCCGAACAGGGCCACCTCGTCGGGCCGGGGCCGCGCGAAAGGCGCTTCCGGGACCCGGACCCGGGCATAGAGCTCCGGATCATCGGGCCGGTCCAGCCAGTCCAGGGCCAGCCCGGCAGAGGCCGCCGCCTGCTGCCAGTTCTCGATAACCGCCCCCATGGCCAGTTGGGTCGCCGGGGATGTCGGCCCGAGCGGGCCTTCGCCCAGCCGCTTCCGGGCGAAGCGCAGCTCCAGGAGCCCGTCCCGCCAGCGGAAGAGCCAGGGCTGCATGTTGTCGGCCGAGGGCGCCCAGCGCCCCGCCTCCGCGAGATAGACCGCCGCCTCCGGCAGCTCCGTCATCGCCCCCCTCCCCGGACCGCTTCCCCGCCGCAGCGCGGCCCTGGTATACAGGTAATAGGAAGACATTCCTTTTGCGGCCGGCCAGCCCCCACGGCCCCAGCTGCCCCCTCCCTCCGCAACCCCGAGAGGTTTCCCTCATGTCCGGCAGCGACGATTCCCTCGATCTCGAGCGCCTGGCGCTCATCGCCGGCGGCCATACCGCCTTTCAGCTGCTGTGGGCGGGGGTCCAGCTCGACCTGTTCGGGACCCTGAGCAGCGAGCCCGGCCTCGACCGCGAGCAGCTGGCCGAACGCCTGGGCCTGGCGGACAAGCCGGCGCGCATCCTGCTGGTGGGCCTCACCGCGCTCGGCCTGATCCGCAAGGAGGAGGCCGGCTACCGCAACGCCGCGCTCACCGAGCGCATGCTGGTGGGCGGCGAGGCGGCCAGCATCGCCCCGGTGCTCGGCTGGCAGGCCCACATCGTCTACCCCGGCCTGCAGGACTTCCTCGACGCCCTGCGCCAGAACCGCAACGTGGGGCTGGAGCGCTTCCCCGGGCCCGGCGACACCCTCTACCAGCGGCTCACCGCCCATCCCGACCTGGAGGCGGTGTTCCAGGAGGCCATGAGCGCCCTCTCCGCGCAGGCCAGCCCGACCCTGATGGAGGCCGTGGATTTCTCGGCCTACCGCCATCTGGTGGACGTGGGCGGCGGCGACGCCTCCAACGCCATCGCCCTGGCCCAGCGCTATCCGCAGCTGCGGGTCACCGTGTTCGAGTCCCCCTCGGTCTGCGAGCACGCCGAGCGCCGCATCGCCGCCGCCGGCCTCGGCGACCGCGTCGGCACTCATGCCGGGGACATGTTCCGGGATCCGTTCCCGGAGGGGGTGGACGCCATCCTGTTCGCCCATATCTTCACCATCTGGTCGCAGGAGGAGAACCGCCGCCTGCTCGAGCGCGCTCACGCGGCGCTTCCGGAAGGGGGCTCGGTCCTGATCTTCAACATGATGGGCCGCGACGACGATACCGGCCCCCTGACCACCGCCCTCGGCTCGCCCTACTTCCTCGCCATCGCCACCGGCGAGGGCATGCTCTACGCCTGGCAGGATCACGAGGAGAGCATGCAGCGGGCCGGCTTCGGGCACATCCAGCGCATCGCCGACCTGCCGCTGGACCACGGCGTGCTGATCGGAACCAAATAGGTCATGACCGGCTTCGACTACGCCACCGCCTTCCAGCGCAACCTCGGCTTCCTGAGCCCGGAGGAGCAGCAGCGGCTCCGCGGCGCCCGCATCGCCATCGCCGGACTCGGCGGCACCGGCGGCGCCCAGGCGCACGTCCTGGCGCGCCAGGGCATCGGCGCCTTCACCCTGGCCGATCCCGACACCTTCGAGCTGGCCAACTTCAATCGCCAGATGGGCGCGACCATGGCCACCCTGGGCCGGGGCAAGGCCGAGGTTGCCGCCGAGGCGGTGCATGCCATCAACCCGGAAGCGGAGGTGCGCACCCTCGACAGCGGCCTCGGTCCGGACACCATCGACGCCTTCCTGGAGGGGGCCGACTTGGTGGTGGATTCCCTCGATTTCTACTGCTTCGCAGAGCGCTTCCTGCTTTACCGCCGGGCCCGCGAGCGCAACCTGTGGGTAATCACCTCGCCGCCGCTGGGCTTCGGCTTCACCCTGCTGATCTTCGATCCCGCGGGCATGAGCTTCGAGGAGTATTTCGGCTTCGACGCGGACAGCCCGGCCGAGGAGCTGACCGTGTCCCTGGTCGCCGGGATCGCCCCCCGCCCCTATTTGATGCGCTACCTGGAAACCTCGGCCACGGACCTCGCTGGCGGTCGGCTGCCCTCGGTAGCGGCGGCGCCGTTCTTGATCGCCGGGGTCGTCGCCACCGAGACCGTCAACCTCCTGACCGGCAAGCGGCACCCGGTCGCCGTGCCCACGGTCTTCCAGTTCGACGCCCTGCTCCATCGCTTCCTCCGCAAGCGCTTTCCCCGGGGCATGCGCGGCCCGCTGCAGCGGCTCAAGAAGGCCCTTCTCCGGCGCAAATTCGGGCTGTAACCCGCACCCTGCGGGGGCAGGGGGCTCCTTGGTTTCGCCAAGAAAAAGGCCCCGCCCGGACGGGGCGGGGCCGGTCGGATCCCGGCGATCCGAGAGGTCCGTCACACGGCGCTCAGACCGCCGCGGCCGACGGCTTCCGGCCACGCCGGAAGCCGAAGGCACCGATGGCCAGCAGACCGATCCCGAGCAGGGCCAGCCCCCCGGGCTCCGGGACCACCGTCGCCTTCAGCGTGGACGAACCGCTGGCGAAGAAGTCGTTGGAGGCCACGGAGTTGAAGCTGGAGTCCAGGGTCATGTCCACCGGGTTGCCGTTGGCGTCGAGGCTGACCGCGTCGGAGTCGAAGGCCGTGTTGGCCGACCCCGAGCCGGTGGTATCGACGTTCAGCAGACCGCTGCCGGTGGCGGAGTTGATGAACGACAGCTGCCCGGAATTGACGAAGGACTGCAGCGAGATGCCGGTCCCGGCGCCGCTGGCGCAGCCGTCTCCCACCGCGCAGTTGAGCACCGACGCCCCGAGCATGTTCAGCCATTCGCTGCCGTCGGTGAAGGAGGCGATATCGGTGGCGATAGTGCCCGAGTTGACGGTGCGGTTCGGCGTGCTGTCCGAGTAGAAGTTGGCGAAGCCGTCCCGGAACCAGATCTCGATGGGCGTATCGGTGGGATCGAAGCTGCCGCCACCGGCGAGGTTGCCGCCGTCGTCCTCCAGGCGCTCGGTGGTGTAGCCGCCGAACTGGAAGGTCAGCTCGCGTCCGTTGTCGCCGTCCTGCCAGATGGTGGTGCCGCCGCTGTCGCGGATGGCTTCCACCACACCGATGCCGCCGAGCTCCTGGTTGAGGCCGGAAATGGGATCCTGGTAGGGGTTGGTACCGTCCACCCGGCCTTCCCACAGGGTGGTGGTGATGAATGTCGCCCCCTGCTCCAGGTTGATCCCGTCGATGGTGATGGCCGAGGCCGACACGGGAAGCGACAGCCCGAACAGGGCGGCCCCCAGAATCGACCCGGCACGTGCGGAATGAGTCATGGTTGGATCCTCCTCTGCGCGTTTGGGCGCATTCCGTTGGAGAAAAGGCTCTGTTCGGGTCCCCCCACAGGGTGGTAACCCACCCCTTGATACGCAGGTTCCGTGCCAGCCCCGCCACGACCTCGCAAGAAACTGTTTCAAGACGATTTTCCTGACCGGCCCCGGCCATCCCCCACGGCCCGGAACCCGTCAGGCGGGGATTCCGTAAAGCGGGCCGACTCCTTCCCCGGCCCCGTCGGCCGCCAACTGGTCCCCGGCGGCAGCCGGGCCTGCCGGCTGCCGGCAATTCAATCGGTTGGAGCCACAGCCGGGGAACCGAGCCACTATCAAACGGGCTGACAGCGGCCGGCTCAGTGGAGCTCGGCCAGCAGGGCGCGCGCCTCGGCGCGCTGCGGGAAGGCCCGGTCCCGGCCGATCAGTCCTTCCAGCACGGTTCGGGCCTCCGCCACCCGGCCATTCGCGGCCAGGGCGCGGGCGAGGTGGAGGTGGACCACCGCGTCGTCGCTCTCGTGCGCGGCGCGGCGCAGCAGGCGCAGGGCATGCGCCTTCTCTCCCTGCGCCAGCAGCACCATGGCCAGGGTGTCACGCACCGAAACCGCCTGAGGCGCCTGCTCGTGGGCGCGCTCGGCCAGCTCCAGGGCGCGCTGGGGATCCTTGCGGCGCAACTGCCAGGCCAGGTTGTTGAGGGCCACCACATGGTCCGGGTGGGCCCGCAGGATCGTCTCCAGCTCGCTGACCGCCTCCGGCCGCCCCAGCCGGGTCAAGGCCGTGCTCAGGGCAAGGCGCACGGCGGGGTCGTCGGGGCGCTCCCGGAGCCAGCCACGCAGGGCCGCCACCGCCGCATCCCTGTCCCCTGCCTGCCAGCGGGCCTCGAAGAGGCCCAGAGCCAGGCGGCGGTCGGGCCTCGCCTCGAGCGCCCGGGCATAGGCGGCCCCGGCCTCGCCGGGGCGGCCACCGCGCAGCGCAAGATCACCGGCCAGGGCAAGCACTCCGGGATCGTCCGGATGCGCCTGGCGCAACTCGGCCACCAGGCGGCCGGCCTGGCCGTCCCGGCCCCGGTCCATCAGCAGCCGGGCCTTGGCCAGGCGCAGCCGGAGGCTGCCGGGCTCGAGCTCAAGAGCGGCATCGAGCTCCTCGGCACCGGTCTGGGTCTCGCCCCGGCCCAGACGCGCCCGGGCCAGCAGGAAATGGGCGGTGGCCGAGTCGGGGCGGGCCTCCACCAGCCGCTCCAGCACGTCCACCGAAGCCGCCCAGTCCCCCAGGGCCAGGCGCGTGCGCCCGGCTTCCTCAAGGACCTCCGGGGTGCCATCGAACGGGGCCGGGATTTCCTGCAGCAGGCGCAGGGCCCGTTCGGGCTCGCCGGCGTGCCGATAGTGTCGCGCCAGCAGGAGCCGCGGCTGCGGCGCATCGGGGTGGGCCTGCATGGCCCGCTCCACCCGCTGCCGGGCGCCCTTGCCGTCCCCCTGTCGGAAATCCAGACGGGCCAGCGCCAGCAGGGTGTACAAGTCCTGCGGGTGTTGGGCCAGAACCTTTTCGTACCAGCTTCGGGCCTGTTGGCGGTCGCCGTCCTGAAGGGCCATGCGCGCCAGGTTGTGGCCCGCCACCGGATCCCCCGGGGCCAGGCTCAGGGCCTTGCGAAAGGCCGCCTCGGCCTGCGCCCGGTCGCCCTTGCCGAGCCAGGCCATGCCCTGCAGCGAGTGCGGATAGGGGCTATCGGGATGGCGCTCCTGCATGGTCCGCGCGGCCTCCAGGGCCTGATCAAACTCCTCGGCCTTCAGGTGGCTGAGCACCAGCAGGCTGTCGGCAAGCTCCAGGCGCGGCTCGAGCTTCACCGCCCGCCGCAGCTCCGCCAGCCCTTTCTCCCGATCCCCGGCCATCATCAGGCCGAGTCCCAGCCCGAGCCGGGTATCGGCGGACTCGGGGCGGACCCGGGCCAGGCGCCGCAGGTATTCGGTCCCCTCGCGGGTCTTGCCCTGGCCCAGGGCGGCCCGCCCGAGGAGGCCGAGCAGCTGCGGGTCCTCGGGACTTTGGGCCAGGGCCGGCGCCAGCACCCGCTCCACCTCGGCGAAATGGCGCAGCTGGAACTGGGCCGCGGCCAGCTGCAGCCGCGCCCCATCGTTGTCCGGCTCCGCCTGGACGGCGCGCTGCAGGTACGACACCGCCTGCTGCAGATTGCCCAGGCGCCGCTGGGCCCCGCCCAGGCGGACCAACGCCGCGGGGAAGGACTGGCTGCGATTGACCGCCTCCTGGAAGTCGTCGGCGGCCGCCTGCCAGTCCCCGCGGCCGGCGTGGACCAGCCCCTTCAGGTAGAACACCCGGGGATGGCCGGGCCAGCGCTCCTCCAGCGCCGCCCGGTCCGAGTCGGCGCCCTCCAGCTCCCCCTGCCGGACCCGGACCAGGGCCCGCCTGTAGCGCGCATCGCCGTTCAGGCGCTCGCGGGCGATGGCCTTGCCGTAGGCGTCCTCGGCCCGGGCCAATTCGCCGGCCCGCCGGGCGAGGTCGCCGGACAGGGCCCAGGCCACGCCGGAGCCGGGATCATCCGCCAGCACGGCATCGACCAGGCGCCGGGCCTCGGCGGCGTCACCCCGCGCCAGGGCCAGGCGCGCCTGGCCCACGCGGGCCTGGCTGAGATCCGGGCGCAGGGCGCGCGCTGCGGCGTAGTCGCGCTCGGCCCGATCCGCCTGGCCGAGACGGAGGTGGGCATCGCCGCGCAGGGCGAGGACCCGGGCGCGGTCGGCTTGGGGCAGGTCGTTGCCGGCCGGGACCCCATCGAGCAGCTCGTGGAACTTGCCCTGCTGGAGCAGCGCCCGGCCCAGCCAGAGGGCCACCACCCGCGGCTCGATCCCCAGCTGCAAAGCCCGGCGCAGCTCCTTCTCGGCCGCCGCCCCCTGGCCCAGCTGGACATGGATCCGGCCGAGCAGCCAGCGCGCCTCGGGATGGTCCGGCTGCTGCTGCAGGGCCCTCTTGAGGTGGATGGCGGCCGCGTGCAAATCGCCCTGCGAGCGAAGCTGCTTGGCCTTCTGCACCTGCTCGAGGGTAGTCAGGTCCGGGCCGCCGCATGCCGACAGCGCCAGCGCCGCCGCCAGCATAAGGACCGCCGCGGGCCCGCCGTAACGCCCATGTTTCCGCATGTTTCCGCCCCTTGCCGCCATGTTCAGTGTCTAGACCCCAGAGGCCGCGCCCAGCTGCCTGAGCACCTCGCGCGCCTGGTCCGCCTCGGCGAAGGAATCGTCCGCCTGCAGCACCTGGCGCAGCTCGGTGCGCGCCGCCCCGGTGCGGCCGGTGCGCCACAGGGCGATGCCCAGGTGGTAGCGGATGGTCGGCACGTGCGGCGCGTGGATGGCGGCCTCCTGAAGCAGCCGCAGCCCGTGTCCGGCATCCCCCCGCTGAACCAGGATCCAGCCGTAGGTGTCGGTGATGGCCGCCCGCTCCGGGGCCAGCTCGTGGGCCTTGCGCGCGTAGCGCAGGGCCCGCTCGTCGCCCTGCTGGTGGTAGATCCAGGCCAGGTTGTTCCACAGGTCGGCGCGCTTCGGGTGGTCCCGCCGCACCCGCTCGTAGGCGGCCGCGGCGCCGGCCAGTTCGCCCTGCGCCTGGAGCAGGCCCGCCAGCCGCACGCGCATGCCGTGATCGTCCGGATGGCCCTGCAGCCACTCCCGCAGCATCGTCAGGGCCCGTTCGGGTCGCCCCTGGCGGCGGTGGATCTGGACCAGGCGCCGGACGGCCGGACGGCTGGGGCCGCGGGCCAGGGCTTCCCGATACGCCCCGGCGGCGGCCGCCAGCTCCCCGGCCTTCCAGTGCACCCGGCCGGCCATCAGATAGCCGGCGGCATTGCCGGGGTCGGCTTCCTGTGCCCGACGCGCCGCCCCCATGGCCGCCTCCGGCCGGCCCGCCGCCAGCTCGAGGTCGGCCAGGGCGGCCAGGCTCGGCAGGTGATCCGGAGCCAATTCGAGGGCGTGATGAAGCTCGCGGCGGGCCTTGCCCAGGGAGTCCTGCGCGCGATAGGCACGGGCCAGCAGGAAATGGGCGCGCGCCGATTCGGGCTGGCGCTGGACCAGGGCCCGGAGGTTTTCCACCGCGCTGGCGTCGTGGTCGGTGCGCAGCTGGGCCTCGGCCACCAGCGCCTGCACCTGCGGCTCGTCGCCGTGGCGCTCCTCCAGCACCCGCGCCACCTCCAGGGCCTTGAGCGGCTGGTCCTGGCCCAGCCGCAGGCGCAGCAGCGCGACTCCGGCTTCGCGGCTGTCCGGATGGGCCTGCCAGGCCCGCTCCAGCCACTTCGCCTGTCCGGCGGCATCGCCCTTGCGGGCGGCCACCTGGACCCGGAGCATCAGCGCCCCGAGGTGATCGGGGTGATCCTTCAGGACGCGGCCCAGATACCTTGCCGCCTCGTCGGGACGGTCTGCGCCAAGGGCCAGACGGGCGAGGTTGACCCGGGCCGGCAGGAAACCGTCATCGAGGGACAGCGCCCGCCGGAAATCAGCGCGCGCCTCCGCCGTGCGACCCTGGCCGCGATGCGCCAGGCCCAGGAGGTTGGCGGGCAGGGGGCTGTCGGGCCTGTCCTCGGCGAGATCCCGGGCGACCTTCTCGGCCTCCCCGTACTGGCCCTCGCGGAGGTGCACGATCACCAGCAGCGCCCGCCCGCCCAGCCGCTCGGAGTCCAGCTTCACCGCCTTCTCGAGAGGCGCCACGGCCCGATCCCCCCGACCGCCGGCGAGGAAGCCCACGGCGACCTGGGACTGCACGGCGGCATCCTCCGGAGCGGCGGCGGCAGCGGACCGAAGGTCCTGCATGCCGGAAGCGGCGTCGCCGGCGGCGATCTCGGCGCGCCCCAGCAGCACCCGGAAACGGGGGTCGCCGCCGGCCTCGTCGCGCAAGCGCTCGAGGGTCTCAACCGCCTTGCCGGGGCTGCCCAGGTGCAGGTAGGCGGCGGCCAGGAGCTGGCCGACGACGACCCGGTCCGCCGCGGAATCCAGGCTCCGCTCGAAGACATCGGCGGCGGTCTCGAACCGCCCCTGCCGGAAGGCCACCCATCCCAGCAGGAAGCGCGCGGGCGCAAAATCGCTGCGGGCGGTGAGGGTCTCGAGCATGTCCCGCGCCCGCTCCAGCCGGCCCCGCTCCACCGCCACCACCGCCTCCAGGTAGCGCCCCATGGGCGTTCGGCCGGAGTCGGGGAGGGAGGCCAGCATCTCGGCGGCCTGATCCACCTGGCCGGCCCGCAGGAGCGCGCGGGCCAGACCCACAGCCGCCTCGCGGTTGGCGGGATCGAGCGCCCGCGCCCGGCGGTAGGCGGCGATGGCGCCTTGGCCCTCGCCCTGGCGCTCGTGCAGCTGGCCGGTCAGGATCCAGTTCCGCGCATCGTCCGGGGCGGCGCCGCGCGCCCGCTCCAGGAGGCTCGCCGCCTGCTCCGGGCGTCCTTGCCGCAGGGCCAGCAGGGCCCGGCCGCGGAGGGCGTCGGGATTGTCGCCGTCCAGCTCCAGGGCCCGGGCGAAGGCAGCCGCGGCCTCGTCGGGGCGGTCCTGCCGCAGGCGGGCGAGGCCGCGGAGCACGAGCAGCCGGGCCCGGAAGGCCGGGGCGTCGCCGCGGCGCGGCGCGGCCGTCGCCCAGGCCTCCTCCGGCCGCCCCTGCTGCAGGTAGGCGCGGGCCAGCGGGTACTGCCAGTCGGCGCGCGCAGCGCCGGCGTCCCTGGCCCGCTCCAGCTCCACCGCGGCCGCCTCCGGCTTGCCCATGCGGTTGTAGACCCGGCCCAGCAGGGACCGCGCGGCCATGTCCCCGGGGTCCTCCCGCAGGCGGTTCTTCAGCTGGATCATGGCCGCGCGGGGCTGACCGGCCTCCAGCCGCTCGGACGCCTTCTGCACCCCGTCGCCGGAACCGGCGACGGGCGCGGCCACGCTCGGGGCGGCCAGGAGCAGGCCGGCGACCGCCAGGGCCGACATCGGGACCCGCACGTCACGATGTCTCATAGCTGACCTTCTGGCTTCCCTTGCGCTCCGGCCGCATCTCGTACTTGTCGAGGAGCGCATACAGGGTGGGCCGGGTCACCCCCAGCAGCTCCGAGGCCCGGGTCAGGTTGGAGCCGGCATGGTGCAGGGCGCGGGTCAGCGCCTGGCGCTCGGCCTTCTCGCGCACGCCGCGCAGGTTGAAGGGCAGGGGCGGCTGGCCGCCGCTGGGCAGCTCCAGGTCGGCGGCGGTGATCTGCGGACCCTCGGCCATGATGACCGCGCGCTTCACCCGGTTCTCCAGCTCGCGCACGTTGCCCGGCCACTGGTAGCTCTCGACGGCGTTGAGGGCGGTGGCGTTGAAACCGCGCACCGGCCGGCGCTGCTCGCCGGCGAAGCGGTCCAGCAGGGAGCGGGCGATCAGGCTGGCGTCTCCCTCCCGCTCGCGCAGCGGGGGGATGCGGATGGCCACCTCGCCGAGGCGGTAGAACAGATCCTCCCGGAACCCCCCCTCGGCCACCAGCTGGGCCAGATCCTGGTTGGTGGCGGATACCACCCGGACATCCACCGGGATCTCCTCGCGGCCGCCGATGCGCTCCACCACCCGCTGCTGCAGGAAGCGGAGGAGCTTGCCCTGCAGCGGCATGGGCATGTCCCCGATCTCGTCCAGGAACAGGGTGCCGCCGTGGGCGTGCTCCACCTTGCCCGGGGTGCGCTGGTGGGCCCCGGTGAAGGCGCCCTTCTCGTAGCCGAACAGCTCGCTCTCCAGGAGGCTCTCGGGGATGGCGGCGCAGTTGATGGCCACGAACCGGGCGTCGCGCCGCGGGCTGAGGTCGTGCAGGGCGCGGGCCACCAGCTCCTTGCCGGTGCCGCTCTCGCCGAGGAGCAGGGTGGTCGCCTCCGACGGCGCCACCTTCTCGACCTGGTGGCAGACCTCCTCCATCACCGGGCTGGCGGCGATGATGCCGCCCAGGGGCGAGGCCTGGTGGACCCGCATCAGGCGCCGGTTCTCCGCCTCCAGGTCGTGGAGCCGGAGGGCGCGGTCGACGATGGTCCGGAGCAGGTCGGGGTCCAGGGGCTTCTGGTAGAAATCGTAGGCGCCCATGCCCACCGCCCGCACCGCGTTGCCGGAGTCGTCGTTGCCGGTGATCACCACCACCTTGGCGTGGGGCGACAGGGCGAGAATCTCCTGGAGCAGGGCCAGGCCCTCGGAGGCGCCGCCCGGATCGGGCGGCAGTCCCAGGTCGAGGGTGATCACCGGGGGCTCGTGCCGCCGCAGCTGGGTCAGGGCCCGCTTGCGGTCCTCGGCCTGCAGCACCTCGTAGTCCGAGAAGGCCCACCGGACCTGCATCTGCACCCCGGGGTCGTCCTCCACCACAAGCACCTTTTGCTTTTCCTGATTCACCGTTTCGTCCTGAGTCACTGGCTAGCCTCCCTGGCCACCGGGACGGATCGGGGCTCGCATACCGCCCCCGGAAACCGGAACCGGAAGCGGGTGCCCTCGCCCGGGGCGCTCACCACCTCCACGTCGCCGCCGAGGCCGCGGGCGAACTCCCGCGCCTCGAAGGCGCCGATCCCCATCCCGGTACTGCCCTTGCTGGTATCGAACGGCCGGAACAGCCGCTCCCGCACGAATTCGGCGGGCATGCCGGCGCCCGTATCCACCACCTCCAGCAGCGCCTCGCCGCCCTCCATGCCCAGCCGCACCCGCACCTCGCCCTCGTCGGGCGTGGCTTCGCGGGCGTTCTGGATGACATGGCCGACCACCGCCGTCAGCCGATCCGGGTCGGCATGCAGGAACAGCGGGTCCGCCGGCGCCTCCAGCACCGGCTCGGGTCCCCGGCCCTGGCGGCCCCGGATGGCCTCCCGCACGGCCGCGGTCAGCTCCAGGCGCTCCGTCTTGCGGTCCTGCACGCCGCCGCGCAGCTGCGCCATGAGGTGGTTCATGCGCTCCACCGAGTGGTCCAGGGTCTTGACCGCGTCCGCCATGAACGCCGGGTTGTCCTTGTGGCGGTGGGCGTTGCGCGCCAGCAGCGAGAGCTGGCCGATGATGTTCTTGAGGTCGTGCAGCACGAACGCCGACAGCCGGTTGAAGGTCTCGAACTGCTGCGCCCGGCCGAGGGCCTCGGCCGCCTCCTCCTGGGCCAGGAAGGTGGCGGCCTGACGGCCGATGGTCTTGAGCAGGTCGCAGTCCTCCCAGTTCAGGTCCCGGCTGACCGCCCGCGAGCGGCTGAGCACCAGGAAGCCGTTGAGCTCCTCATGGTGGAACAGCGGCACTACCACCCAGGCGCGCGGCACGGCGGCCAGCCACTCGGGCATGGCCAGGCCCTGGTAACGCTCCGGGGCCTGGCGCCACTCGTCCACGGTGAGCACCCACCCGCTCTCCCCCAGGAAGGCGGCCAGCGCCCCGTCCGCCGGCTCCGCCGCATGGTCGGGGACCGACAGGTTCCACTGGGCGGTGGGCACGAAGGCCCCGTCGCGGCGCTGCCACAGCTGCCCGGCGGGACTGTCCAGAACCTGGGCCACCGCGTGGATGACCCGCTGCTTGAGGGGGGTGTCGCCCTCGCCGGCCGACAGGGTGCCGACGAAGCGCAGCCATTCGTCCCGGTAGTCGTAGCGGTAGTTGAAGAAATGCTTGCTCATGAAGACCCGGGCCCGCGCCCGGATCTGGCCCGAGAACACCAGGACCAGCAGCACCAGCAGCGCGCCGAACAGGAACACGATCTGCAGCGGCTCGCCCCAGACGCCGCCGTAGGCGCGGATGGAATAGCCGGCGGCGGCCATCAGAACCAGGTAGGCCCCGGCCCCGATGATGGCGGCGGTATGCAGCACGAACCGCCGCGACAGATACACGTCCAGGGACCAGGCCGGGTTGCGCGCGGCGGAGACCGCGATCAGCGGCGCCACCAGCGCGTTCACCGCCCCCCGCGCCGACCACAGCCCCAGATCCACCCGCCGCACCAGCAGGGCATCTGCGTACAGGAACAGGTCGTAGGCGAACATGGCCCCCACCCCCAGGCCCATGTACTTCAGCGCCCAGCGGCCCTGGTCGGTAGCGTTGCGCAGCAGCTGCTCCACCGCCACCAGGCCCAGGAGCGCCGCGATCATGCTGCCGATCACCGGGGCCTGGCCGAGCCGGTCCTGGCCCAGGCCGAGCCAAAGGGCCCCGGAGACCAGCAGCTGGGCCCCCACCACGGCGGCGCACAGGGCGACCAGCAGGCGTCCGGCGGCGCTGGCCCGGGCCGCGGGCCACAGGAGGGCAGCCAGGAAGGCCAGCCAGGCGCCGGCGCGCAGGCCGTCGGCCAGGCCCAGGACGGGCACCGGCAGCCGCCCCGAAAGCTGGAAGGCGGCCAGAACCCCGGCCCACGCGGCAGACACGCAGACCGCGGTAAGCAGCAGGGCGCCCGCCAGCCCGCCACGCCAGCCCAGCAGCAGGACCCCCGCCACCACCACGAAGGCGGCGGAGGCGGCGCCGAACCCGAGCACGGCGGCGTCAGGCACGGGTGACTCCCGAGGCGATTCCCGCGGCGTGGAGGATCAACGGGCGCCCTTTCCCCACAGCACCACCTCGGTGGTCTGGAGCAGGATCAGCAGGTCGAGGAACAGGCTGTAATTCTTGACGTAGTAGAGGTCGTACTGGAGCTTCTCGAAGGCGTCGGTGAGCGACGCCCCGTAGGGGTAGCGGATCTGCGCCCAGCCGGTCAGGCCGGGCTTCACCCGGTAGCGCTCCGAGTAGTAGGGCAGCTTGGCCAGCAGCCCCTCGTCCATCTCCGGGCGCTCGGGGCGGGGCCCCACCAGGCTCATCTGGCCGCGCAGGATGTTGAAGATCTGCGGCAGCTCGTCCAGCCGGTACTTGCGCAGCACCGCCCCGACGCGGGTGATGCGGGGATCCTCGGCCTCCGCCCAGCGCGCCCCGTCCTGCTCGGCGTCCACCCGCATGCTGCGGAACTTGAGGATGCGGAACGGACGGCCGCCCTCCCCCACCCGGGTCTGGCGGTAGAGGATCGGCCCGCCGAAGCGGCTCTCGATCAGGATGGCCAGGGCCGAGCCGAGCATGAGCGGAGAGGCGGCCACCAGCACGGCACTGCCCACCGCCAGGTCCAGGGCGCGCTTCACGCCCTTGCGCAGCAGGCCGTGGTAGAAGAAGCCGGGCGAGTAGGTGAACCAGCTCGGCGACACCAGGTCCAGCTTCACCTTCCCGGTCTCCCGCTCCAGGAAGGTCAGCAGATCGGTCACCTGGATCCCCTGCAGGCGGCACTCGAACAGCTCGGTGACCGGCAGGACGCGGCGGCGCTCGTCCACCGCCACCACGATCTCGTCGATGTCCTGGTCCCCGGCGAAGGCGCACAGGGGCCGCGCCAGCCGTACGATGCGGGAGGCCTCCACGCGCGGCGTGTGGTCGTCCCCCTCCACCCGCGCGAAGCCGACCAGATCCTTGCCGAACCAGTCGGTCCGGCGGCGGAAGCGGGCCAGGGCCTCGGCCGCGCGCCCCGTGCCCAGCACCAGGATGCGCCGCCGCAGCCCGGCCCGGCTGGCCAGGGCCTGGAACACCGCCCGTCCGCCCAGGATCCCCACGTAGGAGAAGGCCAGGGCCAGAACCAGCAGGCCGCGGCCCAGGTAGAGCTGGGGCATCAGGTAGAAGGCCACGGCCAGGGGGAACCCGGCCACCAGGAAGGCCACCGCCAGACGCTTGGCGATACCCGCCAGGCTCTCGCGCAGGCCGCTCTGGTAGAGGCCGGTGGCCAGCATGGTGCCCATGACCATGGCCGTCACCAGCAGGGCATGCGGCAGCAGCTGCCAGGGCTCGGCGTTGAACGGGGACTCCAGCGCGGGCAGACGGATCACCGCCCCCATGGTCACGCCAAGCACCAGGATGAGGGCATCCGACAGGCCCAGCAGCAGGAAACCGACTTTCACGTGGTGATTAAAAAGAGCAACCGTTTGCATCCTTCCGCCCCTGTACGCCGGATGCGGCCCTGTTGGCTGGCCACGACCCGGCAGCCCCCCTAAAGGACATTATTTGCCCGAAGGCAAGCCGGCCAACAAATCAAATTTTGTTATTGTCGCGATCCTTTACGGATCCGCGCGGGCCGCCCGCCACTTCTCTGTATGCGCCGGGAAGGCGCCTGCCCCGCCGGCCCTAAAATAAAAGAAATCTATCTTCCAGATAGGCTTGCCCGGGCCGCCGCGGTCAACCCCGTACGACTACGGTCACGGCCCCGGCCAGGCCGGCGGGGCGCTGCCCCGCGGCGGCAGAAAATTTCCGAATTCTTTATTGTGGTGCGTAAATTCCGGTGACAGTCCTACAAAAGCCATTTTCCCGAATCGGTCCGCCATCGACGGACCGGCCCGGCATCCTCGGCGGAGGGGAGCGGGAAGGAAGGGGGAGCCGCGCCGTCACGGGCCGGCGGGGAGGGGATCAGATGCGGTAGTACTCGCGGTACCAGTCCACGAAGCGGGCGATGCCGGTCGCCAGCGGTGTGTCCGGGGCGAAGCCCACCGCCTCCTGCAGGTCGGCCACGTCGGCGTAGGTGGCCGGGACATCGCCGGGCTGCATGGGCAGCATGCGCTTCTCCGCCTCGACGCCGAGGGCGGCCTCCAGGGCCTCGATGAAGGCGGTCAGCGCCACCGGGCTGTGGTTGCCGATGTTGTACAGCCGATAGGGGACGTAGGAGGTGGCGCTGTCGGGCGTCTGGCCGGACCACGCCGGATCGGGGCTGGCCACCGTGTCGGCGGCGCGCACCACCCCCTCGACGATGTCGTCGATGTAGGTGAAGTCGCGCTGCATGCGTCCGTAGTTGTAGACCTCGATGGGCCGGCCCTCGACGATGGCCTGGGTGAACCGGAACAGGGCCATGTCCGGCCGGCCCCAGGGGCCGTAGACGGTGAAGAAGCGCAGCCCGGTCATGGGGATGCCGTAGAGGTGGGCGTAGCTGTGCGCCATCAGCTCGCCCGCCTTCTTGGTGGCCGCGTACAGCGACACCGGATGGTC
>DATFLO010000189.1:0-10516 GCA_035267605.1 Gammaproteobacteria bacterium
GGCGGCACCGAGATCCTGCTCTACACCCCCGACCGCCCGGGGCTGTTCACCCTGGCCACCGGCACCCTGGCAGCCCTCGGTCTCACGATCGTCGAGGCCAAGGTCCACACCACCCGCGACCACTGGGCGCTGGATACCTTCATCGTGCTCGACCAGGACGACCGGCCCCTGGAGGAGCCCGCCGCACGTGCCAACATCGAGGAGCGGCTGCGCGCCGCCCTGACCCAGCCCGGCGCGGCGCCGCCGGCCCCCAGCCGGCAGAGCTTCCGCGCGCGCGCCCAGCGCCACTTCCCGACGCCGGTGGAGGTGAGCTTCTATCCGTCGGCCTCCGGCCGGCAGACGGTGGCCGAGGTGCTGGCGCCGGACGCCCCCGGCGTGCTCTACCGCATCGCGCGGGTGCTGTCGGAGGCCGGTTGCGAGATCCACGCCGCCAAGGTGGTAACCTTCGGCGAGCGCACCCAGGACACCTTCTTCGTCACCCGGGCAAACGCGCCGCTGGAGGCCCGGGAGGAGCGCCAGGAGCTGGCGGGGGCCATTCGCCGGGAGCTGGAGCCGGAAGCGGTGGCGGGCTGAGGCGCCGGCCCCTCAGCCGCCGAAGGGCGCCGGGTCGCCGGCGCCGTAGCGCAGGATCTCGGGCTCGTCGCCGGTGAGATCGACGATGGTGGAGGGGTTGGGCGGTACCAGCCCGGCATCCAGCAGCAGGTCGACGCCGTCGCCGCACTCCTCGGCGATGCTGACGGCGTCTTCCAGGGCCCACTCGTCGCCCTGCAGGCGGGCGGAGGTGGTCACCAGGGGACCGCCCAGGGCGGTGAGCAGGGCCACCACCACCGGATCGTCGGAGATGCGGATGCCGATGGTGCTGCGCTTCTTCTGCTTGAGCTGGTTGGGAACCTCGTCGGTGGCCGGGAGCACGAAGGTGTAGGGGCCGGGCACCACCCGCTTGACCTGGCGGAAATGGGGGGTGTCCAGGCGCGCGAAGGTGCCCAGGCATTCGAGGTCGGCGCACAGGAGGGTCCAGGTATGGCCGGCGCCCAGCCCCTTCAGGCGCTGGATGCGCTGCAGGGCCGACTGGGCCCCGGGGACGCAGCCGAAGGCGTAGCCGGTGTCCGTGGGATAGGCGATGACGGCCTGCTGCTGGGTCAGGGCCTCCGCCACCTGCTGCATGGTCCGGGGCCGCACCGCCTCGGGCCGGATCTCGATGGTACGCATGTCGACACCTCGCCGCGGAGCTGTACCGGGGTTGCTGGCACTTGCTCCGTCGAGATTGGTCCAAACTCTGGGATCTTGCAAGTTACCGCGCTCCCCCGGCGGACGGCCCGGCCGGAGGCAGGTTGACACCAATAGCCGACTGTCGCACTTTTTTAAGGCTTTACTAAAACGGTAATGGACGCCGCCACGGCGACCGCTTTGGTAAAGCCCTGAACTCGGTTGGCGGGGCGCCGCCCCCGCCGGGCCGACGGCCCGATCCGACACCCCCGCTCTGGAACGAGGAGAGCCTAGGCATGGCATTTGTGGTGGCCGAGCCCTGCATCAAGTGCAAGTACACCGACTGCGTCGAGGTGTGCCCGGTGGACTGCTTCCACGAGGGCCCCAACTTCCTGGTGATCGATCCCGACGAGTGCATCGACTGCACCCTGTGCGAGCCGGAATGCCCCGTCACGGCCATCTTCCGCGAGGAGGAGCTGCCCGAGAAGTGGGAGCACTACACCCAGCTCAACGCGGACCTCTCCCAGGACTGGCCGGTGATCACCGAGATGAAGGATCCGCCGCCGGACGCCGACGAGTGGGCCGAGGTGGAGGAGAAGTACGAGCACCTCGAGCGCTGACCGCCGTCCCGGGTCCCCCAACGCAGGGGAGAGACTGCCATGAACCGCCTACTTCGCACCCTGCTGGCCGCTTTCCTGGTGGCGCTGGTCCCCGCGGGCGCCAGCGCCGAGCGGGCCGACCCCCAGGACTTCTACCAGGTGGTGGCCTTCGGCGACTTCCAGGGCAACCTGCAGCAGGCCCTGGACAACGGCAAGAAGGGCATCCTGGTCTACTTCCACCAGGATCAGTGCCCGTTCTGCCACAAGATGGAGCAGGAGGTGTTCACCCGCCCCATCGTCCAGGACTTCTTCCACAAGTACTTCGACGTCTACAAGGTCAACATCAAGGGCAACAAGGACTTCGTGGACGTCGACGGCGACTCGGTATCGCAGGTGCAGTTCGCGGTCCAGAACCGGGCGCGCGCCACCCCGACCCTGATCATCTTCGGCCCGGGCGGCAAGGAGCTGGTGCGCTTCGTCACCAACCCCACCGTCGACGAGATGCTGGCGTTCGGGAAATACGTGGTGGACGGCACCTACAAGCAGGGCACCGACTTCTTCAACTACAAGAAGACGGCCACCGACGGCATCGAGCAGGAGATCCGCAAGGACTACCTGTAGCCGCCCCGGCGCCCCCTGCACCAGAAAGGCCCGGCATCCGCCGGGCCTTTCTGCGTTCGACCACCGGCGGGCCGGCTACTCGGCCTTGATGTAGGCGAAGCCCTGCTGCTGCAGCTTGGCCACCTCCACCACCCCCGAATCGACGAAGGTGACGCCCTTGTAGAAGGCGTCCTCGGACAGGTCCAGCTGCTTGCGGGTGATGTTGCAGATGTCCACCTTGACGTCGTAGGTGTCCATCAGCGAACGGATCCGGCCCTTGAGGTTGTCACGCTCCTCCTTGAGGTGCTTGCCGGCCTCGAAGGGCGTCCCCTCGAGGTTGTCGTCGGTGAAGAAGCGCACACCGTAGGAATTGGCGACGATGCGCACATCGTAGTCGGCGAGCATGTTGCGGTAGTGGTGGACCATGTTGTAGATGCTGGTGAGCTGGGCGGAGAAGCGGCGCACACCCTGGTAGTCAACGTGGTAGACCACCTTGGGCTTGGGGCCGTCCATGCCCATGCCCTGGGCGGGTGCGCCGACGGTCCAGACCAGCCCCGCGACGAGTAGCAGCAGCAGCGAGATCATGCGCTTCATGGTGGTGTCCTCCCGAGCGCAAAGGGACAAGATCCCACATTGGCAAATGCCCCGCACTGAGACAACATGGATGCGAGCCGGCCGGTGGCCGGTCCCGTCCAGGCACACCGGGGGAAGCGACCATGCAGCTGGGCATCCTGACCGGCGGGGGGGACGCTCCCGGGCTGAACGCCGTGATCCGCGCGGTGGTGCGGGCGGCCATGCGCACCTACGGCTGGCCCGCCGTGCTCGGCATCCCGCAGGGCTTCAAGGGCCTGGTGGAGGGCCTCGATCCCCTTCCCCTGACCCCCTACCGCACCCAGGGCCTGATCAACCGCGGCGGCACCATCCTCCACACCACCAACCGCGCCAATCCCTTCCAGTACCCGGTGGGCGAGGGCCGCTTCGAGGACCACTCCGACACGGTGCTGACCCAGGCCGAGGCGCTCGGCCTCGACGCCGTGGTCATCCTCGGCGGCGACGGCTCCCTGTCCATTGCCCACGAGCTGGCCCGCAAGGGGCTGCCGGTGATCGGCACGCCCAAGACCATCGACAACGACGTCAAGGGCACCGACCTGTGCTTCGGGCACATGACGGCGGTGGCCACCGCCACCGACGCCCTCGACAAGCTCCACACCACGGCGGAGAGCCACCACCGCGTCATGGTGGTGGAGATGATGGGCCGCTACGCCGGCTGGATCGCCCTGCGCGCCGGGATCGCCGGCGCCGCCGACGCCATCCTGATCCCGGAGATCCCCTTCGACGTCGAGCGGGTGTGCGCCGAGGTCAACCGGCGCGCCGAGAACGGCGCGCCGTTCAGCATCATCGCGGTGGCCGAGGGCGCCAAGCCGGCGGGGGGCGACCTGTCGGTGCTGCAATCCGGCAAGGGGGTCTACCAGCCCCGGCTCGGCGGCATCGCCGCCCAGGTGGCCGACCGCCTGCAGGAGGGCACCGGCCTGGAGACACGGGTCACGGTGCTCGGCCACGTCCAGCGCGGCGGCTCGCCGGTGGCCTCGGATCGCATCCTGGCCACCCAGTACGGCACCGCCGCGGTGGACGCCCTCGCCCGCGGCGAGCGCGACTGCATGGTGGCCCTGCGCGGCCAGCACCTGGAGACCGTGCCGCTGGAGCAGGTGGTGGGCACCTATCAGCCCATTCCCGCCCACCATCCCCTGCTCGACAGCGCCCGCCAGATCGGGATCATCCTCGGCGACTGACGGTCCCCCGGGGTACCCAGCCGGTGCAGCGGCTGTTATCATCCGGTGTTTGCCGAATTCCCGCGGGCCGGAGCAGGATGGCTGCTCCGGCCCGCGTCGCGGTATCCGGGAGCGCTCACGGCCCGGGCTGCCCGCATTTGCTCGGATCGCGGAAACGAACCGTCGCGGCAGAACCGGGGCTCCCCCACCGGCCCCGAACCGAATCCTTAGCAACACCGACAAGTCTTGGAGGACGGCATGTCCAGTAAACACCCGATCGTCGCGGTGACGGGCTCCTCCGGCGCTGGCACCACCACCGTCAAGAACGCCTTCAACGACATCTTCCGGCGCGAAAGCATCACGCCGGCGGTGATCGAGGGCGACAGCTTCCACGCCTACGAGCGCTCCGATATGAAGGAGAAGATGGCCGAGGCCGAGCGCAACGGCGAGAACTTCTCCCACTTCGGCCCCGAGGCCAACCACTTCGACAAGCTCGAGGGGCTGTTCAAGACCTACGGCGAGACCGGCTCCGGGCAGCGCCGCTTCTACATCCACAGCGAGGAGGAAGCGGAGGAGCACAACCAGCGCCTGGGGATCGACAAGAAGCCCGGCCAGTTCACCCCGTGGGAGGACCTGCCGGCCTCGGACCTGCTGTTCTACGAGGGCCTGCACGGCGGCGTTGCCGACGCCGAGGCCGGCGTCGACGTGGCCCAGTGGACCGACCTGCTGGTGGGCGTGGTGCCGGCGGTGAACCTGGAGTGGATCCAGAAGATCAACCGCGACACCGCCGAGCGCGGCTACGACGCCAGCCAGGTGACCGACACCATCCTGCGCCGCATGCACGACTACGTGCACTACATCACGCCGCAGTTCTCGCGCACCCACATCAACTTCCAGCGGGTGCCGCTGGTGGACACCTCCAACCCCTTCATCGCCCGGGACATCCCCACCCCGGACGAGTCCATGGTGGTGATCCACTTCAACGCCTACAAGGACCAGGACTGGACCTACCTGATGTCCATGATCAAGGGCTCGTTCATGTCCCGGCCCAACACCCTGGTGGTGCCCGGCCCCAAGATGGGCTTCGCCATGGAGCTCATCCTCAACCCCATCATCCACGAGCTGGTGGGCAAGAAGAAGGGCTAAAACCCCGCAGGGCACACGCAAAAAGGCCCGGGCGCGCCAGGCGCCCGGGCCTTTTTGCGTCCGGGAAGCGGGCTCAGGTGCGGTCGAGCCCCTCCGCTTCGCGCGTGCACTGGCTGAAGCGGTGGAACTCGGCCACGAAGTCGGCGGCCTCGGCACGCAGCTCCGGATTCTCCAGCTCCCCGGACTCGGACAGCTGATCCTGGATGGCGGGAAAGAACAGGTAGCGCCCGAAGGGCCGGGCGCGGATGTGGGCCAGCACCGAGAGCAGGGAGTCGGCGGCGCGCGTGCCGGCGAAGCGGGCGGCCCCCAGCGCGGCCACCCCCGCCGGCTTGCCGCGCAGCACCGACGGATACCCCAGGTTGTCGAGCATCAGCTTGATCACCCCGGAGAAGCTGCCGTGGTACTCGGGGGTCACCAGGATCACCCCGGTGGCCGCCGCCACCTCGTCCACCACCGGCTGGAAGGCCTCCACCGGGCCCCCGGCCACCGCACCGTCGGCCAGGGCGGCCAGATGGGGGCCGGGGCCGATGCGTCGCACGGGCAGGCCGCCGGCCTCCTCCAGGGTGCCGGCGAGCTGGCGGGCCACCAGCCCGGTGCGGCTGTCGGGCCGCGCAGAGCCCTCGAGAATCAGGTAGGACATGGGGCGGGTTCGCCTCGGGTGCGGGATGAAAATGGAAATCGGTCATTGTAATCCGCCCCCCTCGGCCCGGACAACCCTCCGGCCGGCGCACCCCCTAGGCACGCTGCACCACTTGTGTGCATCATTCCGGGATACGCCCCGCCGTGGTGCACCAGGGCCGCCCCGATGCCCCGTTTTGGGCCAGCAACCCTTGGCACGCCTTGTGCAACCACCCCCGGCAAAGCACGGTTACCCGCTTATCAGGAGGCACACCCATGGCCCAAGGCGCCGACAACGTCTTCAAGATGGTGGAGGAGCACAAAGCCACCTTCATCGACCTGCGCTTCACCGATCCCCGCGGCAAGTGGCAGCACATGACCCTGCCCGCCCACGGCCTCGACCGGGACACCTTCGAGGAGGGCTTCACCTTCGACGGCTCCTCCATCGACGGCTGGAAGGAGATCCACGAGTCCGACATGCTGCTGGTGCCGGATCCGGACTCGGCCTTCCTCGATCCCTTCTACGAAGAGCCCACCATCGTCCTCACCTGCGACGTGGCGGAGCCCGACACCATGGAGGGCTACAACCGCGATCCCCGCTCCGTGGCCAAGCGCGCCGAGGCCTACCTCAAAGCCAGCGGCATCGGCGACACCGCCTACTTCGGCCCCGAGCCCGAGTTCTTCATGTTCGACTCGGTGAAGTGGGACGTGAAGATGGAGAAGTGCGGCTACGAGATCGACTCCGAGGAAGGCGTGTGGAACTCCGGCGCCGACTTCGAGGGCGGCAACTTCGGCCATCGCCCGGCGGTCAAGGGCGGCTACTTCCCGGTGCCTCCGGTGGACTCCAGCCAGGACATCCGCTCCTCCATGTCGCTGGTGATGGAAGAGGTCGGCATCACCCCGGAGATCCACCACCACGAGGTGGCCACCGCCAACCAGAACGAGGTGGGCTTCCGCTTTTCCGAGTGCGTGAGCCAGGGCGACCAGCTGCAGAAGTTCAAGTACGTGGTCCACAACGTCGCCGCCGCCTACGGCAAGACCGCCACCTTCATGCCCAAGCCGGTGGTGGGTGACAACGGCACCGGCATGCACGTGCACATGTCCATCTGGAAGGACGGCAACAACATGATGGCCGGCGACGGCTACGCCGGGCTGTCGCAGGAGGCGCTGTACTACATCGGCGGCGTTATCAAGCACGCCAAGGCCCTCAACGCCTTCACCAACGCCTCCACCAACAGCTACAAGCGCCTGGTGCCCGGCTTCGAGGCGCCGGTGCTGCTGGCCTACTCCAACCGCAACCGCTCCGCGTCCATCCGCATCCCGGCGGTGGGCTCGCCCAAGGGCCGGCGTATCGAGGTGCGCTTCCCGGACCCGACGGCCAACCCGTACCTGGCTTTCTCCGCCCTGCTGATGGCCGGCATCGACGGCATCGAGAACAAGATCGATCCGGGCGAGGCGCTGGACAAGAACCTCTACGACCTGCCCCCCGAGGAGCTCGAGGACGTGCCCCACGTGGCCGCCAGCTTCGAGGAGGCCCTCGACGCCCTGGACGCCGACCGCGAGTTCCTGACCAAGGGCGGCGTGTTCACCGACGACGCCATCGACGGCTATCTGGAGCTGCGCCGCGAGGAGGTGGAGCAGGTCCGCATGACCACCCACCCCATGGAATTCGCCCTCTACTACAGCGTGTAGGCCGGGGCGGCCGCCAGGAAGCCCGACGGTTTCCGAGGCAGAACAACGACCTCCCCGGCCCCGGGGAGGTCGTTTTCTTTGTGAACCCTTGCGCGCCCCGGCGGGGCGCGGGGAGAACGACGCGCCATGCAAGCGCCCGCAGCCGTCAACCGCCCGGCGCAGGTAATCGAGTCCCTGGCCACCGCGGTGCTGACCTTCGACGACCGGCTCCTCCTGCAGTGGATGAACCCGGCCGCCGAGGAGCTGTTCGCCATCGGCCTGCGCCAGGGCCAGGAGCGCACCTTCGAGGGGCTGTTCCCGGGGCGCACCAACCTGGTGCAGCGGGCGCAGGGGGTGCTGGAGCAGCCGCGCGTGCTCAGCGAGCGCGAGGTGTGGCTGCAGCGGCCGGGCAACGGCGGCCACCTGGTGGACGTGACCCTGTCGCCGCTGCCCTTCGACGCGGGCGAGCGCCTCGGCCTGCTGGCCGAGGTGACGCTGTCCGACCGCCGCAGCCGCATCGCCCAGGAGGGACGGCGCATCGAGGAGCAGCGCGCGCTGCGCCGGGTGGTGCGCGGCCTTGCCCACGAGATCAAGAACCCCCTGGGCGGGCTGCGCGGCGCGGCCCAGCTGCTGGCCAGCCACCTCCACGACCCCGAGCTGGCCGAGTACACCGACGTCATCGAGCACGAGGTGGACCGCCTGCTCAAGCTCCTGGACCAGCTCCAGGGACCCCGGCCGTCGCACGAGCGCCGGGCAGTCAACATCCACGAGGTGCTCGAGCGGGTGCGCCGGCTGGTGGCCGCGGAGGCCCCGGCCAACGTCACCATCACCACCGACTACGATCCCAGCCTGCCGGAGCTGTCGGCGGACTTCGACCAGCTGGTGCAGGTGTTCCTCAACCTGGCCAGCAACGCCGTGCAGGCCGTGGCGGACGGGGACGACGGCCGGGTGGCCCTGCGCACCCGGGTGGAGCGCCACTACACCATCGAGGGCCGGCTCCACCCGCTGGCCCTGCGGGTGGAGGTGGCCGACAACGGCCCCGGCATCCCCGAGGCCGAACAGAGCCAGATCTTCTACCCGCTGGTCACCAGCCGCGCCGAGGGGCGCGGCCTGGGGCTGTCCATCGCCCAGGATCTGGTCACCGCCCACGGCGGCGTCATCAACCTCAAGAGCCGGCCCGGCGAGACCGTGTTCCAGGTCACCCTGCCCCTGGAGGCCCCCGAGCCCGGACCGGACGCATCCGCAGGGGGGAGCACCGTCCTATGAAGCCCAATGTCTGGGTCATCGACGACGACCCGTCCATCCGCTGGGTGCTGGAGAAGGCCCTGTCCGAGGCGGACATGGACGTCCGCGCCTTCGAGAGCGCCGAGGACCTGCGCCGGGCCCTGGCCCACGAGCGCCCCGACCTGGTCATCTCCGACGTGCGCATGCCCGGGGAGGACGGCTTCGCCCTGCTGCGCCGCATCCGCGAGCAGGAGCCGGGCCTGCCGGTGATCCTGACCACCGCCTACAGCGACATGGACGCGGCGGTCTCGGCCTTCGAGGAGGGCGCCTTCGAGTACCTGCCCAAGCCCTTCGACGTGGCCGAGGCGGTCTCCCTGGCGCGGCACGCCATCGCCCAGGCGCCGGCGGCGGAGTCCGCCGGGGAGGAGTCCGAGGAGCGCCCCGAGATCATCGGCGAGGCCCCCGCCATGCAGGGGGTATTCCGCATCATCGGGCGGCTGGTGAGCTCCGAGGCCAACGTCCTGATCACCGGCGAGTCGGGCACCGGCAAGGAGCTGGTGGCGCGCGCCCTGCACCGCCACAGCCCGCGCGCTCAGGGACCGTTCGTCGCCCTCAACACCGCCGCGGTGCCGGCGGAGCTGCTGGAGTCCGAGCTGTTCGGCCACGAGAGGGGCGCCTTCACCGGTGCCGTGGAGCGGCGCATCGGCCGCTTCGAGGAGGCCGAGGGCGGCACCCTGTTCCTGGACGAGATCGGCGACATGCCCGCCGAGCTCCAGACCCGCCTGCTGCGGGTGCTGGCCGAGGGCGAGTTCCAGCGGGTGGGCGGGCGCCAGCTGCTCAAGGCCGACGTCCGCGTCATCGCCGCCACCCACCAGGACCTGCCGCGCCTGATCGAGGACGGCCGCTTCCGCGAGGACCTCTACCACCGCCTCAACGTGGTGCCCCTCCACCTGCCCGCCTTGCGCGAGCGGCGCGAGGACGTGCCGCGCCTGGCCCGCCACTTCCTGCAGGAGGTGGCCGAGGAGCTGAACCTCCAGCCCAAGCAGCTGGCCCCGGAGACCCTGGAGCTGCTGCAGGGGTCCGAGTGGCCGGGCAACGTGCGCGAGCTGGAGAACCTGTGCCGCCGGCTGACGCTGATGGCGCCGGGCGCCACCATCTATCCCGACGACCTGCCCGAGGCCTATCGCGGCCCGATTGCCGCGGCCGCCAGCGACGACTGGCAGGGCGCCCTGGCCGCCTGGACCCGGCGCGCCCTGCAGGCCGGCGAGACGGAAGTGGGCGACCGCGCCCAGGCCGACCTGGAGCGCGTCCTCATCCGCGAAGCCCTGGCCCACACCGGCGGCCACCGCCAGCGCGCCGCCGCCCTCCTCGGCTGGGGCCGCAACACCCTGACGCGGAAGATCAAGGAGCTGGACATCTGAACGGCGAGTTTTAAGTGTTAAGTTTTAAGTATTAAGTTGAAGGCCGCGCTTCGGATTCCCCAACGATCACCGGGCCTGTTTGTTGTATGCCGTCCCTTAAAACTTAATCACTTAAAACTTAAAACCAGGAAAAAGGAGGCAGCCATGCTGAAACGCATCGGCGTCGCCCTGATAATGGCGGCATTTTCCCTGACCCTCACCAACCCCGCCCCCGCCGCCGACCAGACCCGGGTCACCTGGCTCGGGCACGCGGCGTTCAAGA
>DATFLO010000190.1:0-4038 GCA_035267605.1 Gammaproteobacteria bacterium
CGATGACGCGCACGTTCTCGCCCTCGGCGATGTCCAGCTGGACGTCGGTGCGCCGGCCGTCGCCGCGGTAGAGGGTGATGGTGCGCTGGCCGGCCGGCACCAGCAGCCACGCGGCGCCGTTGTCGTTGGTGCGCGCCCGCGGCTGGCCGTCCACCTCCACGCCCACGTCCGCCGCGGGCAGGTCGCCGCTGAACACGAACAGCGACAGGTCCGCCGGGCCGCCGCCGTCCTGGGCGGCGGCCGCGAGCGTGGGGAGCAGCAGCAGGGCGAGGAGCAGGCGGCGGATCAGGGGCATGGAACGGCCTATCACGGATCGGGGGATGGGGGTTCGGGGCGCCCGTCGGCCCCGCCTAGTAGCACTTCCAGGCGGCATCCCGGCACTCGGTCATGGCCTCGCGCAGCTTGGCGGCCTTGCGGAACAGGTCGCTGCGCTTGAGACGGGCCAGCTGGCTCTCGGCGCCGTCGAAATCGCCGTCCTTGAAGCGGGCGAAGGCCAGGGCGTAGCGGATGTCCTGGTTCTGCAGCAGGCCGGCGCGGCGCAGGGCGTCGGCCATGGACGCGGCCAGGGCGTAGTGCTTGAGCTGCAGCAGCAGGGCCAGGCGCTGCTTGAGCTTGGTCTCGGAATCGGGGATCTGGGCGTTGAGGTTGAGCGCCTGGTAGTACTTGCCGGTGCGCCGGTAGAGCTCGGCGGCCTGGCTCATCAGCGACGGATCGCGGTAGGCGGCCTGCTCGTAGAGGTGGGCCGCGGCCAGGGTCTGGTCCAGCTTGAGGTAGACCTGGGCCAGCTCCACGGTGAGCTTGACCTCGCTCGGGTTCTGCAGGCGCGCCCCCTCCAGGAAGGAGCGCGCCTTCTTGAGCTGGCCGCCGCGGCGCAGGGCGCGGCCGATGGCCAGGTAGTCGGCGACGGTGGCGTTGGCGGTGTCCAGGTAGGTCTCGTCCAGCTCGGCGGCCCGCTGATACAGGTGGAGGTCGATCAGGTAGAAGATCTTCTGGCGCAGGAAGGTCTCGTTGCCGGGGTAGCGGCGGGCGGCGGCCTCCAGCACCGCGAAGGCCCGGCCGTGGTGGCCCAGGTGCCAGTGGGAGCGCGCCAGCATGGTGTAGAGCGAGGGCTGGTCCTGCGACACCACGCCCGCCCGCTCGATGGCCGAGACGGTGTCGGCGTACTCCTCCAGGCGGTAGTGGGCCTGGGCCAGGTAGAGGTAGACCACGCGGTTGTCCTGGCCGGCGTCGATGGCCCGGCGCAGGTGGCCCTTGGCGGCCGCGGGGTCGTCCTGCTGCAGGTCGATCAGCCCCCACAGGGTGAACAGCCGGGCGCGGTCGGTGTCCTCGGCGCCGGCGTCGACCTTGCGCAGAGCGGCCTCGGCGCGGTCGAGGTGGCCGTCCTTGAGCAGGCGGGCGGCCAGGCTCACATAGTCCACGTCCTCGGCCTGGTCGCCCTTTCCGCCCTCCCCCTCCTGGGCGGACAGGGCCGGGGCGGGGGCCAGGGCGAGGGCCGCGGCGGCGATCAGCAGCAGGCTCCAGCGCGGGGCCATGGGGGATTCCTTGCGCATGCTCGGGATCATCGGGGTCAGCTCAGATCGAACCGGATCTTCTGCTTGGCCCAGACCTTGACCGGCTCGCCCTCGTACTCGGCGGGCCGGAACTTCCACTGGCGGACGGCATCGACGGCGGCCTTGCGGAAGGTGTCGCCGGGCTCGGCGTCGAGCACCTTGACCCGCTCCACCTCGCCCTTGGTGTTGATCAGCAGGTTGACCACCACGTAGCCGGTGGTGCCCTTCTTGCGGGCCGCGGGCGGGTACTTCACCGAGGCGCGCCGGGCCGGCTTGGGCGGCACGTCCACCGAGTCGTCGGTCATGACCACGTCGCGGGTGTCGCCCAGCAGCGAGTCCTCGAGCCCGGCCATGCGGTCGCCGTTGAAGTCGGGCGTGGCGATCTTGAAGCCGCCGGCGCCCACGTCCGTGCCCAGGCCCTCCAGCGGCGACGGCGGCGGGTTGTTGGGCTCGGACTCCGGCTCGGGCTCGGGCTCCTTCTCCACCTTCTTCTGCTTGGGCGGCTCCGGCGGCTCGACCTGGAAGCGGGCCTGCTTGTCGAGCTTCTCCTTGTCCGGGCCGTGGCTGAAGCTGTTGATGAGCAGCACCGTGCCCAGCACCAGGGCGGTGCCCAGGGCCATCACCAGCGTGGCGCTGGCGTAGTTGCGGACGGGGTGGTGGGCGGCCATGGCGGGCGCTAGCCCTTGCCGGCCTGGGTCGCCACGCCCACGTCCGAGGCGCCGGCCAGCTGCGCCTGGTCCACCACCTCCACCAGCGTCCCGGAGGGCACCTTCTCGTCGGTGACCACCAGCACGTTCTGCGACGAGCTCACCTCCAGCAGGTCGCGCAGCCGGCTCTGCAGCACCCAGGTGCGCACCGGCTGGCCGTCGAGGTAGGTGTTGCCCTTGCTGTCGATGTAGACGCGGATGGTGTTGGATTTGGCCTTGGCGGCGCTCGACGCCTGCGGGCGGTCGATGTCCAGGTTCATGTCCTTGACGAAGGTGGTGGACACCATGAAGAAGATCAGCAGGATGAACACCACGTCGATGAGCGGGTGGATGTCGATCTTGTCGCTGGCTTCTTCGCCCGCGCTGCGGTAGCGGTACTTCATCGTTGGTCACCCCCGTGGGGCCGTGCGGTCTCGTCCCGCGGCAGGAAGAGGCCGGCGGGGTCGGCGGAGATCAGGTCCTTGATGCGCGCCAGCTCCATCTCGATGGCGCGGCGCTTCTTGCGCAGCATGCCGTGCACCACCAGGCCGGGGATGGCCACCACCAGGCCCATCTGGGTGGTGAACAGGGCCTGCGAGATGCCGCCGGCGATGCCGCCGGACTGGGTGAACAGCTCCATGGTCTGGAGCGAGGCGAAGGTCTCGATCATGCCCACCACGGTGCCGAGCAGGCCCAGCACCGGGGCCACCTCCACCAGGGTCACGGTGAGCCGGGAGAACTTGCGCAGCTCGGCCTCGTAGTCCTTGAAGGCGTCGTCCAGCCAGCGCCGCAGGTGGGGATGACCGGCACGCGCCACCTCCAGGCCGCGCACCACGGCGTCGTCGACGATGCCGCGGGTGCGCGCCGGGGGCTCCTTGGCGTAGCGGGCCAGCAGCGTGCGGGCGTCGCCGCGGGCGCCCCAGCGCAGGGCCGACAGCCGGTAGCCCAGGGCGAACCACAGCACCACCGCGGCCAGGACCAGGGGCGGCATGACGAAGCCGCCGGCATCGAAGTAGTAGACGAAGTCCTCGGCCAGGCCCGACAGCGCGTCCGGGGCCACCCCCACCGCCGCCAGGGCGGCCTGCCAGGGTCCGGAAAGGGCGCCCCAGGCCATCAGCTGCGCGCCGAGTACAGGTTGGTGATGCGCAGCGCCGCCTTCTCCATGTCGTTCTTGATGCGCTCCGCCCAGCCGGACAGCAGGTTGCCCGCGAGCAGCGTCGGCACCGCCACGATCAGGCCCAGCTCGGTGGTCACCAGGGCCACCGAGATGCCGCCGGACAGCAGCTTGGGATCGCCGGTGCCGTGCTCGGTGATGACCTCGAAGGTGGAGATCATGCCGGTGACCGTGCCCAGCAGGCCGAGCAGCGGCGACACCGCGGCGATGACCAGGATGATCGGCCCGAAGCGGTCGAGGCGGGTGCTCTCGCGCAGGATGGACTCGGAGATGATGTCCTCCAGGTGCTCGCGGTCGCGGTCAAGGTTGCGCACCGCGGAGGCCACCACCTTCCAGGCCGAGCCCTGCTTGCGCTCGCACAGCTCCTGGGCCTCCTCCACCTGGCCCTTGCTCACCAGGCCGCCCACCTGATCGATGATGCGGGCGGTGGAGCTGGAGGCCCACTGCAGGAAGCCGGCCCGCACCAGCGCCAGCAGCGCCGCCAGGGCGCCCAGGCCGACGATGATCCAGCCGATCATGCCGCCCTTCTGGATGGTGCCGACGGCGCCGGCCTCCTTCTTGGCGGTCACTTCCTGGTTGATGTCCTCGTACAGGAAAATGGGCAGGTTCTCGGGGGGATTGCCCTTGG
>DATFLO010000191.1:0-6139 GCA_035267605.1 Gammaproteobacteria bacterium
TGGCCGCCCCATGGGCAACTGGCTGGGCGCCGGAGCCGGCCAGGGGCGGGATGGTGGCCCTGCCCGTCGAGGAGGCGCAACGCCGCGCCGGGCCGGCGCAGGAGTTCCCTGCGGGCGAGCCGGGAGGGCGGACGGCGCGGCGTCGCCGGACCTTGACGGGCAGGGAGCCCGCCTGCGGCCCGGCTCCTTGCGGCGACCGCCCTCCCGGCTCGCAGAATTGCAACGAATTTCTGCGACAGGACACTAGGTTCCGGCCGGCCTTTCCACGGCGGCCAGCGCGGCGGCGGCCGCCTCGTCCACGTTGGCCTCGGTTCCGGCCAGGGTCAGGCGCCCGAAGGCGCCGACCGCCTTGACGTCGATGAGCGTGATGCTGGCCGCCTTCTCGGCCTGGTTGGCGGCGTAGACGATATAGCCGGCCGGCTCGGTCTCGAGGATGAACATGCTCTGCTCCGGCAGGATCATGGAGCCCCGGCGGTCCTGGCGGTTGATGAGTACGGTATGGTCCGGGGTCATGCCCCGGATGACCTCGCTCCACTCCACCTCGCAGCGCTGGCGCTCCGCCTGCTGGGCGGACAGCCGCTGCAGCAGGACCCGGCCCGCCTCCTGGACATCGCTCTGGTCACGGTGGTGGATCACCAGCGAACCGAACTCGCGCTCCACTACCTGCTGCGCCAGGCGCACGCGGGTGGCCTTCAGGGCGATGTCCGTGAGGCGGTGCACCGCCATGCCCGGCGAGACCTCGACCCACAGGCAGGAATCCCCGGGGACCGGCAGGAAGCCCTGCGACACCGTGGCCATGTACTCGGCCAGCTGGGGCTGCAGGGCATCGATATAGACGTAGGTTCGAAGCGTTATCATTGGGCCGGAAGCTGGCTTCTGGATAGTGCCTGGACTGGCTCTGGACGGGTCTGGCCCAGAAGCCTGAGCCCCGAAGGCCGCGGTTGAATGCGCGGCACCAGGGGAATTCTACCTACCCCCTTCATGCCTAAGAAGAAAAGATTTCTTCTGATGGGTATAGATAAACCTCTATGTATCCCGGGCGGTCCAGTGGCGAGGGGGCAATGGCCGAGCCGCCGGATTCCGCCCAGAATCCCGGGACATCCGCGGTTCACCACAGGGAGGATGCCACCCCCATGGGCGAAGTGATCGAAGGGCCCTGGACCCGCGATTGGCACTGCCCCACCTGCGCCCGCCCGGCGCCGCTGTTCCTGCCCAACGGCGGCCGCAACCGCACCCGCCTGGAGCCCGAGGACTATTGCCTGAACGCCCCGGAGGTGTGGGCCGAGGCCCGCGAGCACGTGGCCCTGGAGGCGGTGGAGGTGTGCCTGTCCTGCGGCGAGTCGGTGCCCCACCTGGTGGGCAGCCTGGTGGTCCCCTACGGTCAGCAGGGCAAGGTGCTGGCCGGGGCGGGGCGCGCGGATACCCAGATCCTGGGGGCCGTGCTGCCCACGGCGAGCGCCCGGCGCTCCGGGCTGATGCTGTTCTTCGGCGCCGATGACGGCGAGCTGGTGGTGGCTGACCGCCAGTCGCTGGCGGCGTTCACCGCCGGCCGGTTGACCTCGCCCGAGGAACGCGGTGAGATTGCCAAGCGCATCTGGGAGCTCAACCGGTGGCGGCTGGCCTGGCTGGCCGAGCGCCGCTCGGGGGAGCACGAACGCTGACGCCAACGGATCAGGGAGACGTCATGCAGGCCTTTCTGGTAGCGGTGCACGTACTGTTCGTCGTCATCTGGGTGGGCGGCATGATCTTCGCCTACTCCTTTCAGCGGCCGGCCGCCGCTACGCAGCTCGAGGGCCCGGAGCGGCTGCGCCTGTGGGTGGCCACCTTCCAGGGCTTCTTCCCCTGGGTCTGGGCCGCCATCATCCTGCTGCCGCTCACCGGCTATACCTACATCTTCCGCTATTTGGGCGGCATGGACGGGGCGCCGCTGTACGTGCACCTGATGAGCGGTCTCGGCATCCTCATGATCCTGCTGTACCTGCACGTCTACTTCGCCCCCTTCCGCAAGCTGCGCGACGCCGTGAACACCGGCGACTGGCAGGAGGGCGCCCGCCAGCTCGGCCGCATCCGCCGAACGGTGGCCATCAACATGACCATCGGCGTGGTGGTGATCGCCATCGCCGCGGCCGGCAAGCAGGGCCTCTGGCTCCTGGCGTGACGGGCGCCGGGGCATGAGCGACCCCGGTCTGCGCCTGACCTTCCTCGGTACCGGCGCCGGCTACCCGACGCCGGCGCGCAATGTCACCAGCCTGGCCGTGGAGCGCGGCCGGCGGCTGTACCTGCTCGACTGCGGCGAGGGCGCCCTGCGCGCCCTCCAGGCCGCGGGCGTCCCCTACGGCCGCCTGCGCGCGATCCTGCTCTCCCACTTCCACGCCGATCACTGCCTGGGCCTGCCCGGCCTGCTGCAGACCTTCCAGCTCATGGGCCGCGAGCGGCGCCTGGACGTCTTCGGGCCGCCAGGTGTCAAGGAGTTCGTGCGCCGGGCGGTGAACCTGGCGCCCTTCTCGCCCACCTTCTGCACCATCGCCCACGAGCTGGTCCCCGGCGACGGCCCGGTCCTGGACGGCCTGGCCGTGCGCACCGCCTGGATGGACCACACCGCCCCGGTGCTCGGCTACCGGCTGCAGGAGCCCGATCGGGCCGGCCCCCTCGACGCCGAGCGGGCGCGCGCCCTGGGGGTTCCCGACGGCCCGGCCCTGGGCCGGCTCAAGGCGGGCGAGGCGGTGACCGCCGACGATGGGCGCACCATCACCCCGGACGCGGTGGTGGGGCCGTCGCGGCCCGGCCGGTCGCTGGTGTTCTCCTCCGATACCCGGCCCAACCCCGCCCTGACCGAGCTGGCCGGCGGCGCCGACCTGCTGGTGCACGACGCCACCTTCACCGAGGAGCACGCCGCCCGCGCCGCCGAGACCGGCCACAGCACCGCCCGCCAGGCGGCGGAGACCGCCGCCGCGGCGGGTGTGGGCCGGCTGTGGCTGTGGCACTTCTCGCAGCGCTACCGTGACGAAACCGAGCACCTGGACCAGGCACGCGAGTTGTTCGCCGCCACCGAGGCGAGCTACGACGGCTGCCGGGTGGCTTTGGGGGAGGAGTAAGCGGG
Source organism: Gammaproteobacteria bacterium (assembly GCA_035267605.1). Classification (GTDB taxonomy): domain Bacteria; phylum Pseudomonadota; class Gammaproteobacteria; order Thiohalorhabdales; family Thiohalorhabdaceae; genus Thiohalorhabdus. The sequence continues at coordinate 3,101 of DATFLO010000191.1, forward strand.
CGAAGGAGCCGGCGGTCCTGGCACCGGGCCGCCGGCGTCCGGCTGAAGCCGGACCTACCCCTTGTCCGGTTGCCCGGCCATCCAGTCCTGGAAGGGCTTGAGCAGGTCCATGGGGATGGGGAACAGGGTGGTGGAGTTGTTCTCCGTGGCCACCTCGGTGAGGGTCTGCAGGTAGCGCAGCTGCAGGGCGCCCGGGTGGGCCTCCATCTGCGCGGCGGTGGCCACCAGCTTCTCGGCCGCCTGCAGCTCGCCCTCGGCGTGGATCACCTTGGCCCGGCGCTCGCGCTCGGCCTCCGCCTGCTTGGCGATGGCGCGGATCATGGTCTCGGCGATCTCCACGTGCTTGATCTCGACGTTGGAGACCTTGATCCCCCAGGCCTCGGTCTGGGTGTCGAGGATCTCCTGGATGTCGGCGTTGAGCTTATCGCGCTGCGCCAGCAGGTCGTCCAGGTCGTGCTTGCCGAGCACCGAGCGCAGGGTGGTCTGGGCCAGCTCGGTGGTGGCCGAGTGGTAGTCCTCCACCTGGATCACCGCGCGCTCGGCGTCGATGACGCGGTAGTAGAGGACCGCGCTGACCGAGGCGGAGACGTTGTCCCGGGTGATGATCTCCTGCGCCGGGATGTCCAGCACCACGGTGCGCAGGTCCACCCGCACCGCCTGCTGGATGACCGGGATGACGACGATCAGGCCCGGTCCCTTGACCTTCCAGAAGCGGCCCAGCAGGAAGATGGTGGCGCGCTCGTATTCGCGATAGACGCGCAGCGCCGACATCAGGAACAGGACGACGAGGACGACGATGATCACCAGCGGGTTGGTCAGCAGGGCTTCCATGGCTCACTCCTCGGTCGGACCGGCATCCTCCAGGGGGCTGACCTCCAGGGTCAGCCCGTCCAGGCGCTCGATGCGCACGCGCGTTCCCGCGGCCGCCGGCCGCGGCGAGCGCGCACGCCATAGCTCGCCCTCGAATCGCACCCGCCCCTCGGGCTCGAGGGGATCCACCACCACCGCCGTGTGGCCCACCAGGTGGCCGGCGCCGCTCACCGGCTGGCGCCGGTGGCTCCTGGCGGCCATGGCGGCCACGCCCAGGATGAAGGCGCCGGTGACCAGGCTGGCGGTGACGATCACCGGCCAGGCGATCTCCAGGGCCGGCACGTCGGTGTCCATGAGCAGGATGGAGCCGAGCACGAAGGCGATCAGTCCGCCCACGCCGAGGGCGCCGAAGCTGGGCACCAGGGCCTCGCCCACGAAGAACAGGATGGCCAGCGCGATCAGGCCCAGCCCGGCGTAGTTCACCGGCAGGGTCTGGAAGGCGTACAGGGCCAGCAGCAGGCTGATGCCGCCAAGCACGCCGGGGACGATGGCGCCCGGGTTGGCGAGCTCGAGGATCAGCCCGTATATGCCGATCAGCATCAGCATGTAGGCCACGCTGGGGTTGGCCAGGACCTGCAGCAGGCCGATGCGCCAGCCGGGCTCCATGGTCTCGGTGACGGCGCCGTCCAGGGCCAGGGTGACCGTCCCCGCGGAGGTCTGCACGGTGCGCCCGCTGGCCTGGGTCAGGGCCGCCCGCGGGCTGGCCGCCAGGAAGTCCACCACCCCTTCGGAAGCCGCCTGCTCCGCCGACAGCGAGGCGGCCTCGCGCACCGCCCGTTCCGCCCATTGGGCGTTGCGCCCGCGCATCTCGGCCAGGCTGCGGATGTAGGCGACGGCGTCCTCGAGCGCCTTGCGCTTCTCCGGGCTGGCCGGTGCGGCCTGCTTGCCCGCCTCGCTGCCGTCGCCGTTGTCCTTCCCGGACGGCTCGCCGGTGCCCGGCAGGCCGCCGCCCCCGAGCTGCACCGGCGTGGCCGCGCCGAGGTTGGTGCCGGGGGCCATGGCGGCCACATGGCAGGCGTAGAGGATGTAGGTGCCGGCGCTGGCGGCGCGGCTGCCGCTCGGACCGACCCAGCCGATGACCGGCACCGGCGAGCCGAGGATGGAGCGGATGATGGTGCGCATGGAGGAGGACAGCCCGCCCGGCGTGTCCATGCGCAGCAGAACGGCGGCGGCGCCGGTGTCGCCGGCGCGCTCCAGGACCTGGTCCACCCAGTCCGCCTGGCCCGGCCCGATGACCCCGTCGAGATCCGCCACCACCACCCGGGGCGCGCCGTTCCCGGACGGCCCCGGCTGGGCGTGCAGGACGCCCAAGCCCCCCGTCAGTGCCAGCAGGACGAATACCAGACGCCGCAGTCTCATGACCCCTCCGCGCAGCTCCTATCTGGGACCATACCGCCCTCCGGGCGGCCTGCCAAAGGCGGCAGGCGCACGGGCCAAACACTGCCGCCGGCGGGGAGTCCAAGGAAGTGGAACCGATCAATTGCGGGGGAGCGGCCATGCGGGCAACGGCGCTGGTGCTGATGGGACTGCTGTGGGCCCTTCCGGCCGCCGGGCAGGAGGCCGGCGGGGCGGACGCGGGCGAGGGGGCGCAGGTGGTCCAGACCCCCTACGAGCCGCAGAAGGTGGTCTACGACTTCTACTTCGACCACCCCGACAAGATCAACACGGCCCTGTACTGGCTGCGCGCCCACATCAAGCCCTTGAGCGAGGCGCCCTACAACATCCCGCCCGATTTCCTGGACATCAAGGTGGTGATCCACGGCACCGAGATCGTCACCGTGGCGCGCAAGAACTACGACCGCTACCAGCGGGCGGTGGAGCGCATGCGCTACTACGACAGCATCGGCGTGGACTTCAAGGTGTGCGCCCTGGCTGCGCAGGACTACGGCTACCGGCCCGAGGATTTCTATCCCTTCGTGGACGTGGTGCCCTCGGCCATGGCCGAGCTCGCCCACTGGCAGCAGAAGGGCTACGCCCTGATGGTCCCCACCGTCTACGAGCGCACCCAGGCCATCGAGGACATCCGCTAGTGTCCTGTCGCAGAAATTCGTTTCATTTCTGAGCTTCCTGCGCCGGTTCGGAGCAAGGCGTCCCGCCCCTGGCCTGGCCGCCCCATGGGCAACTGGCTGGGCGCCGGAGCCGGCCAGGGGCGGGATGGTGGCCCTGCCC
>DATFLO010000192.1:0-10620 GCA_035267605.1 Gammaproteobacteria bacterium
TTGTCCATCACGTCGAAGTGGCAGTAGTCCGCCCCGGCCCGCTCCACGGCCTTGACCTCCTCGCCCAGGTTGGCGAAGTCGGCCGAGAGGATGCTCGGTGCAATCTTGAAGTCCGCCATGGTCGCTACCCCGTTGAATGCCGAATATCCGGTGCCCGCCCCGCTACTAAATCTTTTCCCCCGCCGGATGCTAGCACTCATGGGAAAGGGATTTAGTAGCGGGGCGGGTTTCGTTTACGTGTTCGGGAAGGGCGTGATTTTACCGGGAAGGCTTGGCGATTGCGAACGGCACCAGCCCGCCACTCCTCTTCAAGGCCCCACCAGCCATCCACCCGGACAAAAAGGCCCCGCCCGGCGAACCGGGCGGGGCCTCACCACAGGACCTGAGAGCCAGGCTCAGGCGGCCTTGGACTCCATGTCCTCGGAGTACTCGCCCATGGACGCCAGGCTGTTGAGCTTGGCGCGGAAGGCGAAGGCCTTCTGGGCCTCCTCGGTGTGGGACATGTCGGAGCCCCAGGTGCCCAGGGCGGGATTCTGCAGGGCGCGGGCGTAGGAGAAGGTCATACGCCACGGCACCTGGTCCTTGAACTTCTTGTTCATGGCGTCCAGGTGCTGGGTGGCCTCGACGTCGCCCTGACCGCCGGACAGGAACACCACGCCGCCGAGGGCCGGCGGCACCACCCGCTGCAGGGTCTCCACGGTGCGCTCGGCGACCTCCTCGACCCCGGCGCGCTTGGGCGCGTCCAGGCCGGAGATGACCATGGAGGTCTTGAGCACGACGCCCTCCGGCATGACGTTGTGCCGGTAGAGCTCGTTGAACACCAGGTGGAGGTTCTCCTCGGTGATGGCCTCGCAGGTGTCGATGTCGTGGCTGCCGTTGATCAGCACCTCGGGCTCGACGATCGGCACCAGCCCGTTCTCCTGGCACAGGGCGGAGTAGCGGGCGAGGGCGTGGGCGTTGGCCTCCATGCACTGGCGGGTGGGCATGCCGTCGCCGGGCGTGATCACCGCGCGCCACTTGGAGAAGCGGGCGCCCATCTGGTAGTACTCGGCCAGGCGCTCGCGCAGGCCGTCGAGGCCCTCGGTGACCTTCTCGTTGGGCGAGCCGGCCAGCGGCTTGGCGCCGGTGTCCACCTTGATGCCGGGGATGATGCCGCGGCTCTTGAGCAGCTCGGGGAAGGACTTGCCGTTGTCGTCCGACTGCTTGATGGTCTCGTCGTAGAGGATCACGCCGCTGATGCGGTTCTCGATCTCCGGCGCGGTGAACAGCAGCTGCCGGTACTTGCGGCGGCTCTCCTCGCTGGAGGCGATGCCCACCTCCTCGAGCCGCTTGGTCGCGGTGTTATTCGACTCGTCCGCGGCGAGTACGCCCTTGTAGTCCGCGACCATCTTCTGTGCGGTCTGCTTTAGCTCGTCCGCGTGCTTCCACTGATAGTTCGCCATGGTGCCGACCTCCCTTCTGGGTTTGGTCAAAACCGTGCGGCTTTGTGGGCCCGGGGCGGGGATCCGGCCTGGCGGCCGGCGCCCTTGCGCATGACGGGGACAATCCAGATCGCGGGGGAACGCGCCGGTTGGCTCCCCCTGGACGGGCCCGGTTCGAAATCTTCCCAGGATTAGATGGGGATGGTCCCGGCGGGGTTCAACCGGCCCCGCGCTCCGGGAACCCTGACCTTGCCATGAATGGCGGGCACGAAAAAAGGCCCGCCCCGCTACCAAATCCTCTCCCGAGGGTGCCAAAAACCCTGGCGGAAAAAGATTTAGTAGCGGGGCGGGCCTTGCTCCGGCGCTGTGCCGGGGCGGGCCTACTTCACCCGCGGATCCAGCTCGCCGGCGGCGTAGCGGCGGACCATCTCCTCTTCCCCGATGGCCTTGATCTTGGAGGCGTTGCCGGCCGTGCCGAACTGCTCGTAGCGGTCCTTGCAGATCTGCTTGGCGGCCTCGTACGCCGGGATCAGGAACTTGCGGGGATCGAAGTTGGCCTTGTTCTCGCCCAGGTGCTTGCGGGCGGCGCCGGTCATCGCCAGACGGATGTCGGTGTCGATGTTGACCTTGCGCACGCCGTGCTTGATGCCGTTCTGGATCTCGGCCACCGGCACGCCGTAGGTCTCGGGGATCTCGCCACCGTACTGGTTGATGACGTCGATCCAATCCTCCGGCACGGAGGACGAGCCGTGCATCACCAGATGGGTGTCCGGGATGCGCTCGTGGATCTCCTGGATGCGGTCGATGCGCAGCACCTCGCCGGTGGGCTTGGAGGAGAACTTGTAGGCGCCATGGCTGGTGCCGATGGCCACCGCCAGGGCGTCCACCCGGGTCTCCTTGACGAAGGAGGCGGCCTCTTCCGGATCGGTGAGGAGCATGTCCTCGGTCATCTGGCCCTCGGCGCCGTGGCCGTCCTCCTGGTCACCGGTCATGGTCTCCAGGGAGCCCAGGCAGCCGAGCTCGCCCTCCACGGAGACGCCCACGGCGTGCGCGGCCTTCACCACCTCGGCGGTGACACCGACGTTGTACTCGTAGGAGGCCGGGGTCTTGCCGTCGGCCTCGAGGGAGCCGTCCATCATCACCGAGTTGAAGCCGGAGCGGATGGAGCGCAGGCACACGGCCGGGCTGGCGCCGTGGTCCTGGTGCATGGCCACGGGGATGTCGGGATACTCCTCCGCCGCCGCCAGGATCAGGTGCCGCAGGAACGGCTCGCCGGCGTACTTCCGGGCGCCCGCGGAGCCCTGCATGATGACGGGGGAATCGACCTCGCTGGCGGCGTCCATGATGGCGCGCACCTGCTCGAGGTTGTTCACGTTGAACGCGGGAATGCCGTAGCCGTTCTCGGCGGCATGGTCCAGCAGCTGACGCATGGATACCAAGGGCATGTGTCTCGTTGCCTCCTAGGGGATTTCTTGAGTTTTGAACGTCGGATTCATTGCCGTCCGAGCCGCCCTCACTGGGGCACGGTCTCGCCCACCCGCACCACCTTGAGGGTGTTGGTGGAGCCCTGCTGGCCCAGGGGCTCGCCCAGGGTCAGGATCATCAGGTCGCCCTCGCGGACCGCGCCCTGGCGGCGCAGCTCGGACTCGGCGGCGATGATCAGCTCGCGCGGGGTGTGCTTCTCCGGGTCGATGGGGAAGCTGATGGGGTAGACCCCGCGGTACATGGTCACCTGGCGGCGGGTGCGCTGCTCCGGCGACAGGGCGTAGATGGGGGCGCGGGTGCCGCCGCGCGACATCCACAGCGCAGTGCGGCCGCTGGTGGTGAACGCGGCGATGGCGGAGATATCGAGCTTGTTGGCGATGGCCAGCGCCGACTGGGCGATGGACTCGTCCACCGTGCCGGCCTCCTCGGTGCCGAAGCCGGTGAGGGTGGCCGGCGATTCCTCGAAGGCCGAGCGCTCGGTCTCCCGGCACACCCGGTCCATGGCTCCGCACGCCTCCACCGGATAGTCGCCCGCGGCGGTCTCGCCGGAGAGCATGACCGCGTCGGTGCCGTCGAGCACCGCGTTGGCCACGTCCGAGACCTCGGCGCGGGTGGGGATGGGGCTGTGGGTCATGGACTCCATCATCTGCGTGGCGGTGATCACGGCCTTGTTGGCCATGCGCGCCTTGCGGATGATGCGCTTCTGCACCGGCGGTACGGCGGCATCGCCGATCTCCAGGCCGAGATCGCCCCGGGCCACCATGATGGCGTCGGAGGCGTCGATGATCTCGTCGATGGCCGCCACCGCCTCGGGGCGCTCGATCTTGGCCAGGATACGGGCGTGTCCGCCGGAGTGCTCCACCAGCTCGCGGGCCTTGTTCATGTCGTCGGCCGAGCGCGGGAAGGACACCGCCAGGTAGTCGGCGCCGATCTGGGCCACCGTCTCGATATCGCGACGGTCCTTCTCGGTCAGGGCCTGGGCGGTGAGCCCGCCGCCGGCGCGGTTGAGGCCCTTGTTGTCGGACAGCGTGCCGCCCTTGACCACCCGGCCGATGATCTCCTGGCCGCGCACCTCCTCCACCCACACCGCCACCAGGCCGTCGTTGAGCAGCAGGGTGGCGCCGCGCTCGACGTCCTCGGGCAGGCGCTTGTAGGTCACGCCCACCCGGGACGCGTCGCCGAGCTCGGTGAAGGTGTCGAGGACGAACTGCTGCCCCTCCTCGAGCTCCACGGAGCCGTCCTGGAAGCGGCCGATGCGCAGCTTGGGCCCCTGGATGTCGGCCATGATGCCGATGGTCCGGCTGTGGGCCTGGGCGCGCGAGCGCACTTCCTCGGCGCGGCGCACGTGGTCCTCGCGGTCGCCGTGGGAGAAATTGAGGCGGAATACGTCCACACCCGCCTCGATCATCCCGTCGAGGACCCCCTCCCTGTCGGTGGCCGGGCCCAGCGTGGCTACGATCTTGGTTCGCCTCATGACCGACCGCCCTCCCGGTGTACCGGGCTCGCCTGCGTTACAAATTCACGCGTCGCGGAAATGTCGATTTCCTTTCCGAAAACGATGCGCCTCCGGTCCATCCCGAGCCGCCCCCGGAGGGGCGGACGGGCCTAGCCGGCCCGCTCCTCGAGGATGGCGATGGCGGGCAGCTTCTTGCCTTCCACCCACTCCAGGAAGGCGCCGCCGCCGGTGGAGATGTAGGAGATCTTGTCGGTGATGCCGGTCATGGCGATGGCCGCCAGGGTGTCGCCGCCGCCCGCCGCCGAGAAGGCGTCCGAATCGGCGATGGCGTGGGCCAGGGTCTTGGTGCCCTCGGCGCACTTGGGCAGCTCGAAGGCGCCCAGCGGGCCGTTCCACAGCACCGTGCCGGCGCCCTTGACGATCTCCGCGAAGCGCGCCGCGGTCTCCGGGCCGGCGTCCAGGATCATCTCGTCGTCCTGGACATCGTCCACGTTGCAGGTGCGCACCGGGGCCTCGGCGGCGAACTCCTTGGCCACCACCACGTCGGTGGGCAGGGGCACCTCGGCGCCTTTGGCGCGGCAGGCGTCGATGACGCTCTTGGCCTCGTCCACCAGGTCCGGCTCGGCCAGCGAGCCGCCGATGTTGTGGCCCTCGGCCAGCAGGAAGGTGTTGGCGATGCCGCCGCCGACGATCAGCTGGTCCACCTTGTCGGTGAGGGCCTTGAGCACTTCCAGCTTGCCGGAGACCTTGGCGCCGCCGACGATGGCCACCAGCGGCCGCTTGGGGTCGTCCAGGGCCGCGGTGAGGCTGTCGATCTCCTTGGCCAGCAGCGGGCCGGCGGCCGCCACCGGGGCGAACCGGGCCACGCCGTAGGTGGAGGCCTGGGCGCGGTGGGCGGTGCCGAAGGCGTCGTTGACGTAGACGTCGCACAGCGCCGCCATCTGCTTGGCGAAGGCCTCGTCGTTGTCGGTGTCGCCGGGGTGGAAGCGGACGTTCTCCAGCAGCGCCACCTCGCCCTCGCCGAGGTTCTCCACCTCGGCCGGGACCTGGTCATACCAGTCCTCGATCAGCGGCACGTCCTTGCCCAGCAGCTCGCTCAGGCGCTTGGCCACCGGAGCGAGCGAGTACTTGGCGTTGCGCTCGCCCTTGGGCCGGCCCAGGTGGGCCATCAGCAGCACCTTGCCGCCCATCTCCATGGCCTTGCGGATGGTCGGCAGGCTGGCCTCGATGCGGGTGGCATCGGTGATGTTGCCGTCATCGTCCTGGGGGACGTTGAGGTCCTCCCGGATCAGGACCCGCTTGCCCTGCAGGTCCAGATCCGTCATCCGAATGATGCTCATCGGGGTGCGCTCCCTTACTTGCCGCCCATCAGGGCCTGAGCGGTGTCGATCATCCGGTTGGAGAAGCCCCACTCGTTGTCGTACCAGGAGGTCACCTTGATGAAGTCGCCGCCGATCATGCGGGTCAGCGGGGCCTCATAGATGGAGGAGCGGGGATCGTGGTTGAAGTCGTGCGACACCAGCGGCTCCTCGTTGTAGCCCAGGATGCCCTTGAGCTCGTTCTCGGAGGCGGCGCGCAGGATGTCGTTGATCTCGTCGGCGGAGGTGGAGCGGCTGGCCTGGAAGGTCAGGTCCACGAACGAGACGTTGGTGGTGGGCACGCGCACGGCGAAGCCGTCGAGCTTGCCGTTGAGGTCGGGCAGCACCTTGCCCACCGCGGCGGCGGCGCCGGTCTGGGTGGGGATCTGCGACTGGGTGGCGGAGCGCGCCCGGCGCAGGTCCTTGTGATAGACGTCGATGAGCACCTGGTCGTTGGTGTAGCTGTGGATGGTGGTCATCAGGCCGTGGTTGACGCCGATCTTCTCGTGCAGCGGCTTGACCAGCGGCGCCAGGCAGTTGGTGGTGCAGGAGGCGTTGGACACGACCTGGTGCTTGTCGGGGTCGATCATGTCCTGGTTGACGCCGTAGACCACGGTCAGGTCATCGCCCTTGCCGGGGGCGGAGATCAGCACCTTCTTGGCGCCGGCCTCGAGGTGCATGGCGGCCTTGTCGCGCTCCACGAACAGGCCGGTGCACTCCATGACCACGTCCACGTCCATGTCGCCCCAGGGCAGGTTCTTGGGGTCGCGCTCGGCCAGCACCCGGATCTTGTCGCCGTTGACCACCAGGTTCTCGCCCTCCACCTCGACGGTGCCGGGGAAGCGGCCGTGGATGGTGTCGTACTTGGTCAGGTGGGCGTTGGTCTCGGGATCGCCGAGATCATTGAGGGCCACCACCTGGACCTCGTTGTTGCGGTTGGCCTCGTAGATGGCGCGCAGGACGTTGCGGCCGATGCGGCCGTAGCCGTTGATGGCGACGCGGATGCTCATTGTCGTTCCTCCAGAAACGTCGAAGTGTATAGGCGTTGAATTCGGTGGCCGGTCCGGGATCCCGCCCGGACCGGGGGCTCCTGCCGGCGCTCAGTCCCGGCCGTGGTTCACGCCAGGTCGTTGTAGGCCTTGACCACGGTCTCGGGGACGAAGCCGAATTTCTCGAACAGGGTGTCGCCCGGGGCGGACTCGCCGAAGTGGTGGATGCCCACGGTGGCGCCGTGACGGCCCACGTAGCGCTCCCAGCCCATGGTCTCGGCGGCCTCCACGGCCACGCGCTTGCCCACCGCATCGGGCAGCACGGACTGCTTGTAGGCGGCGTCCTGGGCCTCGAACAGCTCCCAGGAGGGCATGGACACCACGCGCACCTGCTTGCCCTGGGACGCCAGCTGCTCCTGGGCCTTGAGCGCCAGCTCCACCTCGGAGCCCGACGCCAGCAGGATGCCCTCGGGATCGCCGCCCTCGGCGTCGGAGAGCACATAGCCGCCCTTGGCGGCGCCGGCCACGGTGGCGTCGGTGTGGTCCAGGGCCAGGGTCTTCTGGCGGGTCAGCACCAGGGCCACCGGGCCGCTGGTGGCGGACAGCGCGGCCTTCCAGCCCACCGCGGTCTCCACGCCGTCGGCCGGGCGGTACACGGTCATGCCGGGCATGGCGCGCAGGCTGGCCAGCTGCTCGATGGGCTGGTGGGTGGGGCCGTCCTCACCCAGGCCGATGGAGTCGTGGGTGAACACGAAGGTCACCGGCTGGTGCATGAGCGCGGACATGCGCAGGCCGTTGCGCATGTAGTCGGAGAAGATCAGGAAGGTGCCGCCGTAGGGCCGGTAGCCGCGATGCAGGCTGATGCCGTTCATGATGGCGGCCATGCCGAACTCGCGCACGCCGTAGTGCAGGTAGCGGCCGTGGTCGCCCTTCTGCTCCCTGGCCGGCGTGATGATGGGGGCGTCCTTCCACTTGGTGTTGTTGGAAGGGGCCAGGTCGGCGGAGCCGCCGAGCACCTCGGGGATGCTGGCGGCGATCTGGTTGAGCATGGCGCCGGAGTGCTTGCGGGTGGCGTCGGACTTCTTGGCCTCGCGGTACTCCTTGATGAGCCCGTCCATGGTGGCCTCGAAATCGCCCGGCACGTCCTGCTTCATGCGCCGCTCGAAGTCGGCCGCCAGCTCCGGGAAGTCCTTGCGGTAGGCCTCGAAGCGGGCCTGCCAGTCCTCCTCGGCGGCCTGACCGGCCTTGCGGGCGTCCCAGCCGGAATAGATGTCGTCCGGGATCTCGAAGGGCTCGTAGTCCCAGCCCAGGGCTTGGCGGGTGGCGGCCACCTCGTCATCGCCCAGCGCGGCGCCGTGGGTCTCCTCGCTGCCGGCCTTGTTGGGCGAGCCGTAGCCGATGGTGGTCTTGCAGGCGATCAGCGTGGGCTTGCTGGGCTCGGCCTTGGCCTGCTCCACGGCCTTGGCCACGGCGTCCGGGTTGTGGCCGTCGATGGCCATGGTCTGCCACTCGTAGCCCTCGAAGCGCTTGAGGGTATCGTCGGTGAACCAGGCCTCGAGCTCGCCGTCGATGGAGATGCCGTTGTCGTCGTAGAACAGGATCAGCTTGCCCAGGCCCAGGGTCCCGGCCAGGGAGCAGGCCTCGTGGCTGATGCCTTCCATCAGGCAGCCGTCGCCGGCGAACACGTAGGTGTAGTGGTCGACGACGGTGTGGCCGTCGCGGTTGAACTCGTTGGCCATTTCCTTCTCGGCGATGGCCATGCCCACGGCGTTGGCGATGCCCTGGCCGAGCGGCCCGGTGGTGGTCTCGACCCCCGGGGTGACGCCGTTCTCGGGGTGGCCCGGGGTCTTCGAGCCCCACTGGCGGAACTGCTTGAGCTCCTCCAGGGGCAGGTCGTAGCCGGTCAGGTGGAGGAGGCTGTACAGCAGCATGGAGCCGTGCCCGTTGGAGACCACGAAGCGGTCGCGGTCGGCCCAGTCGGGGTTGGCCGGGTTGTGCTTGAGGTGCTCGTTCCACAGCACCTCGGCGATGTCCGCCATGCCCATGGGCATTCCGGGGTGGCCGGAGTTCGCCTTCTGCACCGCGTCCATGGACAGGAAGCGGATGGCGTTGGCCAGCTGCTTGCGGGAAACTTCAGCCATTCGAACCATCTCCTTGCGCAATTCTGGAATTCGGTCGGACCCGCCCGATGCACCCAGCTGCGGGCACGGCGTCCGGGACAGCCGGCGGGGCCGGGGGCCGGCCCCCGCCGGGACCGGAATCAGTCGGCCAGCGGCTTCTCGGTGTGGATCCGCTGGACCGTGCCGTGGGCGCCGGTGATGACCATGGTGTCGGTGCTGACGAGGTCGCCGTAGTCGCGCACGCCGTCGAGGAAGTCACCGCTGGTCAGGCCCGTGGCCACGAACAGCACGTCGTCCCCCTTGATCAGGTCGTCCATGGTCAGCACCTGCCCGGGCTCCAGGCCGAACTCCCGGATCTTGGCCTCCTCGTCCTCCTTCTGGGGGGCCATGGCGCCGAACATGTCGCCGCCCACCGCCTTGGCGGCGCAGGCGGTGATCACCCCCTCGGGGGTGCCGCCGATGCCCATGAGGGCGTCCACGGAATCGCCCAGGGCGGCCATCACGCCGCCGCTGACGTCGCCGTCGGAGGCCAGCCGCACGCTGGCGCCGGCGCTGCGGATCTGGCCGATCATGTCCTGGTGGCGGGGCTTGTCGAGGACGAAGACGCGCAGGTCCTCGACCTGCTTGTCGAGGGCGCTGGCCAGGTCGCCGAGCTTGGAGGCGAGCGGCGCCTCGGGGTCGATCTGGCCGCGCGCGGCCGGCGGCACCACCAGCTTGTCCATGTAGAAGCCGGGACCGGGGCGGAACATGTCGCCGCTGGGGGCGGCCGCCAGCACCACGATGGAGCCGGGCATGCCCTTGGCGAGGAAGTTGGTGCCCTCCACCGGGTCCACGGCGATGTCGATGGCGGGGCCGTTGCCGTCGCCCACCTGCTCGCCGTTGTAGAGCATGGGCGCCTCGTCCTTCTCGCCCTCGCCGATGACCACCTCGCCGGCCATGGGCACCGAGGTCATGGCCTGGCGCATGGCCTCCACGGCGGCGCCGTCGCCCTGCTCCTTCTCGCCGCGGCCGATCCAGGCCTCGGCGGCGCGGGCGGCGGCCTCCGTGGTCCGGACCAGGGGCATGGTCAGCTGTTCCATGGACATAAAACGTTTCCTATTCCTGTAAAAAGCATTGAGGGGTTCGGCGGCCGGCGCGTCCGGGCCCGAAAAATCGGAACCGCCCCGCGGAAAACGGGGCGGAATGACGCGACGGCACGGCTCCCGGGCCGCCGCGGCGGCCCGGGCCGTCTCCCTGCGGGGAACGGGGTCAGCCCTCCATCTCTGCCTCGTCGTCCCCGGGGCAGAGATGGGGGGCCAGCTCGGTTCGCAAACCGGGATCGGCGACAGCGAGCACCGAGCGGCGCAGGATGTCGCCGGAGAAGAGCGGCTCGCCGTCCATGGCGGCCACGTCCGCGCCGGCCTCGGCGGCGATCAGGGACCCGGCCGCAAAATCCCATAGATTCTGCCCGCCATGAAGGTAAAAGTCCACCCGTCCGCAGGCCAGCCAGCACCATTCCAGCACGCTCGAGCCGAAGTTGCGCTGGCTGTGGAAAGGCTGGTCGCCGGCCAGGCGGCGCGCCACGTCACGCGGCAGGCGCTTGAAGTCGATGACGCCCACGCTGCGCTTCAGCGGCCGGGCCGCCCGGACCGAGATCGCCTCGCCGTTGAGGCGGGCGCCGCCGCCGCGCACGGCGGAGAACAGCTCGTCGCGCACCGGATCGAAGACCACGCCGAGCACCGCCTGGCCGCCCATGAGCAGGGCCACCGAGATGCCGAACACGGGGATGCCGACGGCGAAGTTGCTGGTGCC
>DATFLO010000193.1:0-21035 GCA_035267605.1 Gammaproteobacteria bacterium
CGCAGGCAGGCCTCCAGCTTGGCCGCCTTGCCCGAGAGCCCGTCCTCGGAGACCGGCACGGCGGCGGCCAGGGCCTTCCAGTCCGGCAGGTTCTTGCGCTGCACCAGGGCCACCGGCGCGGTGCGCACGGACCCCGCCCGCCGGGCCTTGCCGCGCGCCACACCGGGCGGGGTGAGGCGGGTCCATACCACCCGCCCGGACAGGCAGAGCTGGTCCAGCCACTGCGGGTCGTAGTCGGGCAGGCGGGCGGGCAGGATCTCCGCCTCCCAGGCCGCCGCCGGCGCCTCGAAGCCCTCCAGCTGCTCGATCACCGCCAGCAGGGCCTCCGGGCCTTCGCGGCGCTCCCCGGCCGGCTCGCCGGCCAGCGCGTGCCATTCCAGCAGGAAGCGGGTGTAGTCCGCCGGCTCCACCGGCTCGATCTCGCGGCGCAGGCGGTCCAGGGTGTAGCGGTGGATGCGCGCCAGCAGCCGCCGCTCGCACCACTCCTCCGCTTCGGCCGCGGGGGTGAAATGGCCCCGGAAGGCGGCGCCCTCGGTCTCCAGGGCCGCAAGGGCCGACTCCACGGCGGGGATCGCCACGCCGAGGGCGCCGGCCAGGGCCGCCGGGGTGGTGGGGCCGAGGCCGTCGAGGCGGCCGCGCACCAGCTCGCGCAGGGCCTGGTCGGGCTCCGGGCCCTCGCCGCCGGAGTCGGTCTCCGGCTCCGGGGCCGCGTCGGGATGCACGGCCCGCACCTGGGCCAGCCGCTCCACCGCCACCCACAGGACCGGGCCGCCCGGCACGGGCATCCGGAAGGCGCGGCCCTCCCCCTGCAGGAGCCCGAAGTCCGGCCCCCAGCCGTGGGCGCCGCCCTCCTCGGCGGTGATCGCGCCGAGGAGGTCCAGGGCGTCGTGCAGCTCGTCGCGGTCGCGGGCCTCCGGCCAGGCTTCCTCCCGGACCCGGGCGATGGCGTCGGGATCCAGGCGGCCGATGTCGGCGGCGTCCGCCGGATCCAGGTAGCGCCGCGCCTGCACCATGCGGGTACGCCGCTCCTCGGCGGGGGCGTCGTCGAGGAAGGCGTAGGGTCGGGCGTTCAGGATCTCGTGGGCGAGCGGCGATGGCTCGGTGAGGTCCGCTGCCACCACCCGGATGCCGCCGTCGCCCATGGCGGTGAGCACCCGCTCCAGGCCGGCAATGTCCATGGCCTCGAACAGGCAGTCGTGGATGGTCTGGTTCACCAGCGGGTGGTCGGGCACCTCGCGGTCGCCGGCCAGGTTCTCGAAGCAGGCGATCTGGTCCGGGAACACGGCGCTGATCAGGTCCTCCGCCTCCATGCGCTGGAGCTGGGGCGGGGTGCGCTTGCCGTTGCGGAAGCGCCGGATCGCCATGGCGGTGGTGGCGTTCCAGCGCCAGCGGGTGGTGAACAGCGGTGCGTCGAGCATGGCCTGGACCAGGACCTCGCGCACCGTCTCCGGGCTCAGGTAGCGGGCCACCTCCTCCAGGGGGAAGCTGTGCGCGGTGGCGAGCGACAGGATCACCGTGTCCTCGGTGGCCGCGGCCTGCAGCTCGAAGTTGAACTTGCGGCAGAAGCGCTTGCGCAGGGCCAGGCCCCAGGCCTTGTTGATCCGGCTGCCGAAGGGCGCGTGCACCAGCAGCTGCATGCCGCCGGACTCGTCGAAGAAGCGCTCCAGCACCACCGTGTCCAGCGTGGGCAGGGCGCCCAGGGCGTTGCGGGCGGCGGCCAGGTAGGTGACCGCCTGCTCGGCGGCGGCGCGGGGAACGCCCTCGGTCTCGGTGAGCCAGGCCACGGCCGGTTCCAGCGTGGTTCCGGCCGGCCCGATCCGTTCCGCCACCCCTTGCCGCAGGTCGGACACGTAGCGGGACAGCTCCTCGGACCGGCCCGGCGCCTCGCCGAACCAGAAGGGCAGCGACGGCGGCTGGCCGCTCGCGTCCTCCACCCGCACCCGCCCGGCCTGGACGCGCAGGAACCGATAGGAATGGTTGCCGAGCTGGAAGATGTCGCCGCCCACCGCCTCCAGGGCGAAGTCCTCGTTGACCGAGCCGATCACCTGGCCCTCGGGCTCAAGCACCACGTCGAAGTCGCCCTGGTCGGGGATGGTGCCGGCGCAGGTGATGGCGGTCAGGCGCGTCCCCCGGCGCGGGCGCAGCACGCCGTTGACCGGGTCGTGGTGGATCAGGGCGCCGCGCCGGCCGCGGCCGGTGGCGAAGCCCTCGGCGAGCATGGTCACGGTGGCGTCGAAGTCGTTGCGGGTCAGGCCGCGGTAGGGGGAGCCGCCGCGGACCAGCTCGAACAGGGCGTCGGCGGAGAGCTCGCCGGCGGCGGCCACCTCGGCGGCGATCTGCTGGGCGGCCACCTCCAGCGGTGCCGCGGGCAGCTCGAGGCGGTCCAGCTCGCCGTCGCGCGCGGCCCGCACCAGGGCGATGCACTCCACCAGGTCGTCGCGCGACAGCGGGAACAGCCGGCCCCTGGGGGTGGCGCCCAGGGTGTGGCCGGAGCGGCCCACGCGCTGCAGGAAGTTGGCGATGGTGCGGGTGGAGCCCAGCTGCACCACCAGGTCCACCTCGCCGATGTCGATGCCCAGCTCCAGCGAGGCGGTGGCCACCAGCAGCCGGATCTCGCCGTGCTTGAGCGCGCGCTCCGCCTCCAGGCGGCGGCCCCGGGAGAGGCTGCCGTGGTGGGCCATGACCTGCCCCTCGCCCAGGCGCTCGCCCAGGTGGCGGGCCACGCGCTCGGCCATGCGCCGGGTGTTGGCGAACACCAGCGTGGTGCGGTGCTCGAGGGCCAGGGTCTGGATGCGGTCATACACCTCCTGCCACACCTCGCCCGCCATGACCGCCTCGATGGGGGAATCGGGCACCTCCACCGCCAGGTCGGCGGCGCGGAAGTGGCCGGCGTCGATGATGCGGCAGTCCGGCTCGCCGGCCGCGTCCAGGTGGCGGGACCCCACCAGGAAGCGGGCGACTTCGCTGATGGGCTTCTGGGTGGCGGACAGGCCGATGCGGGTGAGCGGCGTGCCGTCCCCGTGGCCCCGGGTCAGGGCCTCCAGGCGCTCCAGCGACAGGGCGAGGTGGGCGCCGCGCTTGGAGGCGGCGAGGGCGTGGATCTCGTCCACGATCACCGTGCCCGCTCCACCCAGCATGGCCCGGCCGGACTCGCTGGTGAGCAGGATGTGCAGCGACTCCGGGGTGGTCACCAGCACGTGCGGCGGGCGCTTGCGCATGGCGTCGCGCTCGCTGCGCGGCGTGTCGCCCGTGCGCACCTGCGTGCGGATGCCGGCCTGCGCGGCGCCGCGGCGCGCCAGCTCGCCCTCGATGGCCGCCAGCGGCACCTCCAGGTTCTTCCGGATGTCGTTGGACAGGGCCTTGAGCGGCGACACGTAGACCACCTGCACCGCGTCCGGCAGCGGACCGTCCTGGGCCCGGCGCACGAGGTCGTCGAGCACCGCCAGGAAGGCGGCCAGGGTCTTGCCCGAGCCGGTGGGGGCGGCGATCAGGGTGTGGCGGCCGGCCGCGATCTCCGGCCAGGCTTCGGCCTGGACCGCGGTGGGCGCGCCCAGGGCGGCCTCGAACCAGGCGCGCACGGCGGGATGGAAGGTCTCGAGCGGCATGTCCGGGTCAGCCTGCTTGCGGGGAAGGGGCCATCATAGGCCCTTGGACGCCCGCCGGGGGAGGGGGTTCAGGACAGGTAGGCCTCGGTGGCGTAGCGCCGCATCATGCGGTAGGTGTTGAAGGAGCTGGCATTGAGGCTGACGGCGCTCTTCATGACCGCCGTCCAGCCCTCGCTGTCGCCGTAGTACAGCGGCAGCACCTGGCCGCCCAGCTTGCGGTAGAGGCAGTCGGCATCGTGGCCGTTGGGCCCGTCGGGGCCGTCGCCCACCGACCACCCGGTGACCCCCTCGATCCAGCCCTCGATCCACCAGCCGTCGAGCACTGACAGCGACGGCACGCCGTTGAACGCCGCCTTCATGCCGCTGGTGCCGGAGGCCTCCAGCGGCCGCAGCGGCGTGTTCAGCCACACGTCCACGCCCGCCACCATGGCCAGCGCCGTGTCCAGGTCGTAGTTGGGCAGGAAGGCCATGGGGAGGACGTCGGCCAGCTCGCGGGCGTGGTCGTGCAGCTGGCGGATCAGGGCCTTGCCGGGCTCGTCGCGGGGATGGGCCTTGCCGGCCAGCACCAGCTGGAACGGCTGCTCGGCGGCGATGGCGCGCAGCCGCTCGAGGTCGCTGAACAGCAGGTCCGGGCGCTTGTAGGCGGTCATGCGGCGGGCGAAGCCGAGGGTGGGCAGCGCCATGTCCAGGGCCACGCCGCAGTCCCGCTCCACCCGGCGGAGCAGCGCCCCCTTGGCCTCGGCGTGGGCGGCGCGCACCTCGTCGTCGGGCAGGTGGTCGGCGCGCCGCAGCAGCTCGGGCTCGTGGGCCCAGCCCACCAGATGGCGGTCGTACAGCCGGGCGAAGGGGTCGGCGGTCCAGGTGTGGGGGTGGACGCCGTTGGTGATGGCGCGCACCTGATAGCCCGGGAACAGCCGCCGCGAGGTCTCGGCGTGGCGCTTGGCGACGCCGTTGACGTACTCGGACAGGTTGAGCGCCAGCCGCGTCATGTTGAGGTGGTCCTCGCCGGCCAGGGACTTCATGGTGGGCAGGTCCACCAGGTCGCCGAGGTGGCGCTCGACCATGTCGTAGGGGAACTGGTCGTGGCCCGACTCCACCGGGGTGTGGGTGGTGAACACGCACAGCCGCCGAACGCGGTGGAAGTCGTAGGGGGACTCGCCGCGGCGCAGGGTCTCCGGCGGGTAGGCGTAGCGGCGCAGCAGCGCCCAGGCCAGCAGGGCCGAGTGGCCCTCGTTCATGTGGTACTGCTCCACCTCCACGCCCATGGCCTGGAGCATGCGCATGCCGCCGATGCCGAGCACCACCTCCTGGCGGAAGCGGTTGTCGTCGTCGCCGCCGTAGAGCACGTCGGTGATGCGGCGGTCGGCCTCGCTGTTGGATTCGCAGTCGGTGTCGAGCAGGATCACCGGGACCCGGCCGCCCAAATGGCTCTCGTAGGGGTAGAGCCAGGCCCGCACCCAGACGTCGCGGCCGTCGATGGGCACCGCCACCATGGCGCGCAGCAGCTGGGCGTGGTCGGCCGGGTCCCAGGGGTCCGGGTGCTCCAGCTGGTTGCCGCCGGCGTCGATCGCCTGGCGGAAGTAGCCCTGGCGGCTGACCAGGGTCACCGCCACCAGCGGCAGCTCCATGTCCGCGGCGGTGCGCACGGTGTCGCCGGCGAGCACGCCCAGGCCGCCGCTGTAGGTGGGCACGGCGCTGGCCAGCGCGATCTCCATGGAGAAATAGGCGATGCGGGGCCGGTTGAAGAACCCGGCGAAATCGGTCGAGCCGTCGGTCATGCGTGCTGCTCGTTGTATAGGGCGGGGCTGCCTGGCCCAAGGATACTCCGGTTGGCGCCCCCGTGTCCCAGGGTCTAGAGGTTGAACTCCATGCTCAGCCCCCAGTAGCGCACCTCCTGGGTGAAGAACTGGCCGTAGGGGCTGGGCCCCTTGTAGGCCACCGCCAGCAGGCTCCAGTACTTGTCCCGGCTCTGGCCGGGCAGGGTAGGGTGGAACTCGAGGCCGGTGGTCAGGCTCCAGGCGGGCTCCCAGTCGTGGTGCTGGAAGGCCTTCACGTCGACGCCGGCGACCAGGTAGGTGCCGCCGCCCTGCCAGCCCAGGACCACCGGTTCGGCGCCGCGGTAGTCCAGGCCGCCGTGGACCATGCCCGCCTTGAAGCTGCTCGGCTCGCGGTGGAAGAAGTACTCGCCGCCGGCGTAGGCGCGCACGCTGCCGATGTCGCGGGCGAAGATGGCCTCCAGCGACTCGTAGCTCAGGTTCACCCGCTCCGGGTGGTTGCGCAGCAGGTACTCGTCGCCCAGGTGGGAGCTCTGATGGTAGATGCGCAGGCGCAGCGAGCTGCGGCCGTGGCGGTAGGTCAGCGGCAGCCCCAGGGTGTAGTCGGCGTTGACCAGGTCCATGGACGGCGCCTTGAGGTCGAACTGGGCGAACACCGCGCCGGACAGGTTGAGCTGCCAGCCGTCGCCGGGGTGCTTGCCCGGCCAGCGCACCAGGCCGTAGCGGCCGCCGTAGGCCACCGCCGCCACGGTGGTGTGCAGGTCCCCGACCCGGGCGCCGAGCACGCTGACCAGAAAGCGCGGCCGCTTGGGGTCGGCCAGCAGCGGCTCGAACACGAAGCCCTGGGGCAGCGCCTCGGTCGCCGCGGCGGCCGCGGTCGGGGCCAGCAGACCCAGGGCGGCCAGCAGGCGGGCGGCGGCGGGCAGGCGGTAGAGGGTCATGGCATCCGGACGGTCGGGGCCCGGGCCGGAGCCGGGCGCGTTGGCTGTGGCCGGCAGTGTGCCATGCCCGCACGTACCATCCAGCCCCGCGGGCTTCGGCCGGCGGGCTCCCTTGCGTGGAGGCGAGCTTGCAGGCGCTGATCCGGATTGCCGCGGTGCTGCTGACGGTGGTGGCGCTGCCGCTGGCGGGGGCGGCCTGGGACGGGCGCTCCCCGGGGGCGTACCTGGGCTTCCCGCCGCGCACCGCGGCGGTGACCCCGGCCCCGTTCGCCTGGCCGGTGTTCCTGCTCGGCGCGGCCGCGGTGGCCGCCGTTCTCATCCCCTTCCTGGTGCGCATCCTTCGTCACGCCGGCTGCGCGCAACCGGCGCCGGCGGCGGGCCGCTTGCCGGCCTGGGGCTGGGCCGCCCTGGTCCTGCTGGTCGTCTCCTGGGCCGCGGCCTGGGGCGCCTTCGGCGGCCCCGAGGCGCTGCGCCGCCACGCCTTCACGACGCTGTGGCTGGGCTACATCGGCCTGGCCAACGCCTGGACCGCCCGCCGCGCCGGGACCTGCCTGCTCACCCGGCGGCCGGCGACGGTGGCCGGGCTGCTGGCGGCGAGCGCGGTCTTCTGGTGGGGCTTCGAGTACCTCAACCAGTTCACCCGCAACTGGCACTACCTGGGGCTGGCGGCTCGCGGCGACTGGGGCTACTTCCTGGCGGCCTCGCCGCCGTTCGCCACGGTGCTGGCGGCGGTGCTGTCCACCCGCGACCTGCTGGCCACCTACCCGCGCCTGTCGGCCGGCCTGGGCGACGCCTGGCGCCCGCCCCTGCCGGGGCGGACGGGGCGCTCGGCCGCCTGCCTGCTGCTGGGGGCGGCCGCCCTGGTGGCGGTGGGGGCCGACGGCGAGCGCTTCTTCCCGCTGCTGTGGCTGGGCCCCCTGCTGCTGATCTGGGGGGTGCAGGGCCTGGCCGGCGAGCCCACCCTGCTCGACGACGCCGCGGCCGGCGACTGGCGGCCGCTGTGGCTGGCCGCGCTGGCCGCCCTGGCCTGCGGCTTGCTGTGGGAGATGTGGAACGCCGGCAGCCTGGCCCGCTGGCAGTACGCGGTGCCCTATGTGGACCGCTTCCGCCTGTTCGCCATGCCGGCGCTCGGCTATGCCGGCTACCTGCCGTTCGGGCTGGAGTGCGTGGCCGCCGCCGGCCTGGTGTTCGGCGGCCGGCGTACCGACCTCCGGCGCGGCCTGCCCGGGGTGGCGGATACTTGATCCGGATCGTTTGCGCGGGCGCGCCGAGGGGGGAAGATGGGGGGCTCACTCCACCACCAGGGGAGAATGCCGCATGACCCGCATCCTGCCTATCGCCCTGCTGGCCCTGCTGCTGGGCGGCCTGGCCGCCGCCCCGGCCCGGGCCGAGCTGCCCGGCGACGCAGAGGCCCTGGCCGGCGTCTCCGACGGCCGGATCATGTGGGACGTCACCGAGCCGCGGGCCCTGCGCCTGAGCAACTGGCTGACCATGGTCCAGGACACCTACGAGGGGCTCAAGCGGCTCGGGGTGCGCCCGCACATGGTGCTGATCTTCCGCGGCCAGGCGGTGCGCCTGCTGGCGCGGGAGGTGGACGACGTCCCCTTCGAGGATCTGGGCCTGATCGACGAGGTCCACGCCAAGCTGGCCGAGCTGCGTCGGCTGCCGCGGGTGCGCCTGGAGGTGTGCGACATCGCCCTGCGCCGGCAGGGGATGGAGGACACGCCCCTGGTGGCGGGGGTTAAGCCGGTGACCAACGGCTTCATCGCCATGGCCGGCTACGGCGCCAAGGGCTACACCCGGGTGCCGGTGGACTAGCCGCGCCCGCGGTTCCGCTCTCGGGGCTAATAGCAGGAAAGCCGGCGCGCCTGGGTGTTGGCGAGCTCGATGGATGCCGCCGCCAGGTCCACCTCCCAGATGGCCTCCACCCGGCCGCGGCCGGCGTAGGAGTAGGTCAGGCGCAGGCGCTCCACGCCGTCGGGACCGGTGAACAGGGACCACTGCTCCACGCGCAGGCCGTAGCCCGAATGGAAGAAGTAGTCGAAGTTGGCGCGGAAGGGGTCGGTGGGATATTTGCAGCGGCCGGAGAAATCGGCGGCTCCGAGCAGCGCCACCGCCCGGCCCAGGCGCGACGGCGGCCCCACCCGCACGGAGCCGCGCCACACCGCCCGCAGGCCGCCGGTTCCCGGGGTCAGCACGGTTGCCCGGTAGCTCCCGGCGGGCAGGGGGAAGGCATGGTCGTGGAAGGCCCCGGAGGCGAAGCGGCCGTCGGCCACCGACAGGGGGCCGGAGCGGTCGCGGTAGCCGCTGTCCGGGTGGTGGAGGGCCACCCGCAGGCGGCTCCCCTCGGCGAGGCGGGTCCGGCCCGTGACGCGCAGCCCGCCGTCGCCGGTGCGCTCCGCGCGCACCTCGGCGACCGGCGCGCGCTCCGCGGCCGGGGCCGGAGCCGCTGCGGCGGCGAGCAGGAGGCAGGCGGCGGCCCTCATTGGTAGACGTCCAGGCACTGCCCCGGGCGCAGCGGCGGCTCGGGGCCGAGGATCGCCGTCACGGCAGCGGCGATGCGCTCGGGCGGCATGCCCTGGCGCCGCCCGGAGACGGTCTCCTGCATGTCCGTGGCCACCCGCCCGGGGCAGACGGCGTACACCCCCACCCCGGCCGTGCCCACCTCCCCGGCCAGGGCCTCGGTGAAGCCGTTGACCGCGAACTTGGAGGCGCTGTAGGCGGCCAGGCCGGGCATGCCGTGGTGGGCGACCCCGGAGGAGATGTTGACCACGGTGCCCGCGCCCCGCTCCAGCATGGGCGGCAGCACCGCGCGGGTGGCGCGCAGCACGCCGCCGACGTTGACCGCCACGGCTGCCTCGATCTCCGCCGGCGGCATGGCGGCGAAGTCCCCCGCCCAGGCGACGCCGGCGTCGTTGACCAGGGCGTCGGCGCGGCCGAAGCGCTCCAGGGCCAGATCGACGAAGGCCTGCATGTCGCCGTAGTCCCTCACATCGATCGCCCGGTGGGCCACCTCGCCGCGGGCGGAGAGCTCCTCGGCGGCCCGCCGCAGTCGCTCGGCGGTGCGCGCCCCCATGACCACCCGTGCCCCCGCGTCCAGGGCGGCGCGCGCGGTGGCCAAGCCGATGCCGCGCGAGGCCCCGGTAACCAGGACCACGCGGCCCGTGAGATCGGACTGACTCATATGGGCTTCCTCCCTGCCTGCACACGGTCCCAACCCGTCCCGCCCGTGGTCCCAGGATCCCTCCGGCCGGGGGCGGAGACAAGCGGGCTCCGGTTCCTTGGCGGCTGCCTTTGGTATAGGCTAAGCCGGGCCGGCCGCAGCCGCGGCCCCCGGTGCCGGCTGGCGACCGCTCCGGCCATGCGCAGGCCGGTGCCGTCCCGGGCCTGGCTGAGGCCCCTCGCTGCCGGCCTGCTGCTGGCCGCGAGCGGCACGGCGCCGGCCGCCGTGAGCCTGGAGGCCGGGCGCAATCCCGCCGGGGACGTGGGGGTGTGGCGCCTCAGCCTGGACCGGCCGCTGGCCGCTCCCTGGGGCCTGGACGGCGGCCGCAGCCTGGGTCCGCTGTGGGAGGCCTCGCTGGGTCGGCTGCGCGCCCGGCCGGGCAGTCCGGGGGATCGACCCGCCGTCTACGAGATGGGTCTGCGGCTGGTCCTGCGCCTTGGCTGGGGCGATGCGGCCGGTCCCTTCCTGGAGGCCGGGTCCGGGCCCGAGTACCTGACCCGCTCGCACCTGGATGGTCACGACCTGGGCATCCATTGGCAGTTCCGCTCCCATGCCGGGGTGGGCATGCGGTTCGGGGCCGGCGGCCGCTGGCGCCTGACCTATCGCTACTCCCACACCTCCAACGCCAACCTGGGCAAGCCCAATGACGGCATCAACTTCCACGTCCTGCGCCTGGGGGCGGCCTTCTGAGGGGGGCCCTTGCGCCGGGAACCGGCGCGGCCCCGCGGGGATCGGATGATGGAAGCGGGGCTCGGTGGCCTGCAGCTGGGGCCGCTGGTGCTTGCCTGGCCGCGCCTGTTCGCGCTGCTGGCCGCGGCCGCGGTACTCGCCGTCGCCGGCTGGCTGGCGGTGCGGCGGGACCGGGCCCTGGCGGGCTGGGGCTGGGCCGCGGTACTGGCCGGCGGCCTGACCGGACGGCTGGCCTACGTGGCCCTGCACTGGCCCGCCTTCGCCGCCGAGCCCTGGTCCATCCCGGCCTTCTGGCAGGGCGGCCTCCAGCCGTGGGGCGCGGCCGCCGGCGCCGCCGCCTTCGGCCTGTGGCGCTTCCGGCGCAGCCCCCGGCGGCGGTTCCTGGCGCAGCTCCCCGTGGCCGCCGGGCTGGGGCTGTGGCTGCTGCTGAGCAGCGGCCACGCCTGGCTGGCCGGACCGGCACAGGTGCGCCTGCCGGCCGGGCCCTGGCCCGCCCTCGCCGGGGAGGCGCGCCTGGCGCCGCCCGGCCGGCCGGCGGTGGTCAATCTGTGGGCCAGCTGGTGCCCGCCGTGCCGGCGCGAGATGCCGCGCCTGGCCCAGGCGGCCGAGGCCCATCCCGGGGTGAGCTTCGCCTACGTCAACCAGGGCGAGGAGCGCGCCGCGGTGGCCGCCTTCGCCGACCGCTTCGGCCTCCGCCGCGGCCGGGTGTTCCTGGATCCCGGACGGCGGCTGGCCGAGCGTTTCGGCACGGTGGGCCTGCCCGCCACCCTGTTCTTCGACCGCTCCGGGCGCCTGCTGGCCGCCCATGTGGGCGAGATCTCCCGCGCCGCCCTCGGCGACCGCGTGGATTCACTGACCCGGCGCTGAGCCGCCGGCCAAGCGAGGAAGACCATGCCGTCCAACGCCCCATCCGTCCGCTGGATCGCCGCCCTGGCCCTGCTCGGCGGGCTGCTGGCCGCCGCCGTGCTGCTGCCCGATCCGCAGGGGGCCACCCCGGAGCCCGGCTCCGGCACTTCGGCCGAATCGGCCTCCGCCGAATCGGGCGAGGTGCCGCCCGCGGTCCAGGCCCTGACCGAGCGCGGCCTGCAGCTGGCCGAGCGCTTCGCCGCCCCCGGCGGCCTCATCGGCTACACCGGACGCGCCGGCGGCCGCCAGGTGGTGGTGTACGCCACCCCGGACGGCGGCCATGCGGTGATCGGCACCATGGTCGATGCCTCCGGACGCGACCTCAGCAGCGAGCAGCTCAAGGCCCACCCGGCTGAGCCCGACCGCAGCGAGGCCTGGGGCCGGCTGGAGGACGCCCACTGGTTTGCCACCGGCGCCGAGGACCCCAAGCGGGTGGTGTACATGTTCACCGACCCCTTCTGCCCCTACTGCAACGCCATCTGGCGGGCGAGCCGCCCCTACTACGGCGAGGGCCTGCAGATCCGCCACCTGCTGGTGGGCGTCATCCGGCCCAGCTCCGCGGACAAGGCTGCCGCCATCCTGCAGTCCGACCGCCCCGCCGCGGCCTTCCGCCGGCACCAGGCCCACTACGGCGAGCCGGGTGAGGACCAGCTGCCGGCACAGATCAGCGACGACGCCCGCGCGGCGGTGCAGGCCAACAACCGGCTGATGAGCCGGCTCGGGGTCAGCGGCACGCCCGCCGTGTTCTACCGCACCGCCGACGGCACCGTGAAGCTGGCCAGCGGCATGCCGCCCCTGTCCCAACTGGCCGACATCTACCGGCTCCCCGAGCAGCCGGTGGACGATCCCGCCCTCAACCGCTATCGCTGAAGGGAGCCGCCATGAAGCGCCTGACCGCCCTGCTGCTGGCCGCGCTGGTGGCCGCCCCCGCCGCCGCTCCCGCCGCCGATGAGGACTCCGGCCAGCGCCCGCGGGTGCGCCTGGAGACCAGCCGCGGCCCCATCGTCCTGGCCCTGCGTCCGGACAAGGCCCCGAAGACCGTGGCCAACTTCCTGCGCTACGTGCGCGACGGCCACTACGACGGCACCATCTTCCACCGCGTGATCCCGGGCTTCATGATCCAGGGCGGCGGCTATACCCCGGACTTCAAGGAGAAGCCCACGCGCGCGCCCATCCATAACGAGGCCGACAACGGCCTGCACAACGGCATCGGCACCGTGGCCATGGCGCGCACCGGCCGGCCCCATTCGGCCACCGCCCAGTTCTTCATCAACGTGGCCGACAACGACTTCCTGGATTTCCGGGCCAAGACCCCGCGCGGCTGGGGCTACGCCGTGTTCGGCAAGGTGGTCGAGGGCATGGACACGGTGCGCGCCATTGCCAAGACGCCCACCGGCTCTGCCGGCCCCTTCCCCAAGGACGTGCCGCAGACGCCGGTGGTGATCCAGAAGGCGCAGGTGGCGGGCGAGTAGCGCTCAGGCGGTCCGCCGCCGCGCCAGCCAGTCCCACAGCAGGCCGCGCGGACGGTCCTCGCCGGTGGTGACGTAGGCCAGCAGGTTGTGGTCGGCGGCGGTCCAGCCCATGAGCCGCTGCGTCCCGGCGCGGCCGCAGAACAGCAGGCGGTCGCCGGCCTCCACGGCGAGCTCCGTTTCCGGCAGCAGGACCTCCTCGCTGGCGCGCTTGAGCAGCAGCGGCAGGGCGGGCAGCCAGCGCTCCCGCCGGCGCGGGTCGGTGAGCAGGTGGCCGAGGGTGACCGGCGCCCCCTCGCGCACCGCCTCCAGCAGGGCCGGCGCCGAGCGCTGGCCCACGGTCAGGCTCCAGGTGTCCGGCAGCTCGTCGCCGACGGCGGCGCTGATGCGGCTGACCAGGACGTTGGCCCAGGCGTCGTCCTGGTCCAGGGTGCGGGCCAGGAAGTCCCCCAGCAGCGGCGCGGTGATCAGTCCCAGCACCTCGCGCGTGAAGATGGTGCCGGCGTCCAGCACCAGGTCCAGATCGGCGGCCTCGAAGATGGGCTGATTGTGGCCGCGGCACTGGCGGGCCACCGTGAACAGGTGCGGGTTGAGCGCGCGCGCGGTGAGGAGGATGGACAGGTTGTTGGGGTCGTTGTCGGTGCCCGCGATGATGCCCATCGCCTCCTCCACGTCCGCCTCGCGCAGGGTCCCGGCCTCGGTCCCCCGGCCCGCCACCGTGCCCAGCGGCGCCTTGGTGCGCCCCGGTTCGGCCTCCACCACCACCGTCTCCACCCCCTCCCGCGTCAGCCGCTCGCGCATGGCCTTGCCGAAGCGGCCGTAGCCGCACAGGATCCACTTGCCTCTAGGGGGCACCACCGGGCGCGCCACCGGCTGGTGCTCGATGCCGGTGAGCCAGGCGTAGATCAGGTACATGGCCGGCGAGCGCACGGCCATGGCGAAGCGTTCCGCGAAGGTGTCGAACGGGTTGATGATGTGGTCGGTGCCGAAGGAGGCCAGGTTGGCCTCGGTGTCGCGGTAGCGCGCCCGGCAGATGACCGGGACCCTGGGCGCCAGCAGCTTGCACGCCACGGCGATGGAGAGGGTGGTGGCCTCCTCGCGGCTGACGGCGATGACGCCGGCGCAGTCCGGATGGTTGAGGCCGGCGGTGACCAGCACCTCGGGGTCGTCGGCGCGCGCGCACAGGCCGGGCACCTCCACGCTCAGGCCCTCCACCTTGAGCGCGTCGATGCGGTCGCTGTCGCTGTCCACCACCACCGGGCGGATGCCCTCGTCGGTCAGGGCGCGCACCAGCAGGGCGCCGTTCTCGCCGTAGCCGCAGACGATGTAGAAGGGCTCGGCCAGGCGCCGCACGCTGCGCCGGAAGTGCGACAGGTTGACCACGCGGCGGAAGGCCGGGTCCTGGAGGATGGCCAGCAGGGTGCCGATGGCGTACAGCCAGGCGATCACGGTGGCGTAGATGGCGAACATCACCCACAGCCGCTGGGCGCCGCTGAAGGGATAGGGGATCTCGCCGAAGCCGATGGTGGGGCCGGTGTAGCTGACCACGTAGAAGGCGTGGAACAGGCTCATATGCCAGGGCTCGCCGTCCGGGGTCTCGCCCGGGACCAGCACCAGGCCGGTGGTGGCCACCGCGTAGGTGAGGATCAGCGTCACCAGCGGCGCCCGCATGCGGCGGAACAGCAGGAAGATCACGTCCGGCATGACGGACTCCTCGCTGCGGACAGGCTAGCGCCGGCCCATGATGGTCTCCGCCACCAGCAGTGTCACCGACACGATGTTGGCCAGCAGGGCGCCGCCGGACAGGGACACGATGGCGGCCATGGCGTGCGACGTGAGCCCCGTCTCCAGCACGTGGACGGCCGTCGCCCACACGATGGCGCCGATGATCAGCTGCACGTCCGCCACCAGGCTGGTGGCCAGCAGCAGGGCGCCGATCTGGGTGCGCTCGCCGAGCTTCATGACGGTGGCGATGAGGCTGACCACGATGGCGGCGAACAGCTCGTAGACGTTGTGGTGAATCGGGTTGTCGATGTCCCCCAGGAAGAAGCCGAAATTGATGGTCATCGCCAGCACGATGACGAAGGCGAAGATGGTCTTCTCCAGATTCATGGGCACCCCGGTTAGCCGTTGCCGGAAACGCGACTTCCCATACTAGGCGACCCGGCGTCCCGTCCATAGCCCCCGCGGCCCTCCCCCACGCAAAAAAACGGGCCCCGCATGCGGGGCCCGTGGGGGCGGCGCGTCCTGCCTACTTGTCGGCGACGTAATGGATCCAGCCGATGCGTCCGGCGTCGGCCTGTGCCACCCAGAACCCCAGGGCTTCCGAGGTGGTGTCCACCACGTCCCGGCCGACCCGCCGTTCGAACTCCGCGCGGCGCCGCTCCAGCTCGGCGCGCACCCAGCCGTAGGAGCGCGCCACATGGCGCGACCAGTCCTCGCGCACCAGCACGCGGAAGCCCAGGTCCGCCAGGGCGGCGTCGTAGTCCGGGGCGTCCCACATCTCCGGGGCGCCGACGCGCTCGTAGATGCGGGCGCGCTCGGCCTCCGGGGTGCCGTGGTGCACCAGCAGCTCGGATACTACCAGCCGGCCGCCGGGGCGCAGAACGCGGTAGGCCTCGTCCAGCACCCGGCGCTTGTCGGCGGCGTGCAGGAAGGCCTCCTGCGACCAGTAGACGTGGAAGCGGCCGTCGCGGTAGGGCAGCTCGTGGAAGTCGGCCCACTCCATGTCCACGCGGTGGCCCAGTCCGGCCTGCTCGGTGAGCTCCCGGCCCCATCCCAGCTCCTTGTCGGAGATGTTGGTGGCCAGCACCCGGGCCCCGTAGTTGGCCGCCAGAAAGCGGGCCAGGCCGCCGTAGCCGCAGCCCACCTCCAGGACCTCGTGCGAGGGCGACAGGTCCGCCCCGCGCGCCATGACTTCGTTGCTGCGCGCCATGGCCGTGGGCAGATCCTCGTCGGGGTCGGCGAACAGGCCCATGTGGATGTTCTCGCCCCAGATGTCGCGGTAGATCTCGTTGGCGGCGCCGTCGTAGTAATCGCGCGTGCGCGCCACCACATCGCTGATGGCGGTGCTCATGGGAACCTCCCTGGTGGATAGGGAAAGAAACAGCCGGGCCCGCGGGCCCGGCTGCGGCGTCCTTACGCCCTGGGCTTGTGCGCCACCTGCTGGACGAAGTCGACGTTCTCGCGATCATAGGGCTTGGCGAAGTCGCCGTAGCGCGCCACGTCGATGAAGCCGGCGTCCTCGAGCAGGTGCGACACGTAGTCCTGGCGCAGGGGGTACATGTTGAGCTGGAAGTGGGCGCCGTCCGGGAACTGGTACTCGAAGCGCGCCAGGTGGCGGTTGAGCTCCGCCGGATAGGCGTCCACGCCCTTGCCGGTGTAGTAGTGCTCGTGCTTGGAGCTGTAGCCCTGGTCGAGCATGGAGTCGTAGTTGCGGTGGTCGATGATGATCATGCCGCCCGGGCGCAGGGCCTTGTAGAAGGCCTCCATGGCGTCGCGCCGGGCCTCGTGCTCGAACAGGTGGGTGAAGGAGTTGCCCAGGCACACCAGGGCGTCGAATTTCTCCTCGCCCAGCTGCTGGTCCAGCTTGACCCAGTCCGCCACCTGGGTGTGGGCGAAGGTCACGCCCATCTGGCGGGCGTTGTCCCGGGTCTTGGCCAGCATGTTCTCGGAGCCGTCGGTGGCGGTGACCACCAGGCCGGACTTGGCCAGGTTGATGGCGTTGAAGCCGGTGCCGCAGGCCACGTCGGCCACCTCGCGGCCGCCGGCGGCCTTGATCAGGCGCTCGTAGAAGCCCCCCTCGGAGGCAGTGCGTCCCTCCCAGCCCACCAGGTCGTCCCAGTAGTCGACGAAGTCCGGGGTGTACTGGCCGTACTGGTTGCCGGTATCGAGGTTGCGGATGGTCATGGTGTCCCTCCGGTCGCTTGGAAGTCGGTGCGGCGGGGTCCGCCGCGTTCGACCCCTATGCTCGCCGGATTGGCGGTAACATTACAGAACCAGTAAGATAACTTTTGAAGCGGTACAGTTTTGGGAGTATGGGGAACTGTACTGCCCGCCCGCGCGACGACTGTACCGACAGGGAGGGCTGGCCGTGGCCCGCTACCGCTACGAGGAGGTGGCCGACGAGGTCACCGCGCAGATCGAGGCGGGGGTGTACGCCCCCGGCGACCGTCTGCCCGGGGTGCGCAAGCTGGCCGAGCAGTTCGCGGTGAGCGTGTCCACCGCGGTGGCTGCCCAGCACCTGCTGGAGGACCGCGGCCTGATCGCCGCGCGGCCGCGCTCCGGCTACTACGTCCGCCGGCTGCCCGGGCCCCGCCCGGAAGCGCCGCAGCGCTCCCATCCGGAGGGCCAGCCCACCGCCGTCTCCGGTCAGTCCCTGGTGCTGCGGGTGGTGCAGGCGGCCAACCGGCCGGGGCTGGTGCAGCTGGGGGCGGCCGTGCCGCACGCCGACTTCCTGCCCGGCCGCGGCCTGCGCCGGGCCTTTTCCGGAGTGCCGCGCAGATACCCCGGCCGCGCCATGGACTACGCCTTCCCGCCGGGGCCGCCCGAGCTGCGCCAGCAGATCGCCCGGCGCCTGGCCGACGCCGGCTGCCGCGTGGCCCCGGAGGAGGTGGTGGTCACCAACGGCGCCCAGGAGGCGGTCGTGCTCGCGCTGCGGGCGGTGGCCGAGCCCGGCGACGTCATCGCCATCGAATCGCCCACCTTCTACGGCCTGCTCCAGGCCATCGAGGCCCAGGGCCTGCGCGCCCTGGAGATCCCCACCGACCCCGACGAGGGCGTCGCCCCCGAGGCCCTGGAGCTGGCCCTGGATCAGTGGCCGGTGGCGGCCGCCCTGCTCATGCCCAACTTCGGCAACCCGCTGGGCCACTGCGCCTCGGAGGACCGCAAGCGGGAGCTGGTCGCGCTGCTGGAGGCCCGCGGCATTCCATTGGTCGAGGACGATGTCTACGGCGAGCTGGCCTTCGAGGGGCCGCGGCCGTGGGCGGCCAAGGCCTACGAGGCCCGCGGCGGGGTGATCCACTGCGGCTCCTTGTCCAAGACCGTCTCGCCGGGGCTGCGGGTGGGCTGGGCGGTGCCCGGGCGCTATCGCGATCGGGTCGAGTACCTGAAATACGCCACCAGCGCCGCCATCCCCGCCTACCCGGCCTTCGCGGCGGCCGACTTCCTCGACCGCGGCGGCTTCGACCGCTACCTGCGCTGGGCGCGGGACGAGTACGCCCGCGCCGTGGAGCGGGTGGGGCGGGCGGTGGCTGACCACTTCCCGGAGGGTACGCGGCAGACCCGGCCGCGCGGCGGTTTCGTGGTGTGGCTGGAGCTGCCGGAGGGGGTGGACAGCCTGGCGCTGTACCGGCGCGCCATCGACGAAGGCATCAGCCTGGCGCCGGGGCCCATGTTCTCTCCCACCCAGCGCTTCCCCAACGGCCTGCGGCTCAATTGCGCCCAGCCGTGGAGCCCGGCCTTCGAGGTCGCCCTGCGGCGGGTGGGGGAGCTGGCCCGCGAGCAGGCCGCGGGAGGCAGCTAGTCCGCAGCCGTGCGGAGCTCGGTGATCCAGCCCGAGTCGAGCCAGTCGCCCACCATGCGGGTGGCGAAGGGGGCCGCCTCGCGGGGCGGCAGCCACCGGCACAGGGCGCGGGAGATCTCGCCGAAGGGGTAGCCGCGCACCGCCAGGTCCAGCGCCCAGGCATCGTCGGGCGGGAGGGGGCGGAAGCGGGTGCGCCCGTTCTGGCGCCAGACCGCCCAGGTCCGCGTCGCGGGCAGGGGGGTCGGCAGCGGGGGCTCGGTCTCCTCCCGCACCGCCCGCCACAGGGGGACGCTGTTCCACTCGGTGTCGATGCGCTCCAGGGACGGGTTGAAGGCCAGGCGCAGCCCGGGCCAGGCCTCGGCAGGCAGCTGGTCCAGCTCCTCGGGGGGCAGGGGTGCCTCGGCGGGGGCGCGGGCGGCGGCGGCCAGGGCCCATTCGAAGGCGGCCAGCTCGGTCAGCACCGGACGATCGCCGAGGTCCGCCAGGCCCGCCAGGAAAACCGGCAGCCTGCGCCCGGCATCGCCCTCGGGAAGGCGGCGGAGGAAGTCGCGGAAGTCGGCTTCCAGGCGGGCCAGCCGAGGATCGCCGATCAGGCGGCTCAGTACCGGGAAGTCGTCAGCCAGCCGGAAGCGGGGCTCGGCGAGGGCCTCGCGGGTCTGGGATGGGCTGACGGGGGACACGGTCATGGCGGTGGGGCGTTCAGATCCGTGGCGGACCGGCCTGCGGCCGGGACGTCCGGCCCCGTGACGGCCGGTCGGGCGGCCGGGGCTTGGCATGGACCATGGGAGACCCCTCCTTTCGGCAAGCTTGATACCAGCCCTGCCAGTTGTATTCCCGAAAGGCGAACGGATCAAGGGGTTTTTCCGCCGGTTCCCGACGCGGGCTTGAAGGATCCCCACCCCGCCTCCAGATTTCCCGGCGGCAAGCGGCGATGGAGGAGTCCATGGGCATTCGCCGCAGCCGTTCGGCCTGGCGGCGGCCCGGCTGGCCCTGGGCGGCGTCCACTGGCTCCTGCGCGAGCGCGACGACCGGCGTCCGGGGGGCGACAACAAGGCCCGCCGGGAGGCCGGCGGGCCTTGAGGGGTGGGCGGGAGGCCTCCGCCGTCACTCCTGGCGGGGGATGGCCCCCATGCGGCCGTCGCGGAAGTCCCGGAAGGCCTGCTCGATCTCCTCGCGGGTGGTCATGACGAAGGGGCCGTAGCGGGCCACCGGCTCGCCCAGCGGCCGGCCCGCCAGCAGCAGGCAGTCGGCCGGGGCCGAGGCGTCGGCCGGCGCGCCCAGGCGCACCCGGTCGCCGTCGCCGAGCAGGCCCAGCTCGCCGTCGGCCAGGCGCTCGCCGGCCACCGCCACGTCACCGGAGCCGGCCAGGGGATAGACGAAGCCCTGGTAGTCGGTTGGCACGTCCACCGCCACCTCGCCGCCGGGCTCGACGGTCAGGTGCAGGTAGAGGATGGGGATGCGGGTCTCGATCACCGCCGACGCCCCCAGCGCCTCGCCGGCGATGATCCGGGCCCGGCCCCACTCGCCGCTCACCTCCGGGATACGCGCGGCCGGGGTGTCCTGGTAGCGCGGCTGCACCCACTTGTCGGCGGCCGGCAGGTTGACCCACAGCTGCACGCCGTGGACCCGGCCGCCGTCGCGGCGCAGGCCTTCCTCCGGCATCTCCGAGTGCACCACGCCGGCGCCGGCGGTCATCCACTGCACGTCGCCGGGGCCCAGCTGGCCGGAGAAGCCGAAGGAGTCGCGGTGCTCGAAGCGGCCGTCGAGCATGTAGGTGACCGTCTCGAAGCCGCGGTGGGGGTGGTCCGGCGCCCCCTGGGCCTCGCCCGGTCCCCAGTCGGTGGGCCCCATCTCGTCGAGCAGCAGGAAGGGATCCACCATCTGCAGGCCGTGGCCCGGGAACGGGCGCCGCACCGGGAAGCCGGCGCCCTCCACGGTGCGGCCGGCGGTGACCCGTTGTGCGAGCGGGCGGTCGGTGGCGGTTGCGGTTGCGCTCATGGCTGCATCCTCCGGGATGTCACCCCTGCTTCAGGCGGCTGGCCACGTCGGCCACGTGCCGCCCCTGGAAGCGGGCGATGGCCAGTTCGTTGTCGCTCGGCCAGCGGCTGCCGTCGCCCTTGGCCAGGGTCGAGGCGCCGTAGGGCGTGCCGCCGCTGATCTCGTCCATGTTGAACAGCTCCTGGCAGGAATAGGGCACGCCCACGATCACCATGCCCTGGTGCAGCAGGGTGGTGTGGAACGAGGTGATGGTGGTCTCCTGGCCGCCGTGCTGGGTGGCGGTGCTGGTGAACACGCTGCCCACCTTGCCGATGAGGCTGCCGTTCGCCCACAGCCCGCCGGTCTGGTCCAGGAAGGTGCGCATCTGGCCGGTCATGTTGCCGAAGCGGGTGGGGCTGCCGAAGATGATGGCATCAAAGTCGGCGAGCTCCTCCACGCTGGCCACCGGCGCCGCCTGGTCCAGCTTGACGCCGATTCCGCGCGCCTGCTCCTCGGCGATGGTCTCCGGCACCCGCTTGACGACGACCTCGGCGCCTTCGTGCTGGCGCGCGCCCTCGGCCACGGTGTTCGCCATCACCTCCATGTGGCCGTACATGCTGTAGTACAGGACCAGGATCCGGGTGCTCATTGTCGCCTCCTTGGTTGCGTTGAAAGCCGGCTTCCACAGTGAGACCCCAGGGGGTTGTTGACAATCCGGCCTGAACGAAAAACTCTGTTTCCCTATGGAAACGAATGCCCCTTCCGAGGGCGGGCGGCTGGACGACATGGCCCTGTTCGCCAGCGTGGTGGAGGCCGGCAGCTTCTCCGGCGCGGCACGCCAGCTGGGCCTGTCCAAGTCGGCGGTGAGCAAGCGCCTGGCCCGGCTCGAGGAGCGCCTCGGGGTGCGCCTGCTGCACCGCACCAC
>DATFLO010000194.1:0-6718 GCA_035267605.1 Gammaproteobacteria bacterium
CGGAGGTCCCCGGATCGGCGGTCACAGCGAGCGGGTGGCGTTGCAGTCGGCGGCGCCGCGGTACTGGCCCTCGGCGTCCAGGGCGCCGGCGAACAGGTGCTCGGCGACGCGCTCGGCCACCTCGCGCACGCCGTCGCTGAAGAAGTGGTCGGCGCCGTCCACCCACACCCATTCCGGTGCCCGCTCCATGCGGGCGCGCAGACCGCGTACGGCATCGGTGTCGACGATCCGGTCGGCGCCGCCCTGGACCACCATCACCGGCCGGCGCTCGCCCTCGAGGAAGCTGAAGTCGTAGCCGGTGCGGCCGTCGATCGGCTCGCGCAGCGCCACTGGCGGCGCCACGGCGATCAGCCGCCGCACCCGGGAATCGGTGGCGGCGGCGCGCAGCCCCGCGTAGGCCCCGAACGAGAAGCCCGCGACCCATAGCGGCAGGCCGGGGAAGCGCCCGGCCAGGGCGTCGATGGCCGCGCGCGCGTCGTCCACCTCGCCCGGCCCGCCCGCATACTGGCCGGCGCTGGTGCCCACGCCGCGGAAGTTGAAGCGCAGGGTGGCCGCGCCGCGGGCGCGCAGGGCGCGCGCCAGGTAGACCACCACCTTGCTGTTCATGCTGCCGCCATGGGCCGGATGGGGATGGCACAGCACCACCGCCACGCTCGGCTCGCCGCCGCGCGGCAGGGTCAGGCACGCCTCCAGCGCCCCGGCCGGGCCGGCCAGGTCGAGGAACTCGCCCTTGCCGCCGCCGCAGGCGGCGGCCCCTTCAGTCGTCGCCATCGAGGCGCAGCCTGTCCACGGGGTGGCCGTTCATGACATGCTCGAACAGGATCTCGTCGATGTCCTCTTCGCTCTCGTAGCGGTACCACACCCCCTCGGGGTAGACCACCATGCACGGGCCCTCGCTGCAGCGGCCGAGGCAGCCGGCCTGGTTGACGCGCACCCCGCCGGGGACCTTGAGGCCCCATTCCTTGACCCGGTCCTTGGCGTGGCCGCGCAGCTGCGCGGCGCGGCCGTCGGCGTTGCAGCTCTCGCGACCGTCGCTGCGCACGTTGAGGCACATGAAGATATGATGACTGTAATAAAACTGTCGCATTGCCGCTCCATCCTGCTGCGGGCGCATGGCCCGCGGCCGTGGGAGCGCTCATTGTAGGGGGTCGGGCCCTCGGGCCCAAGCCGCTCGAGCGCGAGCCTTCCCCCTCTAAGGCCCATGCCACCGACAAAGGGTTCCGCCATGCTTGCGACGCTCGTGGAAGGCGCCATCCAGCACTTCGACCGCGCCCTGCGCACCGTCGCCGGGGTCCCCCAGGAGGGGCCGGACAACCGGCCGGCCCCCACCGCCGGGGACAGCGAAACCGGCCCCGGACCGGGGAGCGCCCAGGCCCGCCACATCGGGCGCCTGATGCGGGTCAACTACGCCGGCGAGGTGGCGGCCCAGGGCCTCTACCTGGGCCAGGGGCTGACCGCCCGCACCCCCGAGGTGGCGGACAAGATGGAGCGCGCCGCGCGCGAGGAGCAGGATCACCTCAACTGGTGCATCCGGCGCATGGAGGCCAACGGCGTGGGGCCGAGCATGCTCAACCCCGTCTGGCTGGCGGGGTCGATGACCCTGGGGGCGCTGGCCGGCCTCGCCGGCGACCGCTGGAGCCTGGGCTTCGTGGCCGAGACCGAGCGCCAGGTCATGCGCCACCTGCAGGGCCACCTGGGCCGCCTCCCCGACAGCGATCCGGCCACCCGCGCGGTGGTGGAGCAGATGTACCTGGACGAGCGCAGCCACGCCGAATGGGCCGAGGAGGCCGGGGGCGCCCCCCTGCCGCTGCCGGTGCGGGCGGCCATGACGGCGAGCTCCAAATTCCTGACCCGGGGCTCCTACTGGATGTGACCCCGGACCGACCGAGGATGTCCGCGACGACGCCATGAGCGAAGAGCTAGCCACCAGCCTGGGGCCCATCCAGATCCTGTTCGTGGAGGACGAGGCCCCCATCCAGACCCTGGTCCAGCACAACCTGGAGGCCGCCGGCTTCCGCGTGGAGGTCGTGGACGACGCCGAGACGGCCATGGACCGCCTGGCGGAGAACCGCCCCCACCTGCTCATCCTGGACTGGATGCTGCCCGGCATGAGCGGCCTGGATCTGTGCCAGTGGGTGCGCAAGGATCCCGCCTACAGCCACATCCCGGTGATCATGCTCACCGCCAAGGGCGAGGAGGACCACCGCGTGCGCGGCCTGCAGACCGGCGCCGACGACTACCTGGCCAAGCCCTTCTCGCCGCGCGAGCTCACCGTGCGGGTAAACAACCTGCTGCGGCGCAGCTACCCCGAGCTGCAGGAGGAGGTGCTCATCGCCGGCGAGCTGCGCCTCTACCCGAGCCAGCGCCAGGTGCTCTACGGCAGCCGCGAGATCCACCTCGGTCCCACCGAGTTCCGCCTGCTGCAGTTCCTCATGACCCATCCCAACCAGGTCTATGAGCGCGGCCAGCTGCTCGACCGCCTGTGGGGCCCCCACGCCGAGGTGGAGGAGCGCACCGTGGACGTCCACATCCGCCGCCTGCGCCAGGCCCTGGAACCGGCGGCCGCCCCCGACATGATCCAGACCGTGCGCGGCGCCGGGTACCGCTTCGCCCCGCCCGTCGAAGCCTGATCGGTAACGCCCTCCGCATGCGCATCCTGCCCCCGGGTGCCCGCTGGCTCCTGGCCGCGGGCACCCTTATGGCCGCCCTGGGCGCCCTCGACGCCCACTGGGGCTGGGCCACGGCGGGCTTCGCCCTGTTCGGCGCCGGCGCCGCTTGGTCCGGCCTGTGGATCCAGGCCCGCCTGTTCGCCCTGCGCCGCTGGCTGCAGTCGCGCGAGGGCACCGTGTCGCTGGCCGGCGAGCACGCCTGGGACACCCTGGAAAGCGAGCTGCGCTACTACTTCAAGCACCGCGATCGCCAGCTGCGCGAGACCCGGCGGCGGCTGGAGCAGCTCGAGGGGCTGGCCCAGGAGCTGCCGGTGGGGGTGGCCCTGCTGGACCCCGGCGGGCGGCTCCTGGAAGGCAACCGCAAGGCCTTCGACCTGCTCGCCATGGACCCCGAGCGCGGCCGCGGCCAGCGCCTGCAGGGCTGGCTGCGCGAGCCGGAGCTGGCCGACCTGTTCGCCGCCACGGGCCCGGCCATCCGCCAGGGCACCGCGCCCTACCACCCCGATCCCTCGCGCACCCTGGCCTTCACCTGCACGCGCAAGGAGGACGGCACCTTCCTGCTGGTGGTGGAGGAGATCACCGAGCGCCTGCGCCTGCAGAAGATGCGCGAGGACTTCGTGGCCAACGTCTCCCACGAGCTGCGCAGCCCCCTCACCAGCCTGCGCGGCTTCGGCGAGACCCTGATCGCCGACCCCGAGCTGCCCACCCAGCAGCGCCAGGAATTCCTGCGCATCATGGACGACCAGATCCGGCGCATGCAGTCGCTGGTGGACGACCTGCTGACCCTGTCCCGCCTGGAGGCCCAGCCGAGCAAGGCCCCCGATACCCCGGTGGCGCTGGACGCGCTGCTCGCCGGCCTGGCCGACCAGTACCAGGCGCGCGCCACCGACCAGGGCATCACGCTGACCCTGCCGGCCGCGGAGGAGATCGCCGGCCTCAAGGTCCGCGGCGAGGCCGAGGCCCTGGCCCAGGCCCTCGGCAACCTGGTGGACAACGCCCTCAAGTACACCCCCGAGGGCGGCCAGGTCAGCGTCTCGGTCGACAGCGGGGAGGGCCGGGTCGCCATCCGCGTGAGCGATTCCGGCATCGGCATCGACCCCCAGCACCTGCCGCGCTTGACCGAGCGCTTCTACCGGGTGGACAAAGGGAGATCACGGGCGGTGGGCGGCACCGGCCTGGGCCTGTCCATCGTCAAGCATATCCTCCACCACCATGGCGGGAGCCTCGAGGTCACCAGCACCCCGGGCAAGGGGTCCACCTTCAGCGCCCTGCTTCCGGACGGGACCGCCCCAAAGGCGTAATTTCTAGAAATTTGTATTTCAATGATTTTCGCTGTAACAATTCTGTAACAATCCCGTGAAATACTTGCCGCGTCTTGTATAGCTTCAGCCAACGCCATTGAAGGCAACCCTTCGGAGGGAGAACCCCATGTTCAAGCTGCGCACTCTCGGCGTCGCCGCCGCCGCAGCCCTCGTGCTGGGCGCCGGCCATGCCGAAGCCCGCGACCAGATCCGCATCGTCGGATCAAGCACCGTGTACCCCTTCGCCAGTTACGTGGTGGAAGAGTTCGGCGCCACCACCGACCATCCCACCCCGGTGATCGAGTCCACCGGCTCCGGCGGCGGTCTCAAGCTGTTCTGCGCCGGCGACGGCATGGACACTCCCGACATCAGCAACGCCAGCCGGGCGATCAAGGTCAGCGAGTTCAAGCGCTGCCGGGACAACGGCGTCACCGACATCACCCAGGCCACCATCGGCTTTGACGGCATCGTCATCGCCAACAGCGTCAAGTCCCCCCAGTTCAAGCTGACCCGCAAGCAGCTGACCCTGGCCGTGGCCGCCGAGGTGCCCAAGGGCGGCAAGCTGGTCAAGAATCCCTACAAGTACTGGGATCAGATCGACTCCAGCCTGCCCCACAAGGAGATCGTCATCTACGGCCCGCCGACCACCTCCGGCACCCGCGACGCCTTCGAGGAGCTGGTGATGGAGGCCGCCTCCGACGAGATGGACGGCTACGGCGGCGAATACACCAAGATCCGCCAGGACGGCGGCTACGTGCCCGCCGGCGAGAACGACAACCTGATCGTCCAGAAGCTGACCCAGAACCGGGACGCCCTCGGCATCTTCGGCTACAGCTTCCTGGAGGAGAACACCGACCGCATCCAGGCCTCCGCCATCGAGGGCGTGCTGCCCGATCCGGACACCATCTCCTCCGGTGACTATCCGGTCTCGCGCAGCCTCTACTTCTACATCAAGAACGGTCACGCCAAGAAGGTCCCCGGCCTCTACGACTACGTGAACCTGTTCATGTCCGAGAAGATGATCGGCGACCTGGGCTACCTCAAGGACCGCGGCCTGATCCCGCTGCCCAAGGACATGCGCAAGCAGATCCGGCAGGAGGTGACGGACCACAAGAAGCTGACTCTCGACAAGGTGAAGGCCGAGAACAGCTAGGCGGGAAGGACATGGCCGATGGGGCCGGCCGGGCGCTGCCCGGCCGGCCCCGTTTGGCCGGTCCTTTTCCGGCTCCCGGGCCCGGCCGGGGTCCGGAAAAGGACCGGCCCCGCTGCATTCGGGGCCATCGTCGGTATAATGGCGCGCCCCCCGGGTCTGCCTAGGAGCCCAACTTGGCCACCGGACAAGCCGTCTTCTACCTCCTCGCCGGCCTGCTACCGCTGGCCGCCGTGGCCTTCTTCAGCGGCCGCCGCCGGGCCCTGGCCACGGCCGGCGACACCCCCCTGCACTCGCGTCCCGGCTACTACGGCTGGTACGCCGTGGTCTGGCTGGCCGTCCCGGCCGTGGCCGTGGCCATTGCGGCCGCGCTGGCTGACCTCCTCGGCCTGATCGAGGTTCCCCCGACCATGGTCCTCGCCGCCGCCCTGGCGCTGGCGGCGGCGGGGCTGTGGCTGGGGCTGCGCACCGTGCGCCCCGGCCTGCGCGCGCGCAACATCGTCGAGGCCGCCGTGCGCTGGCTGCTGCTGGCGGCCTCGCTGGTGTCCATCCTGACCACGCTGGGCATCGTGCTGTCGATCCTGTTCGAGGCGGTGCGCTTCTTCCACATCGTCAGCCTGTGGCAGTTCCTCACCGGCACCACCTGGAGCCCCGACACCGCCTTCCTGGGCGGCGCCGGCCGCACCGGCGAGAACATCGCCCATCCCGAGTTCGGCTCCGTGCCGCTGTTCGCCGGCACCTTCATGATCACCGCCATCGCCATGGCGGTGGCCCTGCCGGTGGGCCTGCTGTCGGCCATCTACATGTCGGAGTACGCCCCGAAGAAGGTTCGCAACGCCGCCAAGCCCACCCTGGAGGTGCTGGCGGGCATCCCCACCGTGGTCTACGGCTTCTTCGCCGCCATCACGGTGAGCCCCCTGGTGGTGCAGGCGGCCCATAGCATCGGCATGGACGCCTCCTACAGCAACGCCCTGGCCCCGGGGATCGTCATGGGGGTGATGATCATCCCCTTCGTCTCCTCCCTGTCGGACGACGTCATCAGCGCCATCCCGCAGACCATGCGGGAAGGCTCCTTCGCCCTGGGGGCCACCCCCTCGGAGACGATCAAGCACGTCCTTCTGCCGGCGGCCCTGCCGGGGGTGGTGGCGGCCTTCATCCTGGCCGTCTCCCGTGCCCTCGGCGAGACCATGATCGTGGTGATGGCCGCCGGGCTGCGGCCCAACCTCACCGCCAACCCGCTCGAGGACATGACCACCGTGACCGTGAGCATCGTCGCCTCTCTGACCGGCGACAACGAGTTCGATTCGGCCGCCACCCTGTCCGCCTTCGCGCTCGGCCTGGTGCTGTTCGTGGTGACGCTGACACTCAACTTCGTCTCCGTGGTCATGATCCGTCGCTTCCGCGAGAAGTACACGGTCAGCAACCTGTAACGCCATCAACCGGAAGCTATTCGCCATGGCCGACTCGCTCGATGACATTACCCGCCAGTTGAAGAAACGCCACCGCAAGTCCGCGCGCATGAAATGGATTTCGATGGCGGCGCTGCTGGCAGCGGCGGTGTTCCTGGTGCTCTTTCTCGCCGACATGCTGGTCAAGGG
>DATFLO010000195.1:0-15004 GCA_035267605.1 Gammaproteobacteria bacterium
CCCGAGGTGAGCTACCGCATCGCCAAGAAGAAGGCCTACACGGCGGTGGAGTTCTCGTCGGACACCCACCAGATCCTCCTGAACCGCGAATCCATCGGCGCCACCCTGAACCACGTCAAGGGCCTGCTGTTCGCCGACGGCGGACTGGTCATCGAGACCGGAAGCGGCACCATCGTCGGTGCCGTGGGGGTAAGCGGGGCGCCCGAGGGCAAGATCGATCGCAGCTGCGCCCAGGCCGGACTCGACGCCGTCTCGGATCGGCTGCAGTTCGCCGGCATGTAGCCGTCCGGCGTGGATCCGGCCGACTACGACGCCTGGTACGCCACCGAGCGGGGGGCCTGGATCCTGGCCCGGGAGTGGCGCCTGGTCCGGCGGCTCCTGGGTCTGGCGCCGGGTGCCTCGGTGCTGGACGTGGGCGCCGGCAGCGGACGCTTCACCAACCTGCTCGACGCCGCCGGGCTGGCCCCGGTCGGGGTGGAGCCCGATGCCGCCATGCGGGCCTTCGCCGCCGACCGCTACCCCCACCTGCGCTGGGTGGGGGCGCGGGCCGAGGCCCTGCCGTTCGCCGACGGCGCCTTCGACGGCGTGCTGGCGGTGACCAGTCTGTGCTTCACCGCCGACGAGCGGGCGGCCCTGGCCGAGATGGTCCGGGTCAGCCGCGGTCCGGTGGTGCTCGGCCTGCTCAATCGGCGCAGCGCGCTGTACCGCGCCAAGGCCGGGCGCGGCGGCTACCGCGGCGCCCGCTGGCACACCCGCGGGGAGGCGCGGGCGCTGGCCGAGGAGGCCTGCCCCGCCTGCCGCATTCGTACGCGCACGGCGGTGCGCGGCGCCGTCGGCGGCTGGTGGGCGCGGCTGCGGGAGCGCCTGGAGGGCGAGCGGCTGGGCGGCGGCGCTTTCCTGGCGGTCGCCATCGAGCCCCCGGCGGACGGGGCCGCCTGACCCGGGCGGCCGTCCTTGGTTTTCGCGCCCACACCCGTACAATCGGGGGCCGGAATTCCAAAGACCGGTCCGGCGGCCGGTGGAGGCGTGGCTTGGAGAAGGTTGCGGGAGCGACGGCGAGCAGCACGGGGGCGGACGGCGCCAGCCGCATCGCCGAGGTGGCGGCGGGGCTGTTCGCCCGCGACGGCTTCAAGGGGGTGTCCATGGCGGCCCTGGCGCGGGAGGCCGGAGTCAGCAAGGCCGCCATCTTCCACCACTTCCCGAGCAAGGAAGCCCTCTACCACCACGTCATCCAGGCCGCCTGCCGGGAGACCACCGCCTTCCTGCAGGATCCCGGGCGCGAGGAGATGCCGGCGGATCAGGCCCTGGCCGAGTTCTCCGGCTACTTCGTGCGGCACCTGTTCCACCACGCCGACGTCAGCCAGCTGGTCCTGCGCGAGCTGCTGGATGGCGAGTCGGAGCGCATCCGCACCCTGGCGGAGGAGGTCCACGGGGACAATCACCAGCGCCTGGTGACCCTGATCCAGCGCGGTCAGGAGGACGGCCTGTTCGACCCGGAGCACGACCCCTCCCTGGTGGCGGTGACCCTGGTGGGGGCCCATCTGTTCTTCTTCCAGGCCCGCGAGGCCCTGCTGCACATGCCGGAGACCGGCTTCGCGCGCGACCCGGAAGGCTTCGCCGACGGCCTCACCCGGCTGCTCATGCAGGGCCTGCGTCCCCGCTGAATCGCCGCGCGGCCGGCCCCGACCACCTACCCGCACGCAAAGGACGCGCCATGGCGAGCGCCGCGAGGACCCGGTTGTGGGCCGGGCTCTGGCTGATCTGGATGGCCCTGATCGCGCTGAGCAGCCAGCTGCCCGGCGCCGACCTGCCGGCTTTCCCCTTCGAGGGGGCCGACAAGGCCGTCCACATCCTCTTCTACCTGGTGCTGGGGGGGCTTGGCGTGGGGGCGGTCGCCCGCCTGCGGCCCGACTGGCCGCGTCCCCTGGTGGGGAGCGCGGCGCTGGTGGCCGGCGCCCTGTTCGGGGCCGCCGACGAGTACCACCAGGCCTTCGTGGCCGGACGGCACACCAGCATGGAGGACTGGCTCACCGATCTGCTGGGCCTGGCCCTGGCGGTGATCGCGGCGCGCGCGGCCCGCGGCGGGCTGGCGCGGGCCTGGCTGGGAGGCGAGGGGGGCCCGGCCTAGGCCAGCCCCACGCGCAGCTGGATGCGGCCTTCCTCGCTGTGGGCCTGGGTGATGCGCACGCGGCCGCGCACGGACTCGGGGATCTTGCTGGCCCATTCGTTCTGGGCGATGAGGTCTCCCAGGTCCACCAGTACCCGCTCATCGGCCACGGTGACCCCGTCGATGCCGGCGAGGGCGGCGAGGACCGCGCTGCGGGCGAAGAAGGGCTCGGCCTGCTCGAGGCTCAGGGCCAGGCTCTGGGGCGGCTCGTCCTCCCCCGGGGCGGCCAGGGCGAAGGTGGCCGAGAAGCTGACCCACAGCCCCTTCTTCTTGAGCCCGGACAGGACCACCCGGTCCCCCTCCCGGGCCTGCAGCTGGAGATCGCGCACGGAGGGGTCGTCCACCCGGCGCACGAGCCGGTCCAGGACGCTCTGGGGGATGGGGATGCGGAAACCTTCCTGGGCGAAACGGGCCGCCCAGCGGGAGGCCTTGAGGACGCCTTTCTGCCAGCTGCGAATCGCCAATGACCGTGCCTCGTGGGGATGAAGGGGGACACCCTCCCCATATTCTGCCAAGACCTCCCGCCGGCGCCTAGCAGCCGGCCTTCCCGCTAACCCGAAGGAGGCCGCGTGCTCGTCTACCCCGAAATCGACCCCGTGGCCGTGGCCATCGGACCGGTCCGGATCCACTGGTACGGCATCATGTACGCCCTTGCCTTCGGCCTGGGCTGGTGGATCCTGCTGCGGCGGCGCGAGCGCCTGGGCCTCAGCCGCGAGGCGGTGGGGGACTTCGCCTTCGCCTGCATCCTGGGCGTGATCCTGGGCGGGCGGCTGGGGTACGTGCTGTTCTACAACCTGAGCTACTACCTGGCCCATCCCCTGGCCGTCTTCGCGGTGTGGGACGGCGGCATGTCCTTCCACGGCGGCCTGATCGGCGTGGTGGTGGCCGGGGTGTGGTTCGCCCGCAGCCGCGGGCTGACCGTCCTGGGC
The DNA here is from genome assembly GCA_035267605.1 of Gammaproteobacteria bacterium. Taxonomy (GTDB): domain Bacteria; phylum Pseudomonadota; class Gammaproteobacteria; order Thiohalorhabdales; family Thiohalorhabdaceae; genus Thiohalorhabdus. The sequence continues at coordinate 3,097 of DATFLO010000195.1, forward strand.
GTGGCCGACTTCATCACCCCCATCGTGCCCATCGGCCTGGGCCTGGGGCGCATCGGCAACTTCATCAACGGCGAGCTGTGGGGCCGCCCCGCCGACCCGTCCCTGCCCTGGGCCATGGTCTTCCCGCACGTGGACCGCATCCCGCGGCATCCCTCCCAGCTCTACGAGGCCCTGTGCGAGGGGGTGCTGCTGTTCGCGGTGCTGTGGCTGCTGGACCGGCGCCTGAGCGGGGAGGGACGGCTGTTCGGCACCTTCCTGCTGGGCTACGGGTGCATCCGCTTCGGGCTGGAATATTTCCGCGCCCCCGATCCCCAGCTGGGGCTGCTGGTTCTGGGCCTGTCCATGGGGCAGCTGCTGTCGCTGCCCATGATCGCGGCCGGGGCCTGGCTGCTGGCGGCGCCGCCCGGCCGGGGGCGGGCGGCTAGCTAGGCCCCTGGCGGCCACCGCCCGCCCCGTAGACGGGGAGCAGGACGAGTCCCGGCAGGGCGGAGACCACGGTCAGCGCCAGGAAGGTCAGGGCCAGCGCCACCCCCGGCTCGGGATCGGCCCCGGCCCACTGCAGGCCGTACAGGAAGACCAGCTCGCGCGCCCCGGCACCGCCCACGGTCACCGGCACCAGGGCGGCCACCGCCGACAGGTAGAACAGCAGCAGGAACAGGCTGAGGGCCCCGGCCGCGGCCACATCCAGGCCCTGCATCACGGCCAGGGCGGCGCCCCCCTGCAGCCCCTGGACCGCCAGCCCCAGCAGCAGGGCGGCGCCGCCGGCGCCGGCGTAGCGCCGGAAGAACATCCCCACCACCACCGCGTAGCCCGCCAGCACCGGCACCAGCGCCGCCAGCCACAGCGGCTGCCCGCTCCACCAGACGGCCGTGGCCGCCGCCAGGCACAGCAGGGCGGCCAGCCCCGAGCCGCGGTCCAGCAGCAAGCCGCCCACATAGGCGGCGGCGCGCCCGCCTTCCTGCCGGCGCAGCCACATCACCTTGTAGGCATCGCCGCCGATGCCCCCCGGAAGGAACAGATTGCCGGCCATGCCGGTGTAGTACAGCCCCAGGTGGTGGCGGTAGGGCAGGGTCACGCCGTACTCCCGCAGCACCCGCGCCAGGCGCGCCGCGCTCACCGCCTGCGAGGCATTGAACAGCAGCAGGCCGGCGGCCAGCCAGCGGGCGTCGGCGGCGGCCAGGCGCCGCCCGATGCCGCCCAGGTCCACCTGGTAGGCGACCACGGCCAGGGCCGTGGCGACGAAGCCGACCTTGAGGGCGGTTCTAATCGCGGCCTTCAAACTCTTCCTTGACCCGGTAGGGGCGCTTGTCCTGCGACTCGTAGTAGGTGCGCATCATGAGCTCGGCCAGGAAGCCGGCGGTCAGCAGCTGAAAGCCCACCACGGTGAGCAGGATGCCCAGGAACAGCAGGGGCCGGGTGCCGATGTCCTCGCCCAGGACCTTGAGCAGGACCATGTACAGGTTGATGCCGACGCCGCCGGCGAGGATGCCCAGCCCGGTGGTGCCGAACAGGTGCATGGGCTTGGCCGCGTACTTCTGGAAGAAAACCATCAGGGTCAGGTCCGAGAGCACCCGCAGCACACGCCCCAGGCCGTACTTGGACACGCCCGCCCGGCGCGGGTGGTGGCGGACGGCCATCTCCTTGATGCGGGCGCCCTGGAGGGTGGCCAGCACCGGGATGAAGCGGTGCAGCTCGCCGTACAGGCCCAGGTCCTTGGCCACGGCCGCGCGGAAGGCCTTGAGCGTGCAGCCGTAGTCGGAGAGGTGGACACCGGTGAGGCTGCGGATGAGCAGGTTGGCCAGCTTGCTCGGGATCTTGCGCAGCAGCCAGCCGTCCTGGCGGCCCTGGCGGCGTCCGGCCACCACATCCCATTCGCCGGCGTCGAGGATGTCGAGCATGGCGGGGATGTCGCGCGGGTCGTTCTGGAGGTCGCCGTCCATGGTGACGATGTAGTCGCCGCGGGCGGCGTCGATGCCGGCGGCCATGGCCATGGTCTGGCCGTAGTTGCGGGTGAGCACCAGCAGGCGGGTGCGGCCGTCGGCATGGTCGCGGATCACCGCCGGGGTGCCGTCGGTGGAGCCGTCGTCCACCAGCACGATCTCGTAGTCGAGCTCGGCCAGGGCCCCGCGGATGGTGCGCAGGAGGGGCTCGATGTTGGCCGCCTCGTCCTTCAGGGGGATGACCACGGAAACCTTCATCGGGGCGCTCCCAGGATCTCGGCCAGGATGACGGGGCCGCCGCGGTAGAGGATGCGGTGGGGCGGCAGCCTGTCCAGCCGCTTGGGCTTGGTCAGCACCAGGTGGCCGGGCCGCGGCGGGCCCGCGGCGCCGGTGGTGCGGGCGTAGAAGTAGAAGCTGGGCTTGCGGATGGTCACGTGCACCGGCCGGTCCAGCTGGCGCGCCAGCAGGCCGGCCTCCTTCACCGGGCCCTGGCGCACGCTGGCGGCCGTCGGCAGCAGCACGGCGTGGAAGGCGATCCCCATGGCCAGCCCCCAGCCCAGCAGGGTCCAGCGGCGGTCGGGCTGCCACGCCAGGGCCGCGCTGACCGCCGCCAGGGCGGCCAGCCCCGCGATCCACCACGCTCCGGCCAGGCCGGTGAAGGCGGACAGCTGCGCCGACACGCCCGGATCCCCCGGGGCGGGCACGGCCTTGATCAGAATCGGCAGCAGCGCCAGCAGGGCCAGGAACAGGACCGGCCAGACCGCCGCCAGCGGCCGCGACCAGTCGCGCACGGCCGCCCGCCCGGCGAGGATGAACAGCGGCGTGTAGCCGTAGACGATGTAGTGGGGCAGCTTGGTCCCGGACAGGGAGAAGAAGACGAGCACGAAGGCGAACCAGATCAGCAGGAAGCGCCCCAGGTCCTCGGCCCACAGCTCGCGCAGGGGCCGCAGGCCGCGCAGGATCAGGCCGGTGAACGGCAGGGTGCCGATCAGCAGCACCGGCACGAAGTACAGCAGGCTGCCGCTGTGGCCCTCCATGGAGCCCTCGAAGCGCCCCACGTTGTGCTTGAGGATGAAGCCGTCGATGAAGGCCTGGCCCTGCACCAGGTACTCGGCGATGTACCAGGGCGCGGCGATGGCCAGCATGAGCGCCCAGCCGCCCGGATGGAGCACCCCCCGCAGCCATTCGCGCCAGCGCCGCCGGCTGCCGTAATCGATCAGGGTGACCATGAACGGGATGAGCAGGGCCACCGGCCCCTTGGTGAGCAGGCCCAGGCCCATGGCGGCGAAGGCCCCGTACAGGAAGCCGCGGCCGCCCCCGGCGCGGTAGCGGTAGATGGCGAGCAGGGCGGCGGCCAGGCACAGGTTGAGCAGGGCGTCGGCGATGGCGGCCTTGGCGATCAGGCCCACCTGCACCGCGCCGGCCATGAACAGGGCCGCCCACACCGCGGCCGCCGTCCCGGCGTAGCGGCGGGCGAAGGCGAAGGTCAGGCCGACCCAGGCGGTGCCCGCCAGGGCCGAGGGCAGGCGCACCGCCAGCTCGCTCAGCCCCAGCAGGGAGACCGACGCCGCCTGCAGCCAGTAGATGAGGATGGGCTTGTCGAAGCGCAGCTCGCCGCCCAGGTAGGTGGTCAGGAAGTCGCCGCGGGCGAGCATCTCGCGGGTGGCCTCGCTGAAGGCCCCCTCGTCCACGTCGAACAGGGGCAGGGCGCCCAGGTTGTGGAACAGCCCGAGGTAGAGGACCACCGCGAAGGCCGCCCATTGTGCGCGGGTGAGTGTCATCGGCGGATGGGCCGTCGTTGGTTGTGGTGGAGCCAGATGACCGTCATCACCCCGATCCAGGCGCCCACCAGCACGTCGCTAACGTAGTGGTGGGCCAGCAGGACCCGGCTGGCGGCCACCGCCGCGGCCAGGGCGAGCCACAGCCAGCGCCCGCCCGGCCAGAACAGGGCCAGGCACGCGGCGACGCTGAAGGCGGTGGCCGCGTGGCCCGACGGCAAGGACAGGTAGTGGGCGTCCAGCCGCAGGAAATCGAAGCCGTACAGCCCCTGCTCCAGGAACAGGTCCGGCCGGGGCCGGCCGAGGAGGACCTTGATGCCGTCGGCGATCAGCCCGGAGACCGCCACCGACCAGAACAGCAGGGTGGCGCGCGCCCGGCCGAGGCGGCCGGACCAGATCAGATAGACCGCGAGGGCGGCCAGCAGGTACCAGTGGGCCCGGCCCAGCTCGGAGAGCGCCTTGAGCGGCTCCGAGCCGTGGAAGCGGGCATCCGCCCAGGCGGCGACGGTGCGGTCGAGGAAGGCATAGGACAGCGCCGCCATGACCACAACGGCCGCTGCCCAGCCCGGGTGCAGGGCCTGCCGCGGCGGTATCCGCCCGGGCCAGGCCGCCTTGAGGCGCGTGCCGTCGCTCACCAGCCGCCACCAGCGGGCGGGGATGCGCGGCAGCCGCCGCCGCAGGCCGCGCAGCAGGCGCCGCGGCCGGGGCAGGGCGGGTGCGGCAAGCCGGCCGGCGCCCGCGGCGACCGTCAGCAGGCCCGCGGCGAGCGCCGCGCCGCCAACGCCCAGCCCCCAGCCGCCGATGTTGCCCAGGAACGGGGGGTTGGCCACATCGGCGGCGCCGGCGGCGGCCAGGCGCATGCCGCCGCCGCGCACCAGCAGGGCCGCGCCGAGCAGGCCGAGGCCGGCACCGCCCACCACCTTCAGCGGCGACCAGCGGCGCCGGCGGCACCCGGCGGCCGCGCCCAGCAGCAGCCCGGCCCACAGCCACCAGCCCAGCAGCCGCCGCGGCGACAGGCCCAGGCCGTAGCGCACCGTCTCCACCCACGGGGCGAAGGCCACGCGCAGGGTCGACGGCGGGCCGAGGTGGCCTGCGGTCACCGGGGTCATGCGCTCGCCGCCGCGCTCCCGCAGCAGGCGCACCACCTGCTGCGCCCGGCTGCCGGGGCCGGTGGCGTCGAGGGCGGCAGTCGGGAACTGCGTCCAGGTCCGCCAGTAGCCGGTCCAGCCGTGCCAGTCGCTGTCCGCCAGCAGGGCCAGGCCGCGCTCGCGGGCCTCCGCCAGCACCGCCCGGCGGGTGGCGGCGGGGATGTCGGGGTGGCCGGCGTTGGCGATCTCGAAGCCGTCGATGCCCGATGCCGCCAGGAAGCGCACGTCGTCGGCGTCCAGGCGCCAGCTCAGGGCCACCACCGCGCCGTGGTGGTCCCGGTGCACGTGGCGGATGAAGGCCGCCTCCGCCGCGCGGGAGTCCAGCTCGTCGGGAAGCGGAATGCCCTCCTTCAGGCCCAGGCCGAGCAGGTAGCCCGATTTTCCGCGCAGCTCGATGCCCGGTATGACCGCCGGTGCGCCGTCGCTGCCGGCGGCCACCCGACGGGCGTGGAAGGAGCCGCGCGGATCCTGGTGCTCGGTGACCGCCACCACGTCCACGCCGCGGGCCCGGTGGATGCGCAGGTTGGTGGCGGCGGTGACCACGCCGTCGTGGGACAGGCGGGTGTGACTCTGGAGGTCGGCGATCACCGCCTGGCGCCCCGGTGTGGACAGGCTCCAGCCGGGCAGGGGGACCACCATGTAGAACGCCACGTAGGTCAGGAAGATCACAGCGGCCGCCAACGCGGCCGCCGGAGCGATGGCCAGCCGCCGCCAGCCGCGGCCGCGCACGGCGCCGAGGAGGAGGCCGGCCATCGCCACCCAGGCCAGGGTGGCGATGGCGGCGAGCTTGGGATCGGGGGCGCCGGCCAGCATGCGCCCCACCGCCGCCAGCGGCTCGATCAGGGCCCCCGCCCAGGACATGGTCAGCTCGGTGCCGGCGATGGCCTGCCCGGTGCGCGCGTCGAAAGGACCGAGCGGCGCGAAGGGGAGCAGGGCGAGCAGGGTCAGCCCCGCCGGCAGCAGGAGCAGGGCCAGGGACCCCCGGGCGGGCCTCGGTCCGCTTCGGCGGGGCAGTTTCGGCATTCCGGCTCCGCTGGGGGTGGGTGGGAACGCGGCAGTCTAGCACGCCGGCGGGCGGCCGGGTTACCCGCGGATCAAGGGTCCACGCGGCCCTCGCGGGCGGCCTGCGCCACCAGCCGCTCGAACTCGCTGCGCTCGAGCAGCCCCCGCTCGGCCACCAGCTCCGCCACCGGCCGGCCGGTGCGCTCGGACTCCTTGGCGATCTCCGCCGCCCGTTCGTAGCCGATGGCCCGGTTGAGCAGGGTGGCCAGGCCGACGCTGGCCATGGCGTAGGCGCGGGCGCGCTCGCGGTTGGCGGTCATGCCGCGCAGGCCGCGCTCGGTGACCGCCTCCACGGCGGCGGACAGCCAGTCCATGGCGTCGAACAGGGCCGAGCCCAGGGCCGGCATCATGACGTTGAGCTCCAGCTGTCCGGCCCCGGCCATGGCCTGCACCGCGTGGTCCTGGCCCTGCACCTGGTAGAGGGTCTGGTTGAGCATCTCGAACATCACCGGGTTGACCTTGCCCGGCATGATGGACGAGCCCGGCTGCACCGCGGGCAGCTGGATCTCGGCCAGGCCGGTGCGCGGACCGCTGGCCAGCAGGCGGATATCGTTGGCGATGCGGCCCAGCTCGCCGGCGAGCTCCCGGATCTGGCCCGAGAAGTGGGCCAGGTCGGCCATGGACTGCATGGCCGCGGCCATGTCCGGGTGGGGCTCGATGGTCCGGCCGCTGAGGCGGGCCAGCTCGGCCGCCGCCGCCTCGCGGTAGCCCGGCGGCGTGTTGAGGCCCGTGCCCGCGGCGGAGCCGCCCAGCCCGATGCGGTGGAGGGGCCGCGCCGCCGCCTCCAGGCGCTCGTCCTGCTCGCGCAGGACGAAGGCGTAGGCGGCGAACTCCCGGCCCAGGGTGGTGGGAACGGCGTCCTGCAGGTGGGTGCGGCCGCTCTTGATGGTGTCGGCCTCGGCGGCGCCGAAGTCCTCCAGGGCGCCCGCCATGGCGGTCACCGCGGCGCGCAGGCGCGGCAGCTTGGCCAGCGCGGCCAGGCGGATGGCGGTGGGGATGGTGTCGTTGGTGCTCTGCGACTGGTTGACGTGGTCGTTGGGGTGGACCGGGTCGTAGGCGCCGAGCTCGCCGCCGAGGCCGCGGTTGGCCAGGTTGGCGATGACCTCGTTGGCGTTCATGTTGTGGCTGGTCCCCGCCCCGGCCTGGAAGCGATCCACCACGAACTGGTCGCGGTGCTCGCCGGCCAGGATGCGGTCGCAGGCCGCGCGGATGGCCTCCGCCCGGTGGGCGTCGAGGCTGCCCCCGGCCTCGTTGGCCACCGCCGCCGCCCGCTTGACGCGCACCGTGGCGGTGACGAAATCGGCGTCCGGGCCGCGCCCGGAGACGGGGAAGTTGACCAGCGCGCGGGCGGTCTGGACCCCGTAGAGGGCCTCGGCCGGAACCTCGAACTGGCCCAGGCTGTCGGTTTCAATACGGGGCTGCATGCACGCCTCTCCCTTGACCGGATCGCGGGTTTCGGAGGCCGTATTGTAGGCCCGCCGGCCGGGCCGGGGAAGGCCCGGCTCCGGTTGTTTCCCCGGGGGGCGTGGCCTAGAATGCCCGTTCTAGAAACGGCGCCCCCGCCCATCCCATCTCCCGAAGGAGGTTCCCGATGCGCGTGCGAACCGGGCTGGCCGCCCTCCTGCTGCTCCCCATGGCGACTCCTGTCTGGGCCGACCTCAACGGCGACGCCCGGCACGGCGGCAAGCTCTACAGCAAGTACTGCGCCGGCCAGTGCCATACCGCCAAGGTCCACCAGCGCGACAATGTCCGCGCCACCAATCAGGCCAAGATCGTGTCCTGGATCCAGCGCCAGTGCACGCAGGCCATGTCGCAGAACCTGTCGGTCCAGGACATCGAGGACCTGGCCACCTACCTGAACGACAAGTACTACCACTATGACCACTGAGCCCTTGCCGCGCCTGCTCTCCCGGGCCGCCCTGCTGGCGGCCCTGCTTGTGCCCGGGCTGGCGCTCGCCGCCCCCCAGGCCCCCGATCTCCAGGTCCAGACCCTTTCCGGCAAGTCGGTGAGCCTGTCCGACTACCGCGGCAAGCTGGTCATGCTGAACTTCTGGGCCCCGTGGTGCCCGCCCTGCCGCCAGGAGATGCCGGATCTGGAAGCCTTCCACGAGAAGTACGACGACACCGTGGTGCTGGGCCTGGCGGTGGACTACCGCTCCAAGGGCAACGTCACCAACATGGTGGACATGATGAACGTCACCTACCCGGTGGCCCTGGCCGACCAGGCTGTGGCGAGCAAGTTCGGCGGCTTCCGGGGCCTGCCCACCACCTTCTACATCGCCCCGGACGGACGGATCCTCGGCAAGCACGCCGGGCTGCTGCCGGCCAAGCTCATGGAGAAGTACCGCCGCCGCTTCCTGGACAAGGACGGGCAGGCCGGCGGCTCCGGCTCCTGAGGGCACATCGGGGCGGAATCGCGGGCCGCTAGGGAGGGAGTCTGTGCGCATTGAAGGCCTTTTCGGGGGGCGTCTCGCCCCGGGCGTGCTGCTTGCCCTGGGTGCCCTGGTGGCCGTTCCCGGCCGCGGGGCCCCCGCCCTTCCCGACAAGCCGTTGACCATCCAGCAGGCGGTGCGCATCGGCCTGGCCAACCACCCCGACCTCGCCACCGCCCGCGCCCGGGTGGCGGAGGAGCGCGCGGGGGTCGAGGCGGCCTCCGCCGAGTACCGGCCCCGCCTCTACGCCGAGGGCATCCTGCGCCAGGGCCGCCAGCTTGGCGGCGCCGACGAGGGCCAGTTCACCGACGACTCCGAGGCCCGGGTGAAGCTGGAGCAGGAGCTCTACGACTTCGGCGGCCGCGCCGCCTCCAGCCGGGCCGCCCGGGCCGAGGCCGAGGCCGCCCGCGTGGACCTGTTCGACACCCGCCAGAAGCGCGTGCTGGCCATCCGCCGCCAGTTCTATGACCTGCTCCTGGCCGAGCGCAAGGTCCAGGTCTGGAACGAGGCCATGGCCGTGGCCTTCGTGCGCTGGGACTACGGCAAGGGCAAGAAGGAGCTGGGCGAGATCTCGCCGGTGGAGCTGGCCCGCCTGGAGAGCCGCTTCCGCCGCTTCCGCAGCAACTATCGCGAGGCCCAGTACGACGCCCGCATGGAGCGCATCCGGCTGGGCCACGCCATGGGCCTGACCGATGCCATCCCGCGCGACGTGGTCAAGCCCGACCTGGATCTCGACCGCGACCTGCCGGAGGTCCACCAGCTACGCGACCGCGCCTGGCAGACCAACCCCCAGCTGATCGCCGCCCGCCAGCGCCTGGAGGCCGCCCGCTCCCGCGCCGATGCCCAGCAGGCCCGGCACTGGCCGCGCATCACCGGCGAGGTGGTGGCGCAGCGCTACGCCCGCCAGTTCGACTTCCGCAACGACGTGGAGGCGGCCATCCGGGTGACCGCGCCGCTGTACGAGGGCGGCCGGGTCAGCGCCCGGGTGGACGAGGCGCGCGCCCGCGCCCAGGAGGCCCGCGGCCGGTGGCTCAAGCTGCGGCAGACGGTGGAGGCGAACATCTACCGCGCCCACCTGGACGTGGAGACCTGGAAGGAGAAGCGCCAGGCCGCCAAGGCCGAGCTGGACTACCGCAAGAAGAAGACCGACCTGGCGCGCACCGAGTACGTCCTGGAGCTTGAGACCGACCTGGGCGACTCCCTGACCAACCAGACCCGCGCCGAGATGGAGCTGGCCCGGGCCAGGTTCGGCCTGGCCATGGCCTATGACCGGCTGGACGCCCTGGTGGGCGAGCCTTTGGCCGCCAAGGAGGAAGCACCATGAACTGGAGCCGCATCGTCGTCGCCGCCGGCCTGCTCGGGGCCGCCTCCGCCGCCTGGGGCCAGGGGGCGGCGGCCCTGACCCTGGAGGGCCGGCTGCAGCCGCGCAAGGTGGTGACCGTGGGCGCCCAGGTGAGCGGCCCGGTGGCCGAGGTGCGGGTGGAGGAGGGCGACGCCGTGCAGCGGGACGAGCTGCTGGCCCGCATCGACCCCGGCCAGTACCGGGCCCGGCTGGACGAGGCGAAGGCGCGGGTGGACAAGGCGCGGGCGGTGGCCGAGGACTCGGCCCGCCAGCTGGACCGCCAGCAGAAGATCTACAACCGCGGCCTGTCCTCCAGCCGCGACCTGGAGGTGGCCCAGCGCGACGCCGCCCGCGACCGGGCCGAGGTGGAGGCCGCCGAGGCCGCCGTGCGCTCGGCCCGGATCGATCTCGGCCACACCGAGATCCGCTCGCCCCTGGACGGCGTCGTGCTGGCCCGCAAGGTGGAGCCCGGGGAGACGGTCATCGCCAACCTGCGCCCGCCCATGCTGTTCCGCGTGGCCACCAGCCTCGACCGCCTGGATCTGGTGGTGGCGGTCCGGGAGGACATGCTCGGCAAGCTGCGCGAGGGCGACCAGGTGCGGGTGGAGGTCCCCGCCCTGACCAACTACCGCACCACCGGCGAGGTGATGCGAATCGCCCAGGCCCCGCGGAAGGGAAAGGGCGAGCCCACCTATGCAGTTCGCATCCGGGTCGACAACGACAAGGGCAAGCTGCGGCCGGGGATGAAGGGGAGGGCGGTGGTGGAATGACGGCAGTTTTAAGTTTTAAGTTTTAAGTTTTAAGTTTTAAGTTTTAAGTTTTAAGTTTTAAGTTTTGGTTTAGATAGGCCGGCCGGGAAAGTTCCTCTGAGATGGCGGAATCCCGGGCCGGCCTCTTGCCGTTACTTAAAACTTAATCACTTAACACTTAAAACTGTCTTTAGGATACCGCCGCCTCCGGATCGAACAGGAACACCTTGCCGAATACCCAGTCGCGGCGCAGGCGGTCGCTGCGGCAGATGCCCTGGACCAGCCGGGCCTGCCAGGAGTGGGGGATCCAGGCGGTGGGGTCGAACACCGGGGCCTTCTGGGGGCCGTAGCGGTCGCTGAGGCGCTGCGGGTAGGCGGCCAGGTCGTCGGCGCCGAAGCGGCCGCGGTCGAGGGCGGCGTGCACCACCGCGGCGGCGTCGCGGGCGCTCTCCACCGCCGGGCGGATGCCCTCGCCGGAGTAGTGGCGGGCCAGGCCGGCGGCGTCGCCCACCAGCAGGAAACGGTCGCCGTGGGCCTGGTTGGGGACGTGGTCGTAGATCTTGTAGGGGTGGCCCTTGAACTTGGTCAGCCGCTCCTCCAGCTCCGGTGTCAGCCGGCCGAGGTCGCGCAGCTTCTCCATGAAGCGCGGATGGTGGTCGCGGATGCGCGGGTCGCCGAGGCGGCCGATGCCGATGTTGAGGAAGTCGCCCTTGGTGAAGTACCAGGCGTAGCCGTTGAAGTCGGGCTCCAGGAACAGCTCCGGCACCTCGTAGTAGGGCGTATGCGCCCGGATGGTGTCCGCCCCCACCCGCGTCTCGCTCTCCAGGGTCACCACCATGCGCTCCTCGGCGGCGTGCTCGGTGAGCTTGCGGCGGATGGGGTCCTTGGAGCCGCCGGCGCCGATGGCCACCGGGGCGCGGAAGGTGCTGCCGGCGCGGGTGGTGACGGTGAAGGCATCCCGCTCGCTGGCGACGCTCTTGATGTCCTCGTTGACGAAGCGGGCGCCGGCCTCGCGGGCGCGGTTCAGCAGGTAGTGGTCGAACTCGGCGCGGATGATGCCGTAGCTCACCGGCCGGCGGTAGTCGGTGCGGTTGGGGCTGTCGCCCACCCACAGCACCGCCGAGGTGAAGGCGGAGATGGTGTTGGGGTAGGTCTCCGGATCCAGCTCCAGGGCTTCCAGGATCTGGGGGGTGATCCACCCCGCGCACAGCTTGACCCGGGGGAACTCCGCACCGTCCAGGAGGAGCACATCCATCCCGTTGCGGGCCAGGTCCCAGGCGGCGGTGGAGCCCCCCGGGCCGCCGCCGATCACCAGTACATCGGCATCGAATCCGTTCTCACTCATAGAGATCCTCCCGGGTCAGAGGGACGGGGGCGAAGCGTGGCATGCGCTTGGAGGACAGCACCTGGTAGAGGAAGATCTCCCCTTCCTCGAAGTAGATGCTGCTCATGGCCAG
>DATFLO010000196.1:0-5218 GCA_035267605.1 Gammaproteobacteria bacterium
CGCGAGGCGATCTCCTTCTCGCCCGACTGCATCAGGCGGCGCTCGATGTCGCGCACCACCCCCTCCACCGTCTCGCTGTCCACGGGCCGCTTCTCCAGCGCCCGCTTGAGCCCGGTGAACAGCTTGTCCTCGCTGAACGGCTCGCGCCGGCCGTCGCCCTTGACCACCTGCGGCATGCGCATCTCGGCGCGCTCGAAGGTGGTGAAGCGCGCACCGCAGCCCTGGCAGGCGCGCCGCCGCCGCACGGCAGCACCGCCCTCGGCCAGCCGCGAGTCCTGCACCCGGGTCTCGTCAAAGCCGCAGAAGGGGCAGCGCAAAGGGCCTCGCTTTTCGGGTCCGTGCCATGGATTGGGCGGGGATTTTTTCCACGGAGAACGGCGGCGTCATTGCGAGGCCCGGTTAGGGCCGAAGCAATCTCCCGGAACGGGGCTTCGATCGGCAGATCGCGTCGAGGCCGCTTCGCTAGGCTCGCGGCTCCGGCTCGCGATGACGGGTCGAGGCCTCCGTGACCTCCGTGGTCCATCCACCCGCCGGAACGACCTAGAAGTCGTAGATCGGGTATTCCTTGTTCAGCGCCAGCACCTCGTCCTTCACCCGGTTGACGGTGGCCTCGTCCTCGGGGTTGTCGAGGATGTCGGCGATCCAGGTGGCCACCTTCTCGGCCTCGGCGTCGCCGTAACCGCGGGCGGTGATGGCGGCGGTGCCGATGCGGATGCCGCTGGTCACGAACGGCGACTCCTGGTCGAAGGGCACGCCGTTTTTGTTGGTGGTGATCTTGGCGCGCCCCAGCACCTCCTCGGCGGCCTTGCCGGTCAGCCCCTTGGAGGTGAGGTTGACCAGGAACAGGTGGTTATCGGTGCCCCCGGAGACGATCTTGAAGCCGCGGTCGGCCAGCACCCGGGCCATGATCTGGGAGGAGCGGATGACCTGCTTCTGGTCCGCCTGGAACGGATCGACCATGGCCTCCTTGAAGGCCACCGCCTTGGCCGCCACCACGTGCACCAGGGGCCCGCCCTGGATGCCCGGGAAGATGTTGGAGTTGGCCTTCTTGGCCAGGTCGGCGTCGTTGGTCAGGATCAGGCCGCCGCGCGGACCGCGCAGGGTCTTGTGGGTGGTGGAGGTGGTGAAGTGGGCGTGCGGCACCGGGTTGGGGTGCAGCCCCGCCGCCACCAGGCCGGCGATGTGGGCCATGTCCACCATCAGCCATGCCCCCACCTCGTCGGCGATCTCGCGGAACCTGGCGAAGTCGATGGTGCGCGAGTAGGCGCTGGCGCCGGCGATGATCAGCTTGGGCTGGTGCTCCTTCGCCTGGGCCAGCACATGGTCGAAATCGATCTGCTCGCTGTCGGGGTCGAGGCCATAGGAGACCACGTTGAACAGCTTGCCGGAGAGGTTGACCTTGGCGCCGTGGGTCAGGTGGCCGCCGTGGGCCAGGTCCATGCCCATGATGGTGTCGCCGGCGGACAGCAGCGAGAAGAACACCGCCTGGTTGGCCTGGGAGCCGGAATGGGGCTGGACGTTGGCGTACTCGGCGCCGAACAGCTTCTTGGCGCGGTCGATGGCCAGCTGCTCGATCACGTCCACGTACTCGCAGCCGCCGTAGTAGCGCTTGCCCGGGTAGCCCTCGGCGTACTTGTTGGTCAGCTTGGAGCCCTGGGCCTCCATGACGCGCGGCGAGGTGGAGTTCTCCGAGGCGATGAGCTCGATGTGCTCCTCCTGGCGGCGGCCCTCGTTGTCGATCGCCTCCTGCAGCTCGGGGTCGAACTCGGCGATGGTCTGGGACTTGGAATACATGGACGTGCCTCTCGTTGCGATTCGGGGGGCGGGCTGGATGGGCCGCGCCCCCGGCCCGGCCGCCCCCGCCTGTCGGGTCGGGGCGCGGTCCGGCCGGGGGCGCGGGGGCGTCGGGGCGGGGCTAGCCCTCGATGGCCTCGATCTTCTCCACGCGCTTCTGGTGGCGACCGCCTTCGAATTCGGCGCTCGCCCAGGCGTCGAAGATGCTCTTGGCCAGGCCGGGGCCGATGACGCGCCCGCCCAGCACCAGGACGTTGGCGTCGTTGTGCTGGCGGGACATGCGCGCCTCGAACTCGTTGTGGCACAGCGCCGCCCGGATGCCCTTGTAGCGGTTGGCGGACATGCTGATGCCGAGGCCGGTGCCGCACATGAGCACGGCCCGGTCCGCCTCGCCGGCGCGCATCTTCTCCACTGCCAGGGTGGCATAGTCGGGGTAGTCGACGCTGGCGTCCTCGTGGGTGCCGAGGTCGGTGACCTCGTAGCCCTGCTCGCGGATGTGCTCGAGCACCTCGCGCCGCAGGTCGGTCGCACCGTGGTCGGATGCCATAACGATTCGCATGCCCGCCTCCAAGAAAATTCTAGGGCCAGCCGGCCTTTCGGCGGCTGGATCGGCAACTGGTAAACTCGCAGTCCGTGCTGAAGGCCTGGTCAGGCCTCAGCCTGCCTGGCTGGGTCCGTGGCAAGGCGCGCTGGGTGATGTGCAGGGGGCTTACCCGAGCGCAGCGCAACGCCGCCCAGGAGCGCAGCCAAGCAAGCCCGGAGGGAGCCACTCTGAGGTCTGACCAAGCCTTCAGGCAGACTGTCTAAATTACGAAAAACGCCCCCGGAATTCAAGCGCGCCCATGGATGTCATCCAGCTTCACGCCGCCGCGGAGAGCCTGTCGCCGCGCTTCCGCGACCGCCGCCTGCAGGGCGTATGGGGGGCGGACGCGTCCCCGGAGCTGCGCTTCGGGCCGGCGCCCTTCCTCCGCCTTTCTTTGACCGGCCAGTTCCGCGGCCTGTTCCCCATGCGCGAGAGCCCGGGCGAGGCGTCCGGGGCCTTCGCCGCCTACCTCCACCAGCGCCTGGCCGGGTTCTCGCTGGAGGCCATCGAGCACCCCTGGCCGGACCGGGTGCTGCGCCTGGTGTTCGCGCGCAAGCGGCTCACCGGCAGGTACGACCGCCGCGTGCTGGTGGCCGAATTCCTGGGCAGGCGCTGCAACGCCGCCCTGCTCACCCATGACGGCCGCATCGACCGGCCGCTGTACCGGCCCGACCTCACCGATCCGGACGCGCGCTTCCTGCCGGGCATGGAATACCGGCCGCCGGCCGGCCCGCCGGGCTCGGAGGAGGCGGCCTGGAGCCTGCTCCAGGGACCGCCGCCCGACGACCTGGAGGTGGCCGGCTCGGGCAAGGAGCTGGCGCGGCGTATCCATCCCCTGCCGCCGCGGCTGTCCGCCTCGCTCGATACCCTCGAAGAGGACGGCCGGCGGCGGCTCCTGACGGCCGCCGCCGCGGCCCTGACCGGCCCCAGCGACCCCTGGTACCTGCATGCCGCCGACGGCAAGCGCTTCCTCTATCCCTTGCCGCTGCCGGACTGGGAAGGGGTGGAGGCGGCCGGGCCGCTGGAGGAGGCCTGGCCGGACTACCTGGAATCGGTCATCCACCAGGCCCATGACGAGCGCCAGCGCCAGCGCCTGGGATCGCGGCTGCGCGCCCTGCGCAAGCGCCTGGAGGACCGCCAGGCCAAGGTGGCCGCCGACGAGGAGCGCCACGCCCGCCCCGAGGAGTACCGCCGCCTGGGCCAGGCGCTGATCACCCTGGGCGGCGGCGTCGCCCGCGGCGACACGGTGGCGGCCACCGACTACCTGGCGCAGCCGCCGGCCACCATCCAGGTGCCGGTGCAGCCGGGACGGGCCTTCCAGGAGGAGGCCGAGCGCTACTTCCACAAGGCGCGCAAGGCCGAGCGCGGCCAGGAGCTGGCCGCGCGCCGGCGCTACGAGACCGACGCCGACCTGGCCGAGGTGGCGCGCCTGGAGGCGGACCTGACCGAGGCCGACGCCGCCACCCTGGACGCCATCGCCGACCGCCTCGACCGGCTGGAGGGGCGGCCGGCGGAGGAGCGCCACGGCACCCGCAAGCGCGCCCCCGAGGGCCCGAAGCCGCCGCTGGAGTACGCCTGCGAGGGCTACACCATCCTGGTGGGCACCAACCGCGCCACCAACGACTGGCTCACCTTCCGGCGGGCGCGGCCCTGGGACATCTGGCTGCACCTGCAGGGCCTGCCCGGGGCCCACGTCCTGATCCCGCGCGGCCGCAAGGACCCGCTGCCGCCGCAGGAGGTCCTGGACTACGCCGCGCGCCTGGCGGTGACCCACAGCCCCAAGGCCCACCGCAAGGCCGAGGTGGACTGGACCGAGGTCAAGTACGTCCGGCGCCACCCCGAGGGCAAGCCGGGCCAGGCCCTGTACACCGACTTCAAGACCATCATGGCCGAGGCCCTCCCGCAAGGCGCGGAATCGGCCTCCGAGACCGACTCGTGAGCGCGCCGCCGCTGATCCTGGCCTCCACCTCCCCCTACCGCGCCGAGCTGCTGGGGCGGCTGGCCCTCCCCTTCGAGACCGTCGCCCCGGAGGTGGACGAGTCGCACCTGCGCGGCGAGCCCCCAACGGCCATGGTGGCGCGCCTGGCGCGGGCCAA
Source organism: Gammaproteobacteria bacterium (assembly GCA_035267605.1). Classification (GTDB taxonomy): domain Bacteria; phylum Pseudomonadota; class Gammaproteobacteria; order Thiohalorhabdales; family Thiohalorhabdaceae; genus Thiohalorhabdus. The sequence goes on from DATFLO010000196.1 coordinate 4,474, forward strand.
GGCGGCGGCGGTGGCCGCGGCCCGCCCCGATGCGGTGGTCCTGGGCGGCGACCAGTGCCTGGACCTGGACGGCGGGATCCTGGGCAAGCCCGGCAATTTCGACACCGCCCTCGCCCAGCTGCGGGCCGTCTCCGGCCGCACCGCCGTGTTCCGCTCCGCCCTCTGCGTCCTCGGCCCCGGCGGCACGGCGGTCGGGAGCGAGGAGGTCCCCTTCGCCGTCACCTTCCGCGCCCTCGGCGAGGACGAGATCCGGCGCTACCTGGCGCACGACCGCCCCTTCGACTGCGCCGGCAGCGTGCGCTCGGAGGGGCGGGCGCTGGCGCTGATGGAGCGCACCGACGGCCCCGACCCCACCGCCCTCATGGGCCTGCCCCTGATCGCCGCCAGCCGCCTGCTGCGGGCGGCCGGCCTCGCCGTGCTCTAGTGTCCTGTCGCAGAGATTCGTTACATTTCTGAGCTTCCTGCGCCGGTTCGGAGCAAGGCGTCCCGCCACTAAGCCGGATACCCATCCGGGCCATAGCCCCCTTCGAGAGGGGCTTAGTGGCGGGATGGTGGCCCTGCCCGTCGAGGAGGCGCGACGCCGGGCCGGCGCAGGAGCTCCCTGCGGGCGAGCCGGGAGGGCGGACGGCACGGCGTCGCCGAACCTTAACGGGCAGGGAGCCCGCCTGCGGCCCGGCTCCTTGCGGCGCCCGCCCTCCCGGCTCGCAGAATTGCATCGAATTTCTGCGACAGGACACTAGCCCCG
>DATFLO010000197.1:0-42149 GCA_035267605.1 Gammaproteobacteria bacterium
CGCCACCTGGACGACGGTGGGCGCCGCCTGCGTCAGCAGGGTGCGGGTGTGCTCGATCAGCTCCTCGGGGTGGTAGTGCAGCAGGTAGCCGCGGTCCATCCGCTTGAGGTGGGCGCGCACCGCCTCGTAATCGAAGCCCTCCGCGGCCAGGGTCTGCACCACCCGCCGGCTCATGCGCCGGGCCCGGCCGCGGGCGTCGGCGGGGATGCCGGTGAGCAGGGCCTGGCGGGTGTTGGCATAGAGGTCGCCCAGCAGCTGGGCCTTCCAGGTGTTCCAGACCTTGGGCCCGGTGGCGCGCATGTCGGCTTCGGTGAGCAGGAACAGCAGGTCCAGGCGCTCCAGGGTCCCCACCAGCGCGGCCACCTCGGTGATGATCTCCGGATCGTGGATGTCCCGCTTCTGGCTGATCTGGGACAGGGAGAGGTGCTCGCGCACCAGCCAGGCGGCGGTCTCGCCATCCTCGGTGTCCATTCCCAGGCGCCGCGCCAGGCGCCGCGCCACCCGCTCGCCGAGCAGCGAGTGGTCGCCGGCCTGGCCCTTGGCGATGTCGTGGCACATCAGGGCGAGGTACAGCACCTCCGGCCGCCGCATCTGTGGCGCCAGACGGCAGGCCGTGGGGGAGTCGCCGGTGACCTCCGGGTCCTGGCGGTGGAAGCGGTCGGCCATTTCCATGGCGCCCAGGGTGTGCTCGTCCACCGGATAGATGTGGTAGAGGTTGTGCTGCGTCTGGCCGACGATGCGTCCGAACTCCGGGATCAGGCGGCCGAGCACGCCATAGGTGTTCATGCGCCGCAGCACGCCGGCCACTTGCCCCGGCCGGCTCAGCATGCGCACCAGGCCCGCCCGCACCCGCTCGTCCGCGCGCGCCCCGGCGTCCACCGCGCGCGCGCCGGCCCACAGGGCGCGCAGGGTCTCTGCGCCCAGCGGCGGCAGCGGCGCCTGCTCCTGGGCGGCCACGAAGAACGGCACCATGGCCGCCGGGTCGGCGGCGAAGCGCTCCGGTGCGGCCGCCTCCAGGTAGCCGCCGCGCATGGCCAGCTCCGGCCCCAGGGGCCGCGCCGGGGGGCCGTGCAGGGCCTCCTCCAGGGTGCGCAGGCCGATGTTGGTGAGCGCCACCACCTGCCGCAGGCTGCGGTAGTAGCGCTTCATGAACTTCTCCACCGCCAGGGTGGCGGCGCTGTCGCGGTAGCCGAAGGCGGCCGCCAGCTCGCGCTGGTGATCGAACAGCAGGCGGTTCTCGTTGCGTCCCGCTGCGTAGTGGAGGCCGTTGCGCACCCGCCACAGGAACTCCTGGGCCCGGGTCAGGGCCCGGTACTCGGCGGCTGACAGGATGCCCCGGGTCATCAGCTCGCGCAGGGAGCGCACGTCGAAGCGGTAGCGTGCCACCCAGAACAGCAGGTGGATGTCGCGCAGGCCGCCCCAGCTCTCCTTGACGTTGGGCTCGAGGTTGTAGACCGGGCCGCCGTAGCGGGCATGGCGGGCCCGCTGCTCGTCCATCTTGGCGGCGGTGAAGGCGTCGCCGTCGGTGAGGCCGGTGCGGAACCGCCGCTGGAAGCGCTCGAACAGGTCGCCGTCGCCGGCCAGCAGGCGCGCCTCCAGGAGGCTGGTCTGGATGGTGAGGTCGCTGCCGGCGTCGGCCGCGCACTGATCGGGGGTGCGCAGGGCCTGGCTCACGGGCAGCCCCACGTCCCACAGGAAGTGCAGCAGGGGCTCGGCGAAGGCCGCCGCCCCCTCCAGGCTATCCTCGTGCAGCAGCAGCAGGTCCACGTCCGAGTAGGGGTGCAGCTCGGCGCGCCCGTAGCCGCCCACCGCGGCGATGCACAGCGACAGGCGGCGCCGCTCGGGCGCCAGGTAGTCGGCCAGCAGCCGCCACAGGTGCTGCAGCAGGCGGTCGGTGAGCAGGGCGTGGCCGCGCACGATCTCGCGGCCGCTGGCGCCGGCCTCGAACCAGTCGTGGAGGAACGCCCGGCCCTGGCGGTAGGTGTCGCGGAACAGGCGCAGGTAGGCCGGGCGGGCGGCCTCCCAGCCGCCCGCCGGGGGATGCTCGGCGCGGATGGCGGCAAGCTCCGCCGGGAAGGCCCGCTCGGGGAAGATGTCCCGGCGGCGGCGCAGCCGGTACACCGGCCCGGCGGAGGGACGCGGCGGGCGCCGGGTCCTGCTTCGTTCGGTCATGGCCGGCCCTCCCGAGGTGGGCGGCGGGGATGGGCTACAGCGGGTCGCCGGGCAGCTGGGTCAGCACCTCGTAGCCGTCGTCGGTGACGGTCAGGGTGTGCTCCCACTGGGCGGACGGGCTGTGGTCCTTGGTGACGACGGTCCAGCCGTCGGGCAGCAGCTTCACGTGGCGCTTGCCGAAATTCACCATGGGCTCGATGGTGAACACCATCCCCTTCTCCAGGGTCAGGCCTTCGCCCGGCGTGCCGTAGTGCATCACCTGCGGGTCCTCGTGGAAGCCCTGACCGATGCCGTGGCCGCAGTACTCGCGCACGATGGTGCAGCGCTGCGACTCGGCATAGGTCTGCACGGCGTGGCCGATGTCCCCCAGCGTAGCCCCCGGACGCACCTCCTCGATACCCCGCACCAGGGCCTCGTGCGCCACCTCGGAGACCTTGCGGCCCTTGGCGGTGGGCTCGCCCACGTAGAACATCTTGCTGGTGTCGCCGTGCCAGCCGTCCTTGTTGACCGTGATGTCGATGTTGAGGATGTCGCCCTCGCGCAGCTCGCGGTCGCCGGGAATGCCGTGGCAGACCTGGTGGTTGACCGAGGTGCACACCGACTTGGGGAAGCCGTGGTAGTTGAGCGGCGAGGGGTAGGCCTCCTGCTCGTTGACGATGTAGTCGTGGCAGATGCGGTCGAGCTCGCCGGTGGTCACGCCGGGCTTCACGTAGGGCCGGATCATCTGCAGCACCTCGGCGGCGAGGCGGCCGGAGACCCGCATCTTCTCGATCTCTTCGGGGGTCTTTATGTGCACCGTCATGGTCGTCCTGAAGTCGTTGGCTGGGCGTGAGGATTGGAAAGGCCGGGAGCGGGCGGGTTCCCGGCCCGGGGCGAGCCGCCGGCCCTAGGGGGCGGCCAGCTCATCGGCGGGGGCCAGGTCCACGGTCTCGGCGGCCTCCACCTCGATGATCTCCGGGGTGATGCGGGTGCGGTAGGCCAGCACCTCCACCCCGGCGCCGGCCACCTCCCGCAGGCGCTTGCCGTAGCCGGGGTCGATGTGGTCGGCGGGCCCGAAGCCGTCGCCGTCGGCCCGGTTGACCAGGAACAGCATCACCGCCCGGCCGCCGGCCGCGGCCAGGTCGGCCAGCTCGTCGAGGTGCTTGCGGCCGCGCTCGGTGACCGCGTCGGGGAAGCGCACCCGGCCGTCGGGGGCGAGCAGGGTGGCGTTCTTCACCTCCACGTGGCAGCTGCCGCGCTCGGGGTCCTCCAGCAGGATGTCGATGCGGCTGCTCTTGCCGTATTTGACCTCGCGCCGAAGGCCGGCGTAGCCGGCCAGCTCGGGCACCCGGCCGGCGGCGATGGCCTCGGCCGCCACCGCGTTGGAGCGGTGGGTGTTGACCCCCACCCAGCTGTCGCCGCTGTGGTAGAGCTCCCAGGTGTACTTGAGCTTGCGCTGGGGCGCGTCGGCCGGCTGGATGAAGACCGGCTGGCCGGGATCCTTGCAGGTGGCCATGGAGCCGGAGTTGGGGCAGTGGGCGGTGACCACGCTGCCGTCGGCCAGCTCCACGTCGGCCATGAACCGCTTGTAGCGGCGGATCAGGTGTCCGGCTTGCAGGGGCTGCTCGAACTCCACTGGGCCTCCGGGGATCGCGGGAAATCGGTGTCTCCATCCTAATACAATCGGGAATCGAACCCAATTTCGCGCGGGCCGGCGATCGGCCCCGGCGGGGGCGTGTCCCCGATTGCCGGGAGGCCCCGTCAATGGTATAAAAGCGGGCTTCGCATCCCCGGCTGCGCGGGGCCTTCCGATAGGCTGGCCGGCGCCGGGAAATTCGCACGCTCGCCGTCACGTCCGGTGGGGTGTCCCGCCCCTGCCCGGGCAGCCCAGGGCTGCCAGTGCCCCGAGACCGGGGCCGGGACAGGCGCGGGATCGCCGGGCGCGGGCGAGCGGAGGAACGAACCCCACGCACAGGAGCGTAATCGTGGAACCCATCAGCATGCGTGAGATGCTGGAGGCGGGCGTCCATTTCGGGCACCGCACCAGCCGCTGGCACCCCAAGATGTCCCCCTACATCTTCGGGGCCCGCAAGAAGATCCACATCATCAATCTCGAGCAGACCGTGCCCATGTTCGAGCAGGCGCGCGCCTTCCTGCGCGGCCTGGCGCACGACGGCGGCAAGGTCCTGTTTGTCGGCACCAAGAGCCAGGCCCGCGATGCCATCGCCGAGCAGGCCGAGCGTTGCGGCATGTATTTCGTGAACCACCGCTGGCCGGGCGGCATGCTCACCAACTGGCAGACCATCCGCAACTCCATCCAGCGCCTCAAGGACATCGAGCGCATGCGCGAGGACGGCACCTTTGACGTGCTGCCCAAGAAGGAGTCCCTGCTCCTCGAGCGCGAGCGCGCCAAGCTGGAGCGCAGCCTGGGCGGCATCAAGGACATGGGCGGCATCCCCGACGCCCTGTTCGTGATCGACATGGAGCGTGAGCAGATCGCCGTCAACGAGGCCAAGAAGCTGGGCCTGCCGGTGGTGGCCGTGGCCGACACCAACGTCAATCCGGACAAGGCCGACTACATCATCCCCGGCAATGACGACGCCGTCCGCGCCATCAATCTCTACACCCGGGCGATGGCCGACGCCATCCTCGATGGCCGCCAGGCCAAGGAGCAGGAGATGACGAGCGCGGTGGCCAACGACGAGGAGATGGTCGAGGTCACCGACGACGGCTCCGGCGAATCCTGAAGGACCGCCGGGCGCACAACGCGCAGGCCAGCCGCCGGCACCGCCGGCGGCTTCGGCCGTTTCACGGCCCCCGCCTGACGGCTGGACGGGCCGCGATCGCCAACCAGATTCCAGGGAGAGTGGCAGGGCAATGAGTATCAGCGCGCAGGACGTCAAGACCCTTCGTGAGCGCACCGGCGCCGGCATGATGGAGTGCAAGAAGTGCCTGACCGAGGCGGAGGGCGACATGGACAAGGCCATGGAGCTGCTCAAGCAGAAGGGCCTCGCGCAGGCCGAGAAGAAGGCCGGCCGCACCGCCGCCGAGGGCGTGGTGACCAGCTACATCCACGGCAACGGCAAGATCGGCGTGCTCGTCGAGATCAACTGCGAGACCGATTTCGTCGCCAAGAACGACGACTTCCAGACCTTCGCCCGCGACATCGCCATGCACGTGGCCGCCTCCAGCCCGGACTACGTCCGCCGCGAGGACATCCCGGAGGAGCGCGTCCAGCAGGAGAAGGACCTGATCAAGGCGCAGTCCGAGGAGACCATCGCCGGCAAGCCCGACAACGTGGTGGAGCAGATCCTCGAGGGCAAGCTCAACAAGAACCTGTCCGCCATCACGCTGCTCGACCAGCCCTTCGTCAAGGACCCCGACAAGACCGTGGGCGAGATCACCAAGGAGCTGGTGGCCAAGCTCGGCGAGAACATCCGCGTGCGCCGCTTCGAGCGCTTCGAGGTGGGCGAGGGCATCGAGGTGGAGCAGGAGGACTTCGCCGAGGAGGTCAAGGCCCAGCTCGGCGAATGATCCGCAGCCGGCCCGTCCCGTCATCGGGAGCGGACCGGGGTCGGGAAAGCGGTTGGCCAAGGGCGGGCGGTTGGCGCCCGTCCCCAGCGCAGGGGAGACCTGAGGGGTGAGCGAGCCCGACACACCGCCGGAACCCGCCTACCGGCGCGTTCTGCTCAAGCTTTCCGGCGAGGCCCTCATGGGCGACGAGGAGTACGGCATCAGCCGGCCGTTCCTCGAGCGCATCGCCCTCGAGATCCAGGAGGTGGCCGCCAGTGGCGTTCAGGTGGCGGTGGTCATCGGCGGCGGCAACATCTTCCGCGGCGTCGCCCCGGCTGCCCACGGCATGGACCGCGCCACCGCCGACTACATGGGCATGCTGGCCACGGTCATGAACGCCCTGGCCTTGCAGGACGCCCTCGAGCACCAGGGTCTGCCCACCCGCGTGCAGACCGCCATCAGCATGCAGCAGATGGCCGAGCCCTACATCCGGCGCCGCGCCATCCGGCATCTGGAGAAGGGGCGGGTGGTGATCTTCGGCGCCGGCACCGGCAACCCGTTCTTCACCACCGATACGGCGGCCAGCCTGCGCGCCATGGAGATCGGCGCCGAGGTGGTGCTCAAGGGCACCAAGGTGGACGGGGTCTACACCGAGGACCCCATGACCAACCCCGACGCCATGCGCTACCGTCGCCTGACCTACATGGACGTGATCGCCCAGGACCTGAAGGTGATGGATGCGACCGCCATCACCCTGTGCCGCGACAACCGTCTGCCCATCGTGGTGTTCAACTGCGTCAAGCCCGGGGCCTTGCGCCGGGTGGTTCTGGGTGAGGACGAAGGCACCCGGGTTGAGGCGGAGGAGGCCGAAGGATGATCGACGAGATCAAGCAGGACGCCGAGGAGCGCATGGACAAGAGCGTGGAGTCCCTCAAGGACGACCTCGCCAAGGTTCGCACGGGCCGCGCCAACGCCAGCATCCTGGATCCGGTGACGGTGGAGTACTACGGCTCGCAGGTGCCGCTGTACCAGGTGGCGAACCTCAACGTCCCCGATGCCCGCACCATCGTGGTCAAGCCCTTCGAGCGGGATCTGATGCCCAAGATCGAGAAGGCCATCCGCAACGCCGATCTCGGGCTCAATCCCAATGCCTCGAGCGATGTGGTGCGTGTGCCCATGCCCGAGCTCACCGAGGAGCGGCGCAAGGAGATGGTCAAGCACGTGCGCCAGATCGGCGAGGGGGCGCGGGTGGCCATCCGCAACGTGCGCCGCGACGCCAACCAGGACCTCAAGCAGCTGGAGAAGGACGGCGACTTCAGCGAGGACGACGTGCGCCGCGCGGAGAAGGAGGTGCAGGAGTTCACCGACCGCTACATCGCCGAGGTGGATGCCATCCTCGACGCCAAGGAAGCGGACCTGATGGAGGTATGACGGGGTGAGCGTCGAGCAGGGGGAAACCGAGCTCAAGATCCCCCGCCACGTCACCATCGTCATGGATGGCAACGGGCGCTGGGCGGGGGCCCGGCGTCTGCCCCGCATCGAGGGCCATCGGCGCGGCGTCGAGGCGGTGCGCGAGACCGTCCGCGGCTGCGGCGAGGCCGGGGTGGAGGCCCTCACCCTGTTCGCCTTCTCCAGCGAGAACTGGCGCCGTCCCGCCAGCGAGGTGAGCGGCCTCATGGGCCTGTTCCGCTTCATGCTGGAGCGGGAGGTGGAGGGGCTGCGCCGCAACGGCGTCCGCCTGCGCGTGATCGGCGACCGCGAGGGCCTGGGCGAGACCCTGGCCCGCCGGATCGACGAGGCCGAGGCGGCCACCGCCGACGCCGGCGGCCTGACCCTGACCATCGCCGCCAACTACGGCGGCCGCTGGGATATGGCCCAGGCGGCGCGCAGCCTGGCGCGGGAGGTGGCCGCGGGGCGGCTGGATCCGGAGGCGGTGACCGAGGACGCCATCCGCGCGCACATGGCCCTGGCCGACCTGCCCGAGCCCGACCTGTTCATCCGCACCGGCGGCGAGCAGCGGATCAGCAACTTCCTGGTCTGGCAGCTGGCCTACACCGAGCTGTACTTCACCCCGACCCTGTGGCCCGATTTCGACGAGGCCGCCCTATGGGCCGCCTTCCGAAGCTTCAGCAAGCGGCAGCGCCGCTTCGGGCGCACCGGCGAACAGGTCAACAAGGTCAAGAGCGATTAAGGCGCGTTTCCTAACTGCCCTCGTCCTGATCCCGCTGGTTCTGGCGGCGATCTTCCTGCTGCCGCCATCCGGCATCCTTGCCCTCGGCCTGGGGCTGGCCCTGCTGGCGGGCCTGGAATGGGCCGAGCTGGTCCACATCCATCGCGGCGGCCGCCTGGTCTATGCGCTGTTGGTGGTGGCTATCACCGCCATCCTCGCCGGCCTCCAGCCGCAGGCGGTGGCCGCGGCCGCCCTGGTCTGGTGGCTGCTGGTGGCCGCCGAGATCCCCGTGTTCTGGCCGCAGACCGACGAGCCCGTCTTCCGCGCCGCCAACGGCCTGGCCGGCCTCGCCACCCTGGCGCCGGCGCTGGCGCTGCTGGTGGTGCTGGTGCGCGACCACCCCTGGGAGGCGCTGACGGTGCTGGTGGCGGTATGGGCGGCGGACATCGGCGCCTACGCCGTCGGCCGCCTGTGGGGCCACCATCGCATGGCCCCCCACATCAGCCCCGGCAAGACCTGGGAGGGCCTGCTCGGCGGCACCGTGCTGGGAGCCGTCGCCGCTGGCGCCATGGCCTGGGGCCGCCCCGAGCTGGGCGCCGTACCGGTGCTGGCCGGGGCGGGTGCGGCGGTGGCCCTGATGGGGCAGGTGGGCGACCTGTCCGAGTCCATGTTCAAGCGCCGCGCCGGGCGCAAGGACTCGGGCCGGTTCCTGCCCGGCCACGGCGGCATCCTTGACCGTATCGACAGCCTCACCGCCGCCGTGCCGCTGTACGTCCTGTTCCTGCGGGGGGCGGGACTGTGAGGCGGGTGGTGATTCTGGGTGCCACCGGTTCCATCGGCACCAGCACCCTGGACGTGGTGGGGCGCAACCCCGAGCGTTTCGAGGTCTTCGCCCTGGCCGCCAACCGTAGCGGCGAGGCCCTGCTGGACCAGTGCCGGCGCCACCGCCCGCGCTTCGCGGTGCTGCGCGACGCCGCCGCCGCCGAGGAGCTGGCCGCGGCCCTGCGCCGCGAGGGCCTGGAGGGTATCGAGGTGCGCGCCGGCGACGCCGCCATGGCCGAGGTGGCCGCCCACCCCGAGGCCGATCAGGTGGTGGCGGCCATCGTCGGCGCCGCCGGCCTGGAGCCCACCCTGGCGGCGGTGCGGGCGGGCAAGCGGGTGCTGCTGGCCAACAAGGAATGTCTGGTGATGGCGGGCGCCCTGTTCATGGACGAGGCGCGCCGCAGCGGCGCCGCCATCCTGCCGGTGGACAGCGAGCACAACGCCATCTTCCAGGTGTTCCCGGCGGCCGAGCACGCCGCCGGGGTGCGCGCCATCCACCTGACCGCCTCCGGCGGGCCGTTCCGCACCCGTACGGCCGACTCCCTGGCCGACGTCACCCCCGCGGAGGCGGTGGCCCATCCCAACTGGGACATGGGGCCGAAGATCTCGGTGGACAGCGCCACCATGATGAACAAGGCGCTGGAGGTGATCGAGGCGCACTGGCTGTTCGGCATCGCCCCCGAGGCCATCGGCGTGGTTATCCACCCGGAGAGCATCGTGCACTCCATGGTGGAGTATCGGGACGGCTCGGTGCTGGCGCAGATGGGCAATCCCGACATGCGCACGCCCATCGCCGCCGCCCTGTCCTGGCCCGAGCGCATCGAGTCGGGGGTGGCGCGCCTGGACCTGCCCGCCGTGGCCCGCCTCAACTTCGAGGCCCCGGACTACGAGCGCTTCCCGGCCCTGGCCCAGGCCTACCGGGCGCTGGAGGCGGGCGGCACCGCCCCGGCCATCCTCAACGCCGCCAACGAGGTGGCGGTGGCCGCCTTCCTCGACGGCGACCTGGATTTCCCGGGCATCACCCGGGTGATCAAGGCGACCCTGGACCGCTCCGAGCCGGCGGCCGCGGATTCGCTGGATACGGTGCGCGCCGCGGACGCGCGGGCGCGGGAGGTGGCAACAGAAGTTTTAAGTAGTTAAGTTTTCAGTTTTCAGTTTTCAGTTTTCAGTTTTCAGTTTTCAGTTTTCAGTTTTCAGTTTTCAGTTTTCAGTTGGATAAAAGAAAACGGGAAGTTCCCGGCTGGATGGTTCGGCCGTTACTGAACACTGAACACTGAACACTTTGAACTCCCGCAGAGCGAGTCCATGGAAATCCTCTTCACCCTGGTCATGTTCGTCGTGGCCATCGGGGTCCTGATCACCGTCCACGAGTTCGGCCACTTCTGGGTGGCGCGGCGGGTGGGCATCAAGGTGCTCAAGTTCTCCGTGGGCTTCGGGCCGGCGCTGCTGTCCTGGAAGGGGCGCGACGGCGTCCAGTACGTGGTGGCCGCGCTGCCGCTCGGCGGCTTCGTCAAGATGGCCGGCGAGGTCCCGGGGGAGGAGGCCGACCTGGCGCCGGGCGAGGCGGACCGCGCCTACAACCGCAAGTCCGTCCCCAAGCGCATGGCGGTGGCCGCCGCCGGCCCGGTCATGAACTTCATCTTCGCGGCGGTGGCCTTCGTGGCCGTCTTCCTCATCGGCGTGAACGGGCTGACCCCGCAGGTGGGCTATGTCGCCCCCGACAGCCCGGCGGCCGCGGCCGGCCTCCGGCAGGGGGACCGCATCACGGCGCTCGACGGCTCGACGATGCATTCCTGGAACGAGGTGCGGGTGGCGCTCATGGGCGCGGCCATGGACCGCGAGGCCGTCGCCCTCACGGTGGCCGACGGCGGCGCCTCCCGCCGCCTGCGCCTGGATATGGCCCGGGTGGACAGTGCCGACCTGCAGGCGGGCTTCCTCTACCGCGACGTGGGCCTGGCCCCCTACCAGCCGGTCACCGTGGACGAGGTGGAGGAGGGCTCCCCCGCCGACGCCGCCGGCCTGCGCGCCGGCGACCGCGTCGTCGCCCTGCAGGGCCAGCCCCTGGGCTCCTGGCTGCACTTCCTGCAGGTGATCCGGGACCACCCGGGCGAGCCGCTCGGGCTGACGGTGGCCGGCGATGAGGGCCGCCGGCAGATCACGGTCACGCCCGCGAGGGTGACCGGCGACAACGGCCAGGAGGTGGGTCGCATCGGCATGCGGCCGGCGCCGCTGCCCGATGAGCTGCGGGTGACCGTGCGCTACGGGCCCATCGGCGCGGTCACGGCGGGCCTGTCCAAGACCGGCGAGATGCTGTGGCTGACGGTGGAGATGCTCGGCCGCATGGTCACCGGCTCGGTCTCCTCCGACAACCTGGGCGGGCCCATCGCCATCGCCCAGTTCGCCGGCCAGTCGGCGGAGGCCGGGCTGGTGCCGTTTTTGTGGTTCCTGGGCATGATCAGCCTGAGCCTGGGATTTCTGAACCTCCTGCCCATTCCGGTGCTGGACGGCGGCCACCTGCTGTTCCAGGCCATCGAGGGCATCCGCGGCCGACCGCTGGCCGACGAGACCATGATGCGCTGGCAGCAGGTGGGCATCGCCCTGCTCCTGGGCGTCATGGTGTTCGCCTTTTACAACGACATCCAACGGCTCTTCCAGTAATGGCCCCATCACGCGCTGCGCTTGCAACGCCCGCGCCGGTGCGCGTCCTCCCGGGCGCCCGCCGGCTCCTCCCCCACTGGCGGATCGCCCTGGTACTCCTCGGCCTGCTGTTCGCCCCGCTGGCCTCCGCCTTTACCGTGGACAAAATCGAGATCCGCGGTGCCAAGCGGATCGAAGAGGGCACCGTCCGCAACTACCTGCCGCTGTCGGTGGGCGACGAGCTCGATTCCGCGGCCGCGCAGCGCGCCATCCACGCCCTCTACGGCACCGGCTTCTTCCGCGACGTGCGCCTGCTGCGGGAGGGCGGCACCCTGATCCTCCGGGTCCAGGAGAAGCCGGTGGTCACCAAGATCACCTTCGACGGCATGGACCAGCTCAAGGAGAAGCAGGTGCGCCAGGCCTTCCAGTCCTTCGGGCTGGAGGAGCGCAAGATGTTCTCGCGCTCGGCCCTGCGCCGCGCCACCCTGGAGATGGAGCGCCAGTACCACGCCCAGGGCTATTACGCGGTCAAGGTGGACGCCGAGGTGGAGGAGAGCGGCGAGCAGGGGGTGCGGGTGGTCCTCCACGTGCACGAGGGCGAGCCGGCCAAGATCTCCCAGATCCAGATCGTGGGCAACCACGCGTTCAGCGGCGAGACCCTCAAGCAGCAGTTCACCCTCACCGACTCCGCCGCCTTCGCCTTCATGTCGGGCAAGGACCAGTATGCCCGCCAGCGCCTGATGGGCGACCTGGAGTCGCTGCGCTCCTACTACATGGACCGCGGCCACCTGCATTTCCAGATCGATTCCACCCAGGTGCAGCTGTCTCCCGACCGCCAGCACGTGTTCATCACCATCAATGTGACCGAGGGCGCCAAGTACCGCATCAAGGACATCGCCTTCGCCGGCGACACGGTGGTGCCCACCGACCAGCTGTGGCCCCTGGTGGAGCTGTCCGAGGGCGACCTGTTCTCGCGCAGCAAGGTCCAGTCCACGGTGGAGGCCATCTCCCGGCGGGTCGGGGACGAGGGCTACGCCTTCGCCAACGTCAACCCGGTGCCCAAGGTGGACGAGGACAACCACACCGTGGCCCTCACCTTCCGCGTGGATCCCGGCAAGCGGGTAAGCGTCCGGCGGGTCAACATCCAGGGCAACGACCGCACCCAGGACCGGGTGATCCGGCGCGAGTTCCGCCAGATGGAGGCCGCCCGCTACCAGACCGGCAAGGTCCAGCGCTCCAAGCAGCGGGTGAACCGCCTCGGCTACTTCGACGAGGTCAACCTGGAGACGCCGGCGGTGGGCGACTCGGGTGACGCGGTGGACCTCGGCCTGTCGGTGAAGGAGCGCCCCACCGGCCAGTTCAGCATCGGCCTGGGCTATTCCGACGTGGAGGGGCTGCTGTTCACCAGCTCCATCCGCCAGCAGAACCTGTTCGGGCGCGGCCAGAAGGTCTCGCTGCAGGCGGACATCGGCGGCGTCAACCAGACCCTGAACGCCTCCATCACCGAGCCCTACTTCACGGTCAACGGCACCTCGCTGGGCGCCGATATCTTCTACACCAAGCGCGATACCCAGCGCCTGAGCCTGTTCCGCTACAGCCAGGACCGCGCCGGCGGCGCCGTGCGCATGGGCTTCCCGCTGTCCGAGTACTGGCGGGACTCGGTGCGCCTGGCCTTCGAGCGCACCGACACCAAGAGCGGCACGCTCGACCTCAGCTCCGCCGACCAGCAGTTCCTGGGGGTGCAGGACCACATCAAGCTGCGCAACACCATCAGCTACGACTCGCGGGATTCCACCATCTTCCCGCGCAACGGCTGGCATCATCAGCTGCGCACCGAGGTCTCCCTGCCGGGCGGGGACACCCGCTACTACCAGGTGGGGCTGGACTCCAAGGCGTTCTTCCCGCTGTTCGACGCCTCGGCCTGGCAGGTGGGCGTGGACGTGGCCCATCTGGAGGGCTACAACGGCGAGGCGGTGCCCTTCTACGAGCGCTTCTACCTCGGTGGCGCACGCAGCGTGCGCGGCTTCCAGACCTACAGCCTGGGTCCGCAGGACGCCGGCGGCAATCCGGTGGGCGGCGTGACCAAGCTCCAGGGCAACACCGAGCTGGTGTTCCCGCTGCCGGGCCAGTCCTCGGGCAGCGGCCTGCGCTGGGCGCTGTTCGCCGACAGCGGCTGGGTCTACGGGCCCGGCCAGTCCATTGATCCGGGCAAGCTGCGCGCCTCGGTGGGTATCGGCTTCCGCTGGTTCTCGCCCATGGGGCCGCTGCGCTTCGACTACGCCTTCCCGGTGGTCAAGGAGCCGCAGGATCGCACCCAGCGCTTCCAGTTCACGGTGGGTACCCAGATCTAGTCGGAGCCCTCCCGGGAGGCGGGAGGGCCGGCGACGCGTTACAATGGTTCCCTTTCGGGGCGGGGCCCCGGCTGACCCAAGGAGGAGGCTCGCCATGCGGCACTGGTGGAAAATGCTCGCCCTCGCAGCGGCGGCTGCGGTGGTGACCGCGGGGCCGGCGGCCGCGGCCGACTACAAGATCGGTTACGTGGATGTGCGCAAGGTGGTCCAGCAGTCCAAACAGGCGCAGCAGGCCAAGGGCGACCTGGAGAAGCAGGTGGCCGACCGCAAGTCCGAGCTCAAGGCCAAGCGGGACCACATCCAGTCCCTGCAGAAGGAGCTCAAGCAGCAGGGCAGCCTGATGAGCGAGGACCAGAAGAAGGCCAAGCAGCGCAAGCTGCAGGAGGCCATGCGCGAGTTCCGGCGCCTCCAGCAGCAGGCCCAGGACGATCTGGATACCAAGAAGAACCAGGTGCTCCAGGACATCTACGATCAGGTCTCCCAGATCATCAACCGCATCGGCCAGAAGGAGGGGTTCGATCTGATCCTCACCGGGCCGGCGGCCATGTACGTGGCGGACCGGGTGGATCTGACCCAGCGCGTCCTGGGTGAGCTCAACGGCGGCAAGAGCGGCGGCTGAATGCCGCGGGCGCGGGCGACGACCACCGCGGGCGAGCTGGCCGCGGCCATCGGCGCGGAGCTGCGCGGCGACGGTGAGGCCGCCATCACCGGGGCCGCTTCCCTGGAGTCCGCCGGCGCGGGCGAGCTGACCTTCTTCGCCAACAAGCGCTACCGCGCCCAGCTGGAGGCCACCACGGCGGCGGCCGTGATCCTGCCCGCCGAGGCGGCTGCCCTGTGCCCGGCACCGGCGCTGGTCACCGACAATCCCTACGCGGCCTGGGCGCGGGCCCTGGGGCAGCTGTTCCCCGAGCCCGCGATGGAGCCCGGCGTCCACCACAGCGCCGTCATCGGCCCCGACGCCCACATCGATCCCGCCGCCCGCATCGACGCGCAGGCGGTGGTGGGCGCGCGCAGCCGCGTGGAGGCCGGCGCCCGGATCGAGGCCGGCACGGTGGTGGGCGCCGACTGCCGGGTGGGTCCGGACAGCCGGGTCGGGCCCAACGCCAGCCTGTACGACGGCACCGAGCTGGGCGCCCGGGTGCGGGTGCACGCGGCCGCCGTCCTCGGCGCGCGCGGCTTCGGCCTGGCCCCCGAAGGCGGCGGCTACCGCGAGATCCCGCAGGTGGGCCGGGTGGTGGTGGAGGACGATGTCGAGATCGGCGCCGGCTCCACCATCGACCGCGCCGCCCTGGACGAGACCCGCATCGGCCGCGGCACCAAGATCGACAACCTGGTGCAGGTCGGCCACAACTGCCGGATCGGCGAGCACTGCGTGCTATCCGGGCAGGCCGGCGTTTCCGGCAGCACCGAAGTTGGCGACCACTGCACCCTGGCGGGGCAGGCGGGCGTGGCGGGCCACATCCGGATCCCGCCCGGCACCACCCTGACCGCCAAGGCGGGGGTGATCAGCGAGATTCGGGAGCCCGGGATCTACTCCGGGTTCCCGCACCAACCCCACGCCGAATGGCGGCGCGACGTCGCCGCCCTGCGCCACATCCGCGAGCTCCGTTCGCGCCTGGAGGCGCTGGAGCGCGCGGCGGCGGAAACTGGCCAAGGAGAATCCTGACGTGGACGCGACCCTGGACGACGACCTGGGGATCGGCAGCATCCTCAAGCACCTTCCCCACCGCTACCCGTTCCTGCTGGTGGACCGCATCCTGGACTGGGAGCCGGGCAGCCGCATGACGGCCATCAAGAACGTCACCTACAACGAGCCGTTCTTCGGCGGCCATTTCCCCGATTTCCCGATCATGCCCGGCGTCCTCATCGTCGAGGCCATGGTGCAGGTGGGCGGGCTGCTGGCCTGCAAGTCCGAGCCCGAGGCCACGCGCGACAAGCACGTCTATTTCATGGGCATCGACAAGGCCCGCTTCCGGCGCCCGGTGACCCCCGGCGACCAGCTGCGCATGGTGGTGGAGGTCACCAAGCACCGGGGCAAGGTGTGGCAGTTCGACGCCACCGCCACGGTGGACGGCGAGCGCGCCGCCGACGCCCAGCTGATGGCCACGATCACCGCGGAATAGCAACATGATCCACGAGACGGCGGTGGTCGATGCGGGGGCCGAGCTGGCCGAGGACGTGGAGGTGGGGCCGTTCACGGTAATCGGGCCGGGGGTGAGCATGGGCCCGGGATGCCGGGTGGGGCCGCATGCGGTGGTGGAGGGCAACACCCGGCTGGGCGCCGGCGTGCGGGTGTTCCAGTTCGCCTCGGTGGGCGCGCCGCCCCAGGACAAGAAGTACGCTGGCGGCGAGACCCGGCTCGAGGTGGGCGACGGCACCGTCATCCGCGAGTGCGCCACGCTGCACGTGGGTACCGAGGAGGACGAGGGGGTCACCCGCGTGGGCGCCGACTGCCTGGTCATGGCCTATGTCCACATCGCCCACGACTGCCAGGTGGGCGACGGCGTCATCCTGTCCAACGCGGTGACCCTGGCCGGTCACGTGCATGTCGGCGACCGCGCCGTGCTCGGCGGCATGAGCGCCATCCACCAGTTCTGCCGCATCGGCCCGCACGCCTTCGTCGGCGGCGCCTCGGCGGTTTCCAAGGACGTGCCGCCGTTCGCCTCCGTGGCCGGCAACCGCGCCCGCCTGTACGGCCTCAACTCGGTGGGGCTGGAGCGCGCCGGCTTCGCGCCCGAAACGGTCGAGGGCCTCAAGCGCGCCTTCAAGGCCCTGTTCCACAAGAAGCGCCCGCGCGACGAGGCCCTGGCCGAGGTGGCCGCCAGCCCCGATGCCGAGATCCCCGAAGTGCAGCAGGTGATGACCTTCTTCCGCGAATCGGAGCGGGGGGTGGTGCGGTGACGCCGACCCCGTCCGGCCGCCCCACAAGCCCCCGGGGCGGCGCTTCGGCGGCGACCGAGGCCGCCGCGGGCGATCCGCCCATCGGGCTCATCGCCGGTTACGGGCGCTTCCCCCTCCTCTACGCCCGCAACCTCAAGGCCCAGGGCTACCGGGTCTTCTGCGCCGCCATCCGCGAGGAGACCGATCCCGCCGTCACCGAGGTGGCCGACGAGCACCGCTGGCTGCGGCTGGGCCAGCTGGGCAAGCTGATCGAGGCCTTCCGCGGTGCCGGCGTGCGCGAGGCGGTGATGGCGGGCAAGGTGCACAAGACCCGCATCTACCAGCTGCGCCCCGACCTGCGGGCGGTCAAGCTCATGGCGCGGGCCCCGGACTTCAAGGACGACACCCTGCTCGGGGCGGTGGCCGATGAGCTCGGGCGCAGCGGCATCCGGCTGGTGTCCTCCATCGCCCACGCCGGGGAGCTGCTGCCCGGGTCCGGGGTCCTGACCCGGCGCGCGCCTTCCGGGGAAGAGCGCGCCGACATCGATTTCGGCTGGGACCTGGCCAAGGTGGTGGCCGGCCAGGACGTGGGCCAGAGCGTGGTCATCAAGAACCGCTCGGTGATGGCGGTTGAGGCCATCGAGGGCACCGACGCCGCCATTCGCCGCGGGGGCGAGCTGGGCGGCGGCGGGGTGACCGTGGTCAAGGTGGCCAAGCCGGGCCAGGACGTGCGCTTCGACGTCCCCACCATCGGCACCGATACGGTGGTCGCCATGGCCGAGGCCGGGGCCACCTGCCTGGCGCTGGAGGCCGGGCTGACCCTGGTGCTCGATCGTGACGAGGTGGTGGCCGCCGCCGACGCCGCCGGCATCAGCATCATCCTTCTGGAAGCGCCGGCGGAGTCCGGCCGAGGGGACAACAGCTCATGAGCGAGGTGATCCGCGTCGGCGTCCTGGGTGTCGGCAGCCTGGGGCGCTACCACGCCCAGAAGTACGCCGCCCACGCCGACGCCGAGCTGGTCGGCGTGTTCGATCCGGACATGGAGCGCGCCGAGGCGGTGGCCGCCGAAACCGGCTGCGTCGCCTTCCCCGACGCCGGCTCGCTGGTGGAGGGGGTGGACGCGGTGACCATCGCCGCGCCCACCGAGGTCCACGGCGACCTCGGTGTCCAGGCCCTGGGCGCCGGGGTCCACGTGCTCATGGAGAAGCCGCTGGCCGCCAGCCTGGACGAGGCCGACGACCTGATCGCCGCGGCCGACGCCTCCGGCCGCATCCTGCAGGTGGGCCACCTCAAGCGCTTCCATCCCGGCGTGCGGCGGCTGGCGGCCAGCGGCCTGGACCGCCATCCGCCGCGCTACCTGGAGGCCAATCGCCTCAATACCTTCCAGCCGCGCTCCCTGGACATCGATGTCATCCTCGACCTGATGGTCCACGACCTGGACCTGATCCTGCACTGGGTGGGCGCGCCGGTGACCGAGGTGCGCGCCATCGGCATCCCGGTGGTCACCGACAAGGTGGACATGGTCAATGCCCGCATCGCCTTCGAAAGCGGTGCCGTGGCCAACGTCACCGCCTCGCGGGTGGCCCGCAAGCGGGTGCGCGAGATCCGCATGTTCCAGCCCCACCGCTACGTGTCGCTGGATTTCGTGAACAACGCCATGGGCGTGTTCGAGCTGGACCAAGCGGGCGATGACGGCCCCGTGCCCGGCGCCCGCGGCGAGCAGCTGGAGCTGGAGCCGGCCGACCTGCTCGCCGAGGAGGTGGACGCCTTCCTGCGCGCCTGCCGGGGCCAGCCCGGCGACGGGGTCAGCGGCTACGAGGGCCGCGCCGCCCTGGAGCTGGGCCTGCAGGTGCGCGCTGCCATCGACGACCACTTCGCCCGCTACGGGCCCGTTGCGCCGCAGGAGCTCAAGTCGTGACCATTCCCATGGTGGACGCCGCCCGCCAGATGGCGGGGCTGATGGAGGAGATCGAGCCCGAGATCCGCGAGGTTCTGGCCAGCGGTCAGTTCATCCTGGGCCCGCGCGGCAAGGCCTTCGAGGCCGAGGCCGCCGAGCACCTGGGGGTGCACCGGGCGGTGGGCGTGGCCTCCGGGACCGATGCCCTGCACCTGGCCCTGCGCGCCGCCGGCATCGGGCCCGGCGACGAGGTGATCACCACCCCCTTCAGCTTCGCCGCCACCGCCGAGGCCATCCTCTACACCGGCGCCACCCCGGTGTTCGCCGACATCGACCCCTACACCCTCAACCTCGACCCCGAGCAGGCCGAGGCCGCGGTGACCGACCGCACGAAGGCCCTGCTGCCGGTGCACCTGTTCGGCCAGCCGGTGGCCATGGAGGCCTTCGACGACATCGCCGAGCGCCACGGCCTGACCATCCTCGAGGACTGCGCCCAGAGCTTCGGCGCCGCCCGCAGCGGACGCATGACCGGGGCCTGGGGCCGGGCGGGGGCGTTCAGCTTCTTTCCCAGCAAGAACCTCGGCGGCGCCGGCGACGGCGGGCTGATCACCACCGACGACGATCAATTCGCCGACCACCTGCTGCGCCTGCGCAACCACGGCTCCTCCCGGCCCTACTACCACGACGAGCTGGGCTTCAACAGCCGCCTGGACGAGCTGCAGGCGGTGGTCCTGCGCGCCAAGCTGAGCCGCATCGCCGCCTACAACGAGGGCCGGCGGCGCGTCGCCATGGCCTACCGGCGCAACCTGGCCGAGGCCGCCGTGCACCTGCCCAACGAGTCGGTGGAGGGGGGCCATGTCTACCACCAGTTCGTGATCCAGACGGCCAACCGCGACGAGGTGCGCGATGCCCTGGCCGCCGCCGACATCGCCTCGGCGGTGTACTACGCCGTGCCCCTGCACCGCCAGCCGGTGTTCGCCCCCTATGCCGAGGGCGCCCGCTGCCCGGTGGCCGACCGCGTCGCCCAGCGGGTGCTGGCCCTGCCCATCTTCCCCGAGCTGTCCAAGGAGGAGGTGGAGCGCATCGCCGCCGTGGTCGAGGAGCACGCCCGCTCGTGACCCCGGCGCCGCCGAGTCCGCCCGCGGCCCGCACGGCGCCGCCGACCGCCGCCGGCGAGGAGCGCGCCGCCGGGCCGCGGGTCATGATCGTGGCCGGCGAGGCCTCCGGCGATGCCATCGCCGCCGGCCTCATCGACGCCGTCCGCGAGCAGCGCCCGGGCGCGCGCTTCGAGGGCGTGGCCGGTCCGCGCATGGAGGCCGCCGGCTGCCGCGCCCTGTATCCCTCCGACCGGCTGGCCGTGGTCGGCCTGACCGAGGTGCTGCGCCACTTCGGCGACATCCGCGAGGTGTTCAACGGACTCAAGCGGCGCCTGCGCGAGGATCCGCCCGACCTGCTGGTGTGCGTGGACCTGCCCGACTTCAACCTGCGTCTGGCCAGGGTGGCCAAACGTGCCGGGGTGCCGGTGGTCTACTACGTCAGCCCCCAGGTGTGGGCCTGGCGGCGCGGGCGGGTGCGCGGAATCGGCCGGGTGGTGGACCACATGCTGGTGATCTTCCCGTTCGAGATGGAGGTCTACGAGGCGGCCGGGGTGCCGGTCACCTACGTCGGCAACCCGATCGTCGAGCGCCTGGCGGAGGTGCCCGACCGGCAGGCGGCCCGGGAGCGCCTGGGGCTGGCGGCGGAGGCGCCAGTGGTGGCCCTGCTGCCGGGCAGCCGCCGCTCCGAGGTGCTGCGCATGGCGCCGGTGCTGCTGGAGGCCGCCGAGCTGCTCGAGCCCCGCTTCCCGGGCATCCGCTTCGTGCTGCCGGTGGCCGGCCCCGAGGTGGCGCAGGTGCTGGACGAGGTGCAGGCCGAGATGGGGCCGGCCGGGCTGGTGCGCTGCGACGACAGCATCACGGCCACCGCCGCCGCCGACTGCGCCGCCGTCACCTCGGGCACGGCCACCCTGGAGACCGCCGTGGTGGGGACGCCCCTGATCGTCCTCTACAAGCTCTCGCCGGTGACCTTCTGGCTGGCGCGGCGGCTGGTGCGGGTGTCCTACATCGGCATGGTCAACCTCATCGCCGGCCGCGAGGTGGCCCCGGAGCTGATCCAGGGCGACGCCGAGCCGCAAACCGTGGCCGAGACCCTCGCCGAGCTCCTGGAGGACCCCCACCGGCGGGAGAAGGCGCGCGCCGAGCTGGCCGGGGTGCGCGAGACCCTGGGCCACGAGCCGTCGCGGCGGGCGGCCGAGGTGGTGGCGGGCTTTTTGGCCGATGCCCGGGCCTGAGGCAGGCGGCCAGCTGGGCCTGGCCCTGGGCGAGGCCGACTGCCGGCGGACCGTCGTGGCCCCCGGCGCCGCGGGCGGGCTGCCGCCCGTGCCTGTGGCCGGCGTCGACGAGGCCGGGCGCGGACCGCTGGCCGGCCCGGTGGTGGCGGCGGCGGTGGTGCTGGCCGAGCCCAACCCGGTGGCCGGCCTGGCCGACTCCAAGAAGCTCACCGCCCGGCGCCGCGAGGCCCTCCACGACGAGCTGCTGGCCGGGGCGGCGGCCGCCGGCCTGGGCTGGGCGGAGCCGGCGGAGATCGACGAGGTCAACATCCTCCAGGCCACCTTCCGCGCCATGGAGCGCGCGGTGGCCGCGCTCGGCCTCGACCCGGCCGCGGTGCGCATCGACGGCAACGCCCGGCCGCCCGGCCTGCCCGGCGCCGAGTGCCTGGTGGGCGGGGATGGCCGCGACGACGCCATTGCCGCCGCCTCCATCCTGGCCAAGGTCATCCGCGACCGCTGGATGGCCGCCTTCGACGACCGCTTCCCCGGCTACGGCTTCGCCGGCCACAAGGGCTACGGCACCGCCGCCCACCGCGACGCCATCAAGCGCCTCGGCCCCTCGCCCATCCATCGGCGATCGTTTACCATCAAGTGGTAAGTTTTAAGTGTTAAGTTTTAAGTAAAAGAAATTAAAAACCAAATGCTTGTCGGTTTGGGTTGCCTTAACACTTAAAACTTAACACTTAAAACTTTCTTCGAGATGGCCGCTATGCCCGATTCGCCCCCCTTCGTCCATCTCCACTGCCACTCCGAGTTCTCCCTCGTCGACGGCACCTTGCGCGTCCCCGACCTGATCGCCCGCGCCAAGGCCATGGGCATGCCGGCGGTGGCGCTTACCGACCACGGCAACCTGTTCGCCCTGGTGAAGTTCTACAACAAGGCCCTGGCGGCGGGTATCAAGCCGATCATCGGCTCGGAGGTGTGGCTGGAGGCCGAAGGCGACGCGCCGGCCGCCCAACTGGTGCTGCTGGCGCGCGATCGGGGCGGCTACGACAACCTGGTGGAGCTGTCCTCCCGGGGCTACCTGGAGGGCCAGGTGCGCGGCCAGCCGCGCCTGAAGCGGGAGTGGCTGGCCGCCCACGGCGACGGGCTGATCGCCCTGTCCGCCAACCTCGAGGGGGAGGTGGGCTACTGGCTGGCGCGCGGCCGCATGGAGGCGGCGGAGGCCGCCGCCCGCTGGTACCGCGACACCTTCCCGGCCGGGTTCTACCTGGAGCTGCAGCGCACCGGCGGCAGCGGTCAGGAGGAGGTCAACCAGGCCAGCCTGCAGCTGGCGGGCCGGCTGGGACTGCCGGTGGTGGCCACCAACAATGTCCACTTCCCCGAGCCCGGCGACGCCGAGGCCCACGAGGTGCGGCGGGCCATCGCCGAGGGCACGACCCTGGAGCGCCGCCGCGGCGGCTCGCGCTTCACCGAGCAGAACCACCTGCGCAGCGGCGACGACATGGCGGCGCTGTTCGAGGACGTGCCCGAGGCGGTGGCCAACGCCGGCCACATCGCCGCGCGCTGCAACGTGGAGCTGGCCTTCGGCACCCCCTACCTGCCCGACTACCAGCCGCCGGACGGCAGCTCCATCGGGGCCTTCTTCCCCAAGGCCGCCCGTGACGGCCTGGCCGAGCGCCTGCCGCAGGTGCTGGCCAACAATACCGACGCCGATCCCGAGCAGCTGCGCGCCGAGTACAGCCAGCGTCTGGAGCGGGAGATCGGCATCATCGATCAGATGGGCTTCCCCGCCTACTTCCTGATCGTCGCCGACTTCATCCAGTGGGCCAAGGACAACGACGTGCCGGTGGGGCCGGGGCGCGGCTCCGGCGCCGGCTCGCTGGTGGCCTTCGCGCTCAAGATCACCGACATCGATCCCATCCGCTACGGCCTGCTGTTCGAGCGCTTCCTCAACCCCGAGCGCGTCTCCATGCCCGACTTCGATGTGGACTTCTGCATGGACAAGCGCGACCGGGTGATCGACTACGTCACTGGCAAGTACGGCCGCGACAAGGTGGCGCAGATCATCACCTACGGCGCCATGAAGGCCAAGGCGGTGGTGCGCGACGTCGGCCGGGTGCTCGGCCACCCCTACGGCTACGTGGACAAGATCGCCAAGCTCGTCCCCAACGACCTCGGCATCACCCTCAGCCAGGCGCTGGAGCAGGAGGAGGACCTGCGCGGGCGCTACGAGAACGAGGAGGACGTCCACACCCTCATCGACCTGGCCCGCAAGCTGGAGGGCCTGGCGCGCAACGCCGGCACCCACGCCGGCGGCGTGGTCATCTCGCCGAGCCCGCTGACCGACTTCACGCCGCTGTTCAAGGAAGCGGACGGCGACACGGTCACCACCCAGTTCGACAAGGACGACGTGGAGGCGGCCGGCCTGGTCAAGTTCGACTTCCTGGGCCTGCGCACGCTGACCGTGATCGACAAGGCGGTGGCCCAGGTCAACCGCTCGCGCCAGGCGGCGGGTGAGGGCCCGCTGGACATGGACACCCTGCCCATGGACGACGAGGCCACCTTCGCCCTGCTGCGCCGCTGCGAGACCACGGCGGTATTCCAGCTGGAGTCCTCGGGCATGAAGGAGCTCATCCAGCGCCTGCAGCCCACCCGCTTCGAGGACCTGATCGCGCTGGTCGCCCTCTATCGCCCGGGGCCGCTGGAGTCGGGCATGGTCGACGACTACGTGGAGCGGCGCCACGGCATCCAGAAGCAGTGGGACTACCCGCTGCCGCAGCTCGAGCCTATCCTCGAGGAGACCTACGGGGTCATCCTGTACCAGGAGCAGGTGATGCAGATCGCCCAGGTGCTCGGCAACTACAGCCTGGGCGCCGCCGATCTGCTGCGCCGCGCCATGGGCAAGAAGAAGCCCGAGGAGATGGCCAAGCAGCGCGAGATCTTCCTGGCCGGCGCGCGCGAGAACGGCATCGACGACGCCAAGGCCACCGACATCTTCGACCTGATGGAGAAGTTCGCCGGCTACGGCTTCAACAAGTCCCACTCCGCCGCGTACGCCCTGATCTCCTACCGCACCGCCTACCTCAAGGCCCACTACCCGGCGGAGCTGATGGCGGCGGTGCTGTCGTCGGACATGAACAACACCGACAAGGTGGTCAACTTCATCGGCGACTGCCGGCAGATGGGCCTGGCGGTGCTGTCGCCGGACATCAATCGCTCGGACCTGGAGTTCACGGTGGAGAACCAGGCGGCCGAGCACGCCGGCGACGTCCGCTACGGCCTGGGCGCCGTCAAGGGGGCCGGCGAGGCGGCGCTGGAGGCCATCCTGGCCGAGCGCGCCGCCGGCGGGGCGTTCGGCGACCTGTTCGAGTTCGCCAGCCGCGTGGACCTGCGCCGGGCCAACAAGCGCGTCGCCGAGGCCCTCATCCGCTCGGGGGCCATGGACGCCCTGGGGCCCTCGCGGGCGGCCATGCTGGCGGTGCTGGACACCGCCTTCGAGGAGGGCGTGCGCGTTCAGCAGGACATCGCCGTGGGCCAGGACAGCCTGTTCGCCGAGGCCGAGCCCACGGCCGGCGGCGAGTACCCGGAGGTGGCCGAGCTCGACAGCGCCGAGCGCCTGCGCGGCGAGAAGGCCACCCTGGGCTTCTACCTCTCCGGCCACCCCCTGGACGACCGCATGGATGAGCTCGGCGAGCTCACCGACGGCCGCATCCGCGACCTCTCCCCCGAGGAGGGCGACTCGGTGGTGATCGCCGGCCTGGTGGCGTCGCTCAAGGAGATCAACAACCGCCGCGGCGAGCGCATGGCCTTCGCCGCCCTGGAGGACCCTTCCGGGCGCGCCGAGGTGGTGGTGTTCGCCGAGACCTACGGCGAGGCCCGCGACTGGCTGCGCGGCGACGAACCGCTGGCGGTGGTGGAGGGCCGCGCCGCGCCCGACGAGCAGACGGGGGGCTACAAGGTCACCGCCGAGCGCATCATGACCCTGGATGAGGCCCGGGTGGAGCGGGCCCGCGCCCTGGAGCTGGCGCTCGCGGCGCCGCAGATGGCGGCCGAGGCCGCCGAGCGCCTGGGCGGGCTGCTGACCGAGCATCCCGGGCAGTGCCCGGTATGGATCGACTATCGCATCCCCGGCCGCGCCCGCGCCCGTCTGCGCATGGGACAGGCGGTGCGGCCCGAACCGGGGCTGCTGGACGCGCTGTCCGACCTGCTGGGGGAGGAGGCGGTGCGGGTGCGCTTCCGGCCGGAGGCCTGAGTTTTTCATCGGCCCGCCGAGACGGGTATAATCCCGCGGTTTGCGGCGGAGCCGTGCCCCGGACCGAGGGGACGCGGAAAGAGGGGAGGGCCAGCGCCCGGCGCCGGCCGGGTCGGCAACCGAGGATGTCCGTTTATGAACAACCGCTTTCTCGACTTCGAGCAGCCCATCGCCGAACTGGAAGCGAAGATCGAGGAGCTGCGCTACGTCACCGATGACGAGGCCGACCTCAATATCGGCGAGGAGATCGAGCGGCTCGAGCGCAAGAACCGCCGCCAGACGGAGAAGATCTACGGCAACCTGACGCCGTGGCAGGTCTCCCAGGTGGCGCGGCATCCGTCCCGGCCCTACACCCAGGACTACCTCGAGCGCATGGTCACCGGTTTCCGCGAGCTCCACGGCGACCGCGCCTTCGCCGACGATCCCGCCATCGTCGGCGGCACCGCGCGCCTGGCAGGGCGGCCGGTGATGATCATCGGCCACCAGAAGGGCCGCGACACCAAGGAGAAGCTCCGGCGCAACTTCGGCATGCCCCGGCCCGAGGGCTACCGCAAGGCCCTGCGGCTGATGAAGCTGGCGGAGAAGTTCCGGCTGCCGGTGCTGACCTTCATCGACACCCCCGGCGCCTACCCCGGCGTGGGCGCCGAGGAGCGCGGCCAGAGCGAGGCCATCGCCCGCAACCTGCGCGAGATGGCGCGCCTGCGCACCCCGATCATCGCCAGCGTGATCGGCGAGGGCGGCAGCGGCGGCGCGCTCGGCATCGGCGTGGGCGACCAGATCCTCATGCTGCAGTACGCCACCTACTCGGTGATCAGCCCCGAGGGCTGCGCCTCCATCCTGTGGAAGGACAGCGGTCGCGCCCAGGAGGCCGCCGAGGCCATGGGCATCACCGCCGAGCGCATCCAGAAGTTCGGCCTCATCGATGAGGTGGTGCCGGAGCCCCTGGGCGGGGCCCACCGCGACCCCGATGCCATGGCGGAAAGCCTGGGCGGGCTCCTGGCCGAGCACCTCGATCGCCTGCAGGCCCGGCCCGTGGATCAGCTGCTGGAGGAGCGCTACCAGCGGCTGATGGGCTTCGGCTCCTTCGACGAGGAGACCTGAGGGCCCCCGGCGGGGGCCCCGGCATCCGGAGTGCCCCCATGCTGCCGCGCCACCCCCTGCGGGATCGCTTCGTGACCCGCCTCGACGAGCACCTCCGCCGGGATCTGGCGGTCCCGGAGGGGGCGCGCCTGCGTCCGGCCTTCAGCGCCGGGCCCGACTCCACCGCCCTGGTGGCCGCCCTGGCGGCGCTGGCGCCGGTGCGCGGCTTCCGGGTGGAGGCGGTGCACGTCCACCACGGCCTCCAGCGCCAGGCCGACGCCTGGGCGGAGCAGGCCCGGGCCACCGCCGAGCGGCTGGGGGTGGGGTTCCGCCTGCTGGCGTGGGAGGGGACGCCGGGGGCGGGGGAGAGCGAGGAGGCCGCGGCGCGGCGCGCCCGCTACGGGCTGCTGGAGCGGTCCATGGACGCCGGCGACTGGGTGATGACCGCCCACCACGCCGACGACCAGGCGGAGACGGTCCTGCTCTACCTCACCCGCGGCGCCGGCCTCGACGGCCTCTCCGGCATCGAGCGCCGGCGGGCGTTCGGCGCCGGCTGGCTGGCGCGGCCGCTGCTGCCCTTCCGCCGCGCCGAGCTGGCCGCCTGGGTCGAGGGCCTGGGGTTGGCCACGGTGAGCGACCCCGGCAACCGCGATCCCCGCTTCGCCCGTGCGCGCGTGCGCGATCGGCTGCTGCCGTGCCTGGCCGAGGCCATGGGCGGCGAGGTGAGTGCCTCCGTGGCGCGCTCCGCCGATCTGCTGCAGGACGCGCGCGAGGTGCTCGAGGGGGCGGTGGAGGAGCGGCTCGCCGCGCTGTGGCGGGCGGGCGCGCCGCCGGCGCTGGCGGCCGCCGGCCTGGCCGCGCTGCCCGCCGGCGAGGGCCGGCTGGTGCTGCGGGCGGCCCTGCGCCGGGCGGGCCAGGCGCCGCCGGCGCGCGAGGCGCTGGACCGGGCGCTGCGGCTGGCGGCACGGGACGAGGCCGCGGGCCGGATCGAGTGGCAAGGCGGCGGCGCCGAGCGCCGCGGCGGCTGGCTGTGGCTGACCGAGGCGGCCTTGCCGGCGGCGGATGGGGATAGCATCCTGGCCGGGGAAGGAGGGACGGCCGGGGACCGGGGCACGGCGCCGGAACAGGGCCCGCGAGCGGGCGAACGGGGACAACGGGACGGCGAATGAGCGAGAGCACCGACGCGCAGGCGACTGGCAGTCACACCCGCTTCATCTTCATCACCGGGGGCGTGGTCTCGTCCCTCGGCAAGGGCATCGCATCCGCCTCCCTGGGCGCGCTGCTGGAGGCGCGCGGCCTCAAGGTCACCTTCCAGAAGCTGGATCCCTACATCAACGTTGATCCCGGCACCATGAGCCCGTTCCAGCACGGCGAGGTGTTCGTCACCGCCGACGGCGCCGAGACCGACCTCGACCTGGGCCACTACGAGCGCTTCTCCCACGCCCGCATGTCGGCGCGCAACAACTTCACCACCGGGCAGATCTACGAGTCGGTGATCAAGAAGGAGCGCCGCGGCGACTACCTGGGCGGCACGGTGCAGGTGATCCCCCACATCACCGACGAGATCAAGGACTCCATCCTGGCAGTGGGCGACGGCGCCGACGTGGCCCTGATCGAGATCGGCGGCACGGTGGGCGACATCGAGTCGCTGCCGTTCATGGAGGCCATCCGCCAGCTGGGCGTGGAGCTGGCCGGTCGCTGCCTGTACATCCACCTGACCCTGGTGCCCTACATCCCCTCGGCCGGGGAGATGAAGACCAAGCCCACCCAGCACTCGGTGAAGGAGCTGCGCGAGATCGGCATCCAGCCGGACGTGCTGCTGTGCCGCGCCGACCGCGAGATCCCCGAGGACCAGCGGCGCAAGATGGGGCTGTTCTGCAACGTCCCCGAGCGCGCCGTGGTCACCGCCCTGGACGTGGATACCATCTACAAGGTGCCGCTGGGGTTCCACCGCCAGCAGCTCGACGGCATCGTGCTGGAGAAGCTGGGCATGGACTCGGGCCCGCCGGACCTGGCGCCGTGGGAGCGCATCGTGGACGCCATCGACCACCCGGACGCCGAGGTGGAGATCGCCATGGTGGGCAAGTACGTGGACCTCACCGAGTCCTACAAATCGCTCAACGAGGCCCTCACCCACGCCGGCATCCAGCACCGGGCCAAGGTGGCCGTGCGCTATGTGGATGCCGAGTCCATCGAGGGCGACGGCGCCGCCGCCCACCTCGACGGCGTGCACGCCGTGCTGGTTCCGGGCGGCTTCGGCGAGCGCGGCAGCGAGGGCAAGATCGCGGCCATCGCCTACGCCCGCAGCCGCGGCGTGCCCTACCTCGGCATCTGCCTGGGCATGCAGCTGGCGGTGGTGGAGTTCGCGCGCAACGTGGCCGGCCTGGAGGGGGCGTCCAGCACCGAGTTCGATCGCACCACCCGCCATCCGGTGATCGCCCTGCTCACCGAGTGGCTGGACGAGGACGGCCGCATCGTCACGCGCGAGGCCGAGGGCGATCTGGGCGGCACCATGCGCCTGGGCGAGTACCCCTGCATCCTGGAGGAGGGCTCCGCGGTGCGCGCCGCCTACGGCCGCGAGCAGGTGGTGGAGCGCCACCGCCACCGCTACGAGTTCAACAACCAGTACTACGAGCTGCTCAAGGAGGCCGGCCTGATGTTCACCGGCAGCAGCGTCGACGGCCGCCTCAAGGAGGTGGTGGAGGCCCCGGACCACCCGTGGTTCGTGGCCTGCCAGTTCCACCCCGAGTTCACCTCGCGCCCCATGGAGGGCCACCCCCTGTTCAGCGGCTTCATCCGCGCCGCCCTCGACCACCGCCAGGGCCTGGAGGCGACGGCGTGAGGGAGCTGGCCGGCTACCCCATCGGCGGCGAACACCCCTTCTTCCTGATCGCCGGCCCCTGCGCCATCGAGGACCGCGACCACGCCCTGCGCACCGCCGAGCGGCTCAAGGCCATCTGCGAGCGGGTGGGCGTGCCGCTGATCTACAAGTCCAGCTTCGACAAGGCCAACCGCAGCGCCACCGGCAGCTACCGCGGGCCCGGCATGGACGAGGGCCTGGCCATCCTGGCCGCCGTCCGCGAGGAGGTGGGGGTGCCGGTGCTCACCGACGTCCACACCCCCGACCAGGCAGCGCCGGTGGCGGAGGCGGTGGACGTGCTGCAGACCCCGGCGTTCCTGTGCCGCCAGACCGACTTCATCCAGGCGGTGGCGGCCACCGGCAGGCCGGTGAACATCAAGAAGGGCCAGTTCCTGGCGCCCTGGGACATGAAAAACGTCGTGGACAAGGCCCGCGAGACGGGCAACGACGACATCATGGTGTGCGAGCGCGGGGTCAGCTTCGGCTACAACAACCTGGTCTCGGACATGCGCGCCCTGGCGGTCATGCGCGACACCAGCGCCCCGGTGGTGTTCGACGCCACCCACTCGGTGCAGCTGCCTGGCGGCGCCGGCGGCGCCTCCGGCGGCCAGCGCGAGTTCGTGCCTGTCCTGGCCTCCGCCGCCGCCGGGGTCGGCGTGGACGGCCTGTTCATGGAGACCCACGAGGACCCGGATTCGGCCCCCAGCGACGGCCCCAACATGTGGCCGCTGGATAGGATGGAGGCCCTGCTGACGCGCCTGCTGGCGATCCACAGCGCGGCTCGCCAGAACGACGTTTAAGTGTTTCGAAGTGTTCAGTTTTCAGTGTTCAGTGTTCAGTAACGGCAACGGCCTGGCCCCTGCAGGCCGGGTGGCCCTAGGTTTTGCCTTTACTGAACACTGAACACTGAACACTGAAAACTAGCCTTGGAGATACGCCTGTGAGTGCCATTGTCGAGGTTCGTGGTCGCGAGATCCTGGATTCCCGCGGGAACCCCACCGTCGAGGCCGAGGTGTGGCTGGAGAGCGGCGCGGTGGGTAGCGCTGCGGTGCCCAGCGGCGCCTCCACCGGCGAGCGCGAGGCAGTGGAGCTGCGCGACGGCGGCGAGCGCTACGCGGGCAAGGGCGTGACCCAGGCGGTGGCCCACGTCAATGGCGAGCTCATGGAGACGGTGCTCGGCCTCGACGCCCAGGACCAGCGCGCCATCGACCGCGCCATGATCGAGCTCGACGGCACCGACAACAAGGCTCGCCTGGGCGCCAACGCCATCCTGGCGGTGTCGCTGGCGGTGGCCAAGGCGGCCGCCGCCGACGCCGGCCTGCCGCTGTACCGCTACCTGGGCGGCGCCGGGGCCTGCGTGCTGCCGGTGCCCATGATGAACGTCATCAACGGCGGCGCCCACGCCGACAACGGCCTGGACTTCCAGGAGTGCATGCTCATGCCGGTGGGCTTCGACCACTTCTCGCAGGCCCTGCGCTGCGGCGTGGAGGTGTTCCACAGCCTCAAGCAGACCCTGGCCGACGCCGGCCACGTCACCGCCGTCGGCGACGAGGGCGGCTTCGCGCCCAACCTGGCCTCCAACCGCGCCGCCTTCGAGACCCTCATGCAGGCCATCGACAAGGCCGGCTACACCGCCGGCGAGGACGTGCTGCTGGCCATGGACGTGGCCGCCTCCGAATTCCACCAGGGCGGCCAGTACCGCCTGGCCGGCGAGGGCAAGGAGCTGGCCACCGAGGCCATGATCGATTTCGTGGCGGAGCTGGCGGCGGACTTCCCGGTGGCCTCCATCGAGGACGGCCTGGGCGAGAACGACTGGGAAGGCTGGCGGGCGCTCACCGACCGCCTGGGCGGCTCGCTGCAGCTGGTGGGCGACGACCTGTTCGTCACCAACCCGAAGATCCTGGCCGAGGGCATCGAGCGCGGCGTGGCCAACTCCATCCTGATCAAGGTCAACCAGATCGGCACCCTGTCCGAGACCCTGGATGCCATCGATCTGGCCAAGCGCGCCGGCTACACCGCGGTGGTCTCCCACCGCAGCGGCGAGACCGAGGACACCACCATCGCCGACATCGCGGTGGCCACCAACTGTGCCCAGATCAAGACCGGCTCGGCGTCGCGCTCCGACCGCGTGGCCAAGTACAACCGCCTGCTGCGCATCGAGGAGGAGCTGGGCCCCGACGGCCGCTACCTGGGTGCCGCGGCCCTGCCCACGCGGCGCG
Source organism: Gammaproteobacteria bacterium (assembly GCA_035267605.1). Lineage (GTDB taxonomy): Bacteria > Pseudomonadota > Gammaproteobacteria > Thiohalorhabdales > Thiohalorhabdaceae > Thiohalorhabdus. The sequence continues at coordinate 31,144 of DATFLO010000197.1, forward strand.
GATGAGGGCGTTGGTCCCCGACCCGGCCGTGGCCGTCGGCCTGGGCGGTGTCGCCGGGGTCGCCGGCGGCGTGCTGTTCTTCTCGGGGATGCGGCGCCTGGCCCGGCGTGCCGGGGCCGCGGAGTGGTCCCGAGTCCGGGTGGTTGGGGTCCTGGCCCTGGGGCTGGCGGGGGTGCTCGGCCTGCTCGGGGGCGCCGCCTCTGCCGGCGGCCCGCCCGCGGCGGCGGCCTTCCTCGCCGGTCTGGTGCTGGCGCGCCTGGTGGTGCGCCGGAACCCGGCCCGGTAGGCGGGGCAGGGCGCCGTGCGCATGCTGCTCGTCGGCCTGGTGCTGGTGGTGGGGGCCCTGCAGTACCAGCTGTGGCTCGGTGCGCGCGGACTGACGGACATGTGGCAGCGCCAGCACCGCCTGGCGGAGCTGAAGGCCACCGCCGAGCGCCTGGAGCAGCGCAACCGGCGGCTGCGTGCCGAGGTCACCGACCTCCGCCGCGAGGGCGAGGCTATCGTCGAGCGTGCCCGCGAGGACCTGGGCATGATCCGCGACGACGAGCTGTTCATCCGCATGGTGCGCCCGCACGGCGAGGACCGGTCCGCCCCCTCGGGGTCCGGGTCATCGGGCCCTTCTTCGGCGGGCCCCGCCGGGAATCCGGTCGGGAGCCCGGGAGACTAGCCGTCGCCCGCCGCCCGCGGGAAGGCCTCGGCATGGCGCCGCTCGCCGGCCGGAAGCAAGCCGTCCATCCCCGCCTCCGTCACCGCCGCCGCCAGATCCCGCTCGAAGTCCTCGCGCCGGGCGGCGGGCACCGGCTCGTAGACCTCCATCCAGGTGCGGCCGTCGGGGGCCGGGCCGAACAGGCGGCCGGCCACGCCGGTGCGCCGCTCCACCGCCGCGAACAGCGCCGCCCAGGGCATGTCCGTCCGGCGCTCCGGGTCGATCCGGTAGTAGACGAAGTAGCCCCAGTCCGGCGCCTTCATTCGGCCAGGGCCGGCTGCGCGTAGGGCAGGTCGAGCACCTCCAGGGCGGCGCCGCCCTCGGCGTGCAGCGCGGTGCCCGCCTCCACGGTCTCGATGTGCAGCACCGCCAGCGCCTCGCTGCCGCCTCCCGGCAGGGGCGCGGAGCGCACGATGCGTCCCCGGCTCTGCTCCTCGCCCTCGGCGTGGACCGCCTGGCCCGGGCTCAGCGGGCCGTCCGCCCGCAGCCGGTAGAGCTGGCGCTTGAGCCGCCCCAGGTGCTTGGTGCGCGCCACCACCTCCTGGCCGGTGTAGCAGCCCTTGGTGTAGCTGATGCCGCCCAGGGGCTCCAGGTTGGCCTCCTGGGGGATGAAGGTCTCGCTGGTGGCGGCGCCCAGGTCGGGCACCCCGGCCCGGATGCGGGCCAGCTCCCAGGCGTCCCGGCCCACCGGGCGGGCCTCGGCGGTGGCAGCGGTCCAGGCGTCGCGGCCAGCCTCGGGCGGGACCACGAGCAGGTAGGCCGGGCCGGGACCGGGCAGGGGAATGGCGGTGCCGTGGCTGCCGCGGGTGGTTCCTTCCGGGGTCAGGCGCTCGGCGCCGATGGCGGCGGCCGCCGCGGCGGCCGCCGTCTCGCCGGAGACCCCCAGGCGCACCCACTGGTCGGCCGCGTCGGTGAGCTGGACGTCGGCGCGCAGGATGAACATGGTCAGGCGCTTGGTGAGCGGCTCGGCCAGATCGCCGGGGAAGTCCACCGCGAAGCCGGCCTCGAAGGGGAGCACCAGCAGGCCGGCGATGACCCGGCCCTTGGGCGTGAGGTGGGCGGCCAGCACCGGCGTGCCGTGCTCGGCGGGGTAGACGTCGTTGGTGAGCTGGCCCTGCAGGTAAGACAGCACCTCGCTGCCGGTGAGGGTCAGGAAGGCGCGCTGGCTGAGGTCGGCGAGCACCGTCTCGCCGCGGTCGGCGGCGGCCAGCTCGGCGCTGGGGTCGCCAAAGTCAGCGACGACGCCGTCCTCGATGCGGCCGCCGAGGGATTCCAGGGTTTGCTGCCAGTCGGGAAGCATGGTTGCCCCATCCTTGGCTGTCTCGCGGGAATGCGTCCCGTTTCCCGGGCTCGGGGGTCGGGATTATGGCCGAGCCCGGCGCCCTGGTCCAGGCTGCCACCGGTGCGGTAATTGTCCCGTCGCGCCTGCTCCCTCTATACTGCCGGCATGGCCCGAATCCCAGCCCGCCGACCCGTTTTCCTCGACCTGCGCCGGATCCATTTCCCCGTGGGTGCGGTGGCCTCCATCCTGCACCGTCTCAGCGGCCTGCTGCTGGTGCTGGCGGTGCCGGCGGCGCTGGGCCTGGCCGAGTACAGCAGCCGCTCCGCCCCCCATTTCCGCTGGGTGGCAGGGCTCCTCGACACGCGCACCGCCGCCCTGCTCGGGGCGGTCCTGCTGGCGGCGCTGGTCCACCACCTGCTCGCCGGGATCCGGCTGATGCTGATGGACGTGGGTGTGGGCGTCGGCCTGGCCGCCGCCCGCCGCAGCGCGCAAGCCTGCCTGCTGGTTGCCGCGGTCTCCGGTCTGCTCGGGCTGGCGGCCCTGTGGCCCGCGGGAGGCGGCCATGGGGGCTAGGCCGCCCGCCACCGAGCCCGGCCGCCACGCCGGCGGCTTCCGCGACACCGGCGCCTCCCGCACCGGACTCGGGGCCTGGTGGTGGCAGCGCCTGAGTGCGCTCTACCTCGGCGGCTTCCTGACCGTGGCGCTGGCGTGGCTGGCGCTGGACCCGCCGGCCGGCTACGCCCAGTGGCGGATCTGGCTGGCCCTCGACGGCGTGCGCCTGGCCCTCGTCCTGTTCGTGGCGGCGGTGGGCATCCACGCCTACATCGGCGTGCGCGACGTGGCCATGGACTATCTCCCCGAGGGCGTGGTGCGGGTCGCCCTGCTGGCGGTCTGGCTGCTCGCCGTGGCCGGCCTCGTCGCCTGGGGCGGGCTATGGGCCGCCGACCTGGGGGGCGGGCCGTGAGCATCTCCGTGTATCCCGACGATATCCCCGTGCGCCGCTTCGACACCCTGGTGATCGGGGCGGGCGGCGCCGGCCTGCGCGCCGCCCTGGAGCTCTCGAGGGCGGAAGCATCCACCGCCGTGCTGTCCAAGGTGTTCCCCACGCGCTCGCACACGGTCGCCGCCCAGGGCGGCATCAACGCCGCCCTGGGCAATGTGCGCGACGACCGCTGGATCTGGCACATGTACGACACCGTCAAGGGCAGCGACTACCTGGCCGACCAGGACGCGGTGGAGTACATGTGCCGGGCGGCCCGGCGCCTGGTGGTGGAGCTGGAGCACGAGGGGGTGCCGTTCTCGCGCACCGAGGAGGGGCTGGTCTACCAGCGGCCCTTCGGCGGCCAGAGCCGCGAGTTCGGCGGTGACCAGGCGGCGCGCACCTGCGCCGCCGCCGACCGCACCGGCCACGCCATCCTGCATACCCTCTACCAGCAGAACGTGCGCGCCGGCACCTACTTCTTCGACGAGTACCTGGCGCTCGACCTGATCCGCGACGGCGAGGGCTGCGTGCTCGGCGCGGTGGCCATGGAGATGGCCACCGGCGCGCTGGTGGTGATCCAGGCCAAGGCCACCCTCATCGCCACCGGCGGCGCCGGCCGCATCTACCGCACCTCCACCAACGCCCACATCAACACCGGCGACGGCCTGGGCCTGGTGCTGCGCGCCGGCCTGCCGGTGGAGGACATGGAGTTCTTCCAGTTCCATCCCACCGGCATTGCCGGTCATGGCCTGCTCATCACCGAAGGCGCCCGCGGCGAGGGCGGCTATCTGGTCAACGCCGAGGGCGAGCGCTTCATGGAGCGCTACGCCCCGCACGCCAAGGACCTGGCCAGCCGCGACGTGGTCAGCCGCGCCATGGTCACCGAGGTGCGCGAGGGCCGCGGCTGCGGGCCCGAGGGCGACCATGTCCTGCTGCGCCTCGACCACCTCGGAGAGGACCTGATCAGCCAGCGCCTGCCCGGCATCCGCGAGAGCGCCCGGCGTTTCGCCAAGGTGGACCCGGTGCACCAGCCCATCCCGGTGTTCCCCACCAGCCACTTCACCATGGGCGGCATTCCCACCAACCGCTTCGGCGAGGTGGTGGTGGGCCCCGACGGCGCCGACCACGACCAGCCGGTGCCGGGGCTGTACGCCATCGGCGAGTGTGCCTGTGTCTCGGTGCACGGTGCCAACCGGCTGGGCGGCAACTCGCTGCTGGACATCGTGGTGTTCGGTCGTGCTGCCGGCAACCGCATCCAGGAGCTCCTGGCCCGCAACCGCTACCATCGGCCGCTTCCCGCCGGCGCCGCCGACCCCAGCCGCGCCCGGCTGGCGGAACTGGAGGCCGCCCCGCGCGGCGGCGAGAGCCCGGGCCGGCTGCGGCGCGAGCTGCAGACCCTGCTGGAGGAGCACTTCGGCGTGTTCCGCGAGCCCGCCTCCATGGCCGCCGGCATCGAGCGCCTGGAGCAGCTCGGCGAGCGCATCCGCGCCATGGACATGGGCGACCGCGGCGCGGTGTTCAACACCGCGCGGGTGGAGGCCCTGGAGCTGCACAACATGTACCAGGCGGGCCTGGCCGCGGCCCATTCCGCTAGCGCCCGCACCGAGAGCCGCGGCGCCCACGTGCGCGAGGACCACCCCGAGCGCGACGACGCCAACTGGCTCAAGCACTCGCTGTACTACCTGGCCGACCACCGCATGGCGTACAAGCCCGTGCGCATGCAGCCGCTGACGGTGGATTCCTTCCCGCCCAAGGAACGGGTGTACTGATGCGCCTCCGGATCTACCGCTACGACCCCGAGCGCGACGACGAGGCCTATCTCCAGGACTTCGAGGTGGAGCCGCCGGGGCCCATGCTGCTGGACGCCCTGGAGGCCCTGAAGGAGGAGACCGACCCCTCGCTGACCTTCCGCCGCTCCTGCCGCGAGGGGGTGTGCGGCTCCGACGGCATGAACATCAACGGCCGCAACGGCCTGGCCTGCATCACGCCGGTGGCGGAGCTGCGCGAGCCGGTGACCCTGCGGCCGCTGCCCGGGCAGCCGGTGGTCAAGGACCTGGTGGTGGACCTGACCCGGTTCTACGAGCAGTATCGCTCGGTGCAGCCGTATCTCCGCAACGACGAGCCCCGCCCGGAGCATGAGCGCCACCAGAGCCCGGCCGAGCGCGCCCAGCTCGACGGCCTCTACGAGTGCATCCTGTGCGCCTGCTGCTCCACCGCCTGCCCGTCCTACTGGTGGAACCCCGACCGCTTCCTGGGCCCCGCCGCCCTGCTGCAGGCCTACCGCTTCATCAACGACAGCCGCGACACCGCCGAGGGCGAGCGCCTCGACCAGCTCGACGACGCCTTCAAGCTGTTCCGCTGCCGCACCATCATGAACTGCGCCGAGGTCTGCCCGAAGGGCCTCAATCCCACCGCGGCCATCGGCGAGATCAAGAAGGCGCTGTTCAAACGCCAAACCTAAAAGAAAGTTTTAAGTATTAAGTTTTAAGTGTTAAGTAACGGCAAAAAGGCGGGGGAGGGGACTTCAGGAACCGGAGGCCAGATTTGCCTCTGATCCGTTACTGAAAACTGAAAACTGAAAACTTAAAACTTAAAACTTAAAACTTAAAACTAGCCGTCCCCGATCGCCACATCCTCCACCCGGTCATCGCCGTCGACGGTGCGGTAGAGGACCGTGTCCCATGGCGGGCGGCTGTCGTCGGGGGCGGGGTAGTCGCGGTTGAAGTGCAGGCCGCGGCTCTCGGGGCGGGCGCGGGCGGAGCGGATGATGAGGTCGGCGACCAGGGCCAGGTGGCGCAGCTCGATCAGGTCCTGGGTCACGGTGAAGCGGGCGTAGTACTCCTCCACCTCGCCCATGAGCATGTCCAGCCGGCGCTTGGCGCGGCCCAGGCGCTTGTCGGTGCGCACGATGCCGACGTAGTCCCACATGAACTGGCGCAGCTCGGCCCAGTCATGGGCCACCACCACCTCCTCGTCGGACTCGGTGACCCGGCTGGTGTCCCAGTCCGGCAGCTCCGGCAGGCTGGCGCCCTCGCCGTCGGCCAGGCGGGCGTGCAGGTCCTCGGCCGCTTCCGCCGCCAGCACCAGGCCCTCCAGCAGGGAGTTGCTGGCCAGGCGGTTGGCGCCGTGCAGGCCGGTGTGGGCGGTCTCGCCGATGGCGTACAGGCCGGCCAGGTCGGTGCGGCCGCGCAGGTCGGTGACCACGCCGCCGCAGGTGTAGTGGGCGGCGGGTACCACCGGGATGGGCTCGCGGGTCATGTCGATGCCGAACTCGAGCACCTTGGCGCGGATGGTGGGGAAGTGGGTCTCGATGAGCTCGGCCGGCTGGTGGCTGATGTCGAGGTAGACGCAGTCGGCGCCGGTGCGCTTCATCTCGTAGTCGATGGCGCGCGCCACGATGTCGCGCGGCGCCAGCTCGGCACGCTCGTCGTGGCGCGGCATGAAGCGGTCGCCGTCGGCCAGCTTGAGGATGCCGCCCTCGCCGCGGACCGCCTCGGAGATCAGGAAGGACTTGGCCTCGGGGTGATAGAGGCAGGTGGGGTGGAACTGCATGAACTCCATGTTGGCCACCCGGCAGCCGGCGCGGTAGGCCATGGCGATGCCGTCGCCGGTGGCGGTGTCGGGGTTGGTGGTGTACAGGTAGACCTTGCCGGCGCCGCCGGTGGCCAGCACCGTGAAGCGGGCACCGCAGGCGGTCACCGAGCCGTCGCGGCTGTCCAGGGCGTACACCCCCCAGCAGCGGTCGTCCTCGTCCTCGCCGCCGCCCACCCGGGAGGCGGGGATCAGCTGGATCGCCACGCGGTGGTCCAGCAGCTCGATGTTGGGATGCCGGCGTACGGCGTCCAGCAGCGACCCCTCCACCGCCCGTCCGGTGGCATCGGCGGCGTGGATGATGCGCCGATGGCTGTGTCCTCCCTCCCGGGTCAGGTGGAAGCGGGCCTGCGGGCCCTCCTCCCCGGGCTCGCGGGTGAAGGGCACGCCCATGCCGATCAGCCGGTCGATGGCCTCCGGGCCGTGGCGCACCACGAGCTCCACCGTGTCCCGGTGGCACAGGCCGGCGCCGGCCTCGAGGGTGTCCTCGATGTGGGCGTGGTAGGAATCGGCCGGGTCCATGACGGCGGCGATGCCGCCCTGGGCATAGAGGGTGGCGGATTCGCCGGCGGCCCCCTTGGTGATGAGGGTGACCCGGTTGGACGCGGCCAGGGCCAGGGCGCAGGAGAGGCCGGAGATGCCGCCGCCGACGACCAGGACGTCGCTGTAGGCGGTGCCTGACGCCGGCTCGGGGAGGGAGTCGCTGGGCTGGTTCATGGCCTTAACAGGGCGTTGAAAAAGGTCGCGAGGAGGGCTTTTGCAAGGCGCCCACCGCGCAGCGACTGAGGCATATCAGGTAGACAGGTGAAGGAGCGAGCAGTGGGCAACGCCGCAGAAGCCCTCCGCAGCAGTTTTTCAATGGCCGGTTAACCGTACCCCAAGCGGGGCGTGCGGGCCAACCGGGCGGGGTTGTCCGCCTCCGCTGCCGCCGGATTAGCAGGGCGTTGAAAAACGTCGCGAGGAGCCATATGCAAGGCGCACACCGCGCAGCGACTGAGGCATATCAAGTGGATAGGTGAAGGAGCGAGCAGTGCGCAACGCCGCAGATGGCCTCCGCAGCAGTTTTTCAACGGCCTGTTAGGGGGGAGGCCGGGGCAGTCTGCTAGTATGGTCCGCCGTGGGCCCGTCGGGATGCGGACAGCAGCCGGGCCTGAAACTCCCTGGCGGAGCCGGTGTCAGATTCGGCAGCGACCCGGCGTCCGCCTAGCACGTTCGAGACGTCACGCGGTTATGGGCGAACGCCAGACCGATCAGCAGCTGGTAGACCGGGTAAAAGCCGGCGAGCAGCAGGCCTTCGACCTGCTGGTGCGCAAGTATCAGCACAAGGTGTACGGCTTGGTCAGCCGCTTCATCTCGGATCCCGCCGCCGTGGAGGACGTGGTCCAGGAGAGCTTCATCAAGGCCTACCGCTCTCTGGACCGCTTCCGGGGTGACAGCGCCTTCTACACCTGGCTCTACCGGATCGCGGTAAACACCGCCAAGAACTACCTGGTGGCCAAGGGCCGCCGGCCGCCGGATGCCGACATCGACGCCAGCGACGCGGAGCAGATGGGCGGCGCCGAGGTCATGCGGGAGGTCGGCACTCCCGAGGAGGTGGCGGTGTCGAAGGAAATGAGCCGCAAGGTGCTCGAGGTGGTGGAGGAGCTGCCGCCGGACCTGCGGACCGCCCTCACGTTGCGGGAGATCGACGGCCTGACCTACGAGGAGATCGCCAAGGTCATGGATTGTCCCATCGGCACTGTCCGCTCCCGTATCTTCCGGGCCCGCGAGGCCGTCAACCAAGCGCTCGAATCCCTCTCCCGGGAAAAGGAGGAGCAATAACCCATGGGGTCCTGTGATTACGAAGCCGTGTCCGCCCTGGTGGATGGCGAGCTGGAAGAGCAGGAGTGCGATGCGGTCATCCGGCACCTCAACGAGTGCCGTGAGTGCTGCCACCTGTTCGAGCGTTTCCATGCCACTCGCAACCTGGTGCGCGGCGAAAGCGGGCCGAGCGTCCCCGGGGATTTCTGCGAACGGGTGTCCGCGGCCATTGCCAATGAACGCCCCCATATGCCGGACAATGTGACGCCGCTGCCGGAGGCCGGCCAACGCCCGGCGACGGTGGCGCGGACCGCCTGGGGCTGGGCGGCCACGGCCGCCGGCCTGGTGGGCGTGGCCCTGGTGGCCGGGGTCCTGCTGAGCCGGACTCCCGCCCCCGGGGACGCCGGCTCCTCGCCGACCCTCGCGCAGTCCTCCCAGTCCGCTCCGTCCGAAGCCGCCACCCCCGCCCCGACCCAGCCCGAACCCGAGAACGTGGCCGCCATCAAGCGCTATCTGCCCGAGCATTCCAGCTTCGTGCCCAGCAGCACGGGGGCGGAATTCCAGCGCACCCGCCTGCAGCTCGACAAGCGCTGATCATGGGGGTGTCCCGCTTTCTCCTCGGCCTGGCCGCCTGCCTGCTCCTGGCCGGCCCGGCCCTGGGGGCCGACGATGTGGATCAGCAGGTGCGGGCCATGGTGCGCGCCGCCCGCCAGATGGACTACACCGGGGTGCTGGTGCACGGCATGCCGGGCGGCGTCGAGTCCATGCGCTTCTTCCACGCCGGCAGCGCCGACGGCACCTACCGCGAGCGGCTGGTGATGCTGACCGGCCCCGCGCGCGAGCTGGTGCGCACCGGCGACAGCGTCCGCCGCTATCACCCGGAGGCCGGGCGGGTGGTGGTAGGCCCGCGGCGCGGCGGCACCGGGATCTTCCGTCTGGATGCCGGCGACCTGGAGCGGGTGCGGGCGCACTACCACGTCGCCCAGGGGCCCACCGGCCGGGTGGCCGGGCGCGAGGCGCGCGCCATCGAGTTCCGCGCCGGCGACGATCAGCGCTTCACCTACCGCATCTGGCGGGACGAGGCCACCGACCTGCCGCTGCAGACCGAGATCCTGAACCGCGACGGGCGGGTCCAGGAGACCTTCATGTTCGCCACCGTGGATCCCGGCATCCGGCCGCAGGATGGGGAGCTCGAGCTGCACGCCCCGGCCGGCCTGCCGGTGGTACACCGGCAACGGCTCGCCCGGGGCCGCCCGCCGGCCATCCTCGACGCCCTCTACCTGCCCCCCGGTTTCCGGCTGAAGGCCCGGTTCCAGGGCCCGGACGCCGAGGGGCGCCACTATTTCTACTCCGACGGGCTGGCCACCCTCTCCGTCTTCCTCGACCCCGCCGCCGACCATCCGGACAAGTCCGCCGAGGACCGCGAGATCCTGCAGCGCGGGGCCCTGCGCGCCTGCTCCCTGTCCCACGGCGGCTACCGCGTGACCGTCCTGGGCGAGCTCCCCGGCCGGGTCCTGCGCCGCATCGCCAACAGCCTGGAAGATGGCACCGCGGAGGCCGGCCAATGATCGAGACCGAGGCCGTTGTGACCGAGGTCGGTGCCGGCGGGGGGATCGAGGTCCAGTCCGCGGCGGCCGCCGGCTGCGGCCAGTGCAGCACGTCCGGCGGTTGCGGCGGGGGCCGCACCATCCTGGGCACCCGCCCCGGCGGCGGCTGCCGCATGCGGGTGCACGGCGATCTCGCCGTGCGCCCGGGCGACCGGGTTGTGATCGGGCTGCCGGAGAGCGGCTACCTGCGCGCCTCCGTCGCCCTGTATCTGGTGCCGTTGGGCGGCATGTTCGCCGCCGCCTCCGTCGCCGAATGGCTGGTCGGCCGTCTGGGTCTGGCCGCCGGCGATGTGCTGATCCTGGTGGCCGGGCTCTCCGGCCTGGCCGCCGGCTTCCTCTGGCAGCGCGGCTTCAACCGCCGCATGGCGGCCGACCCGCGCTTCCAGGCCCGCCTCCTGCGCCGCGCGCCCCTGGACGGGGAGGGCGGTGCCGGCGGCGAGGCCGCCTGAACCCAACCGCCAACATCCCTCGATGCGGAGATCGAATCCCATGCGAACCAGTCGCCTTACGGGCCTGGGCCTGCAGGGCCTGTTTTTCCTGGCGCTTCTGATGCTCGCGCCGGCCGCCCTGGCCCAGAAGCTGCCCGATTTCACCGGGATCGTTAAGGACAACGGCCCCGCCGTGGTCAACATCAGCACCACCCAGAAGGCCAAGGCCGGCGGCAGCCCCAATGTGCCGCCCCAGTTCGAGGGCACGCCCTTCGAAGACTTCTTCAACCGGTTCTTCGGCCAGGCCCCGCAGCGGCAGTACGAGACCCATTCCCTGGGGTCGGGCTTCATCATCTCCCAGGACGGCTACATCGTCACCAACGCCCACGTGGTCAAGAACGCCACCGAGATCGTGGCGCAGCTCACCGACCGCCGTCAGCTGGAGGCCAAGCTGGTGGGCAAGGATCCCACCATTGACGTGGCCCTGCTCAAGGTGGACGCCAAGGGCCTTCCCACGCTGAAGGCTGGTGATCCCGAAAACCTGCAGGTTGGGGAATGGGTGGTGGCCATCGGCTCCCCCTTCGGCTTCGAGAACAGCGTCACCGCCGGC
>DATFLO010000198.1:0-15795 GCA_035267605.1 Gammaproteobacteria bacterium
CTATCCGATTTCCCAAAAGGAGGGCCGGACCCGCTCATGAAGCTGCGGCGCATCAAGCTTTCGGGCTTCAAGTCCTTCGTCGACCCCACCACCATCCCCTTGCCGTCCCGCATCACCTCGGTGGTGGGGCCCAACGGCTGCGGGAAGTCCAACATCGTCGACGCCGTGCGCTGGGTCCTCGGCGAGGGCTCCGCCAAGCACCTGCGCGGCGGCCACATGACCGACTTCATCTTCAACGGCTCGGACAACCGCGCCCCGGTGAGCCGGGCGGTGGCCGAGCTGGTGTTCGACAACCGCGAGGGGACCCTGGGCGGGCCCTATGCCGCCTTCGACGAGATCAGCGTCAAGCGCGCGGTGGACCGCGACGGCAACTCCGAGTACTACCTCAACGGCAGCCGCTGCCGGCGCAAGGACATCACCGACCTGTTCCTGGGCACCGGCCTGGGACCGCGCGCCTACGCCATCATCGAGCAGGGCATGATCGGCCGCATCGTCGAGGCCCGCCCCGAGGACCGCCGGCTCATGATCGAGGAGGCGGCCGGGGTCACCCGCTACAAGGAGCGGCGCAAGGAGACGGTGCGGCGCATCGAGCACACCCGCGAGAACCTGGAGCGGGTGGAGGACCTGCGCGGCGAGCTCGGTGATCGCCTCGAGCGCCTCGGCGAGCAGGCCGATCGCGCGCGCGAGTACAAGCGCCTCAAGCAGGAGCAGCGCGAGCTGGACCACCGGTTGCTCGGCGCCCGCTACCGCGACCAGCAGCAGGCGGTGGAAAACCGCCAGGGCGAGGTGCGGCGCCTGGAGACCGAGCTGGAGGGCGTGCGCCGGCAGGTTACCGAGGTCGAGGCCGAGGTCGAGCGCCAGCGCCAGGCCTATGATCAGGCCAACGAGGCGGTCAACGAGGCGCAGGGCCGGTACTACGCCCGCGAGAGCGAGATCGCCGGTCTCGAGCGCGAGCAGGCCCACGCCCGCCAGGAACGCGAGCGCCTGGAGCAGGAGCGCGACGCCGCCCGCGCGGAGATCGCCGAGCTCGAGGAGCGTCTGGCCGAGCACCGCGAGCGCATCGAGGAGTCGGCCGGCGAGCAGGAGTCACTGAAGGCGGAGGTGGCCCGGCTCGAGGAGGTCCACCAGGAGGCCGCCGCCGCTCTGGAGACGGCCCGCCAGCGCCAGCAGCAGGCCGAGGAGGCCGATCGCCAGGCGCGCGAGGCCATGCAGGCCCCCGCCCAGGAGGCGCGCCTGCAGGAGGAACGTCGCCAGCAGGCCGAGCGCCGACTGGCCGCCATCGCCGAGCGCCGGCAGGCCCTCGAGGCCGAGCGGGGCGAGTTCGGCAGCGAGGCCGGGGACACCGACACCGAGGGCGCCCGGGCCACCCTGGAGGCGGCGGAGGAGCGCCGGGACGCCGCCGCCGGCGAGCTGGAGGCCGCCGAGCGGGAGCTGCGCGACCGCGAGGCGGAGCGCGACGAGGCGGCCGAGGCGGTGAGCCGGCAACGCCACGAGCGCGAGCGCACCGCCGCCCAGCTGGAATCCCTGCGCGCCCTCGACCGCCGCGGTGACGATCTCGATGCCGGTCCCCAGGCGCTGCTGGAGCGGGTGGACGGCGACCGCTCGCGCCTGCTGGGCGGGCGCCTGGCGGTGGCCAGCGGCTGGGAGACCGCCGTGGAGGAGGTCCTGGCCGAGCGGCTGCATGCCCTGGTGAGCAGCGCGGACGAGTGGGCCGATGTCCTGGCCTGGATGCGGGACCGTGAGGCCGGCCGCTTCCCGGCGGTGCGTCCGAACGGGGAGGTGCCCGGCGAGGCCGAGGCGGGCGGCCTGATGGCCAAGATCGACTGCGATGCCGAGCTGCGGCCGGTGGTCGCCGGCTGGCTGGCCGGCGTGGGCGCCGCCGGGGACCTCGACCAGGCCCTGTCGCGCGCCGACGGTCTCGGCCCCGGGGAATTCCTGGTGACCCCCGACGGCGACCGGGTGGGGCGCGACTGGGTGGTGGTCCATCGCGGTGCCAGCGACCCGGAGAGCAGCTGGCTGCAGCGCCGGCGCGAGATCGAGGGCCTGGAGGAGCGCCTGCAGGCGGACGAGGGCCGGGTGGAGGCGGCCGAGGCCGGCCTGGAGAGCGCCCGGGAGGCCTTCGAGGCGGCCCGCGAGCGGGTGGAGAGCGCGCGCGCCGACCTCAAGCAGGCCGAGGCCGCCGTCGGCGAGGCCCGCGACGAGGTCAACCGGCGCCAGGCGGAGGCCGACCGCCTGGCCCAGCGCCGTCAGCACCTCGATTCCGAGCTGGAGCGGCTGGACGAGGAGGCGGGGGCCGAATCCGCCGCCCGCGACGAGGCGGCCGAGGCGGTCGAAACCGCCCGCGAGCGCGAGCAGGCCGGGGAGCAGGCCCACCGGGAGCGCCGCGAGGAGCTGGAGACGGCCCGCCAGGAGGCGCAGGCAGCGGAGGCGGCGGAGCGCGAGGCCCGGGAGGCCCTGAGCCAGGCCAAGAGCCGCCTGGACAGTCTGGAGGCCGCCCGCAGCGAGGCCGAGCGCCACACCCAGTGGGCCAACGACGAGCTGGCCAAGCGCCGCCAGCGTCTGAGCGAGCTGGAGGAGCGCCTGGCCACCGCCGAGGAGCCGGGGAGCGACGTCCAGGAGCGCCTGGAGGCGGCCCTGGCGGCCCGCGCCGAGGCCGAGGCCGAGCTGAGCGCGCGGCGCCAGGAGGCCGAGAGCGCGCAGTCGGCCCTGGCCGCGGCGGAGGAGCGCCGGGCCGAGGCGGAGACCCGCGTGGAGGCGGCCCGCAACAGCCTGGAGGAGGCCCGGCAGGCCCTGAACAAGGACGAGGTGCGCCTGGAGGAGGTGGAGACCCGCATCGAGGAGGCGGGAGCCACCCGCCAGGCGGTGCTGGCGGACCTGCCCGAGGACGCCGACGCCGCCGCCCTGGAGAAGCGCCGCGGCGAGCAGCAGAAGGCCATCGACAAGCTGGGCACGGTCAACCTGGCGGCCATCGAGGAGTTCGACGAGGTCTCCGAGCGCAAGGCCCACCTGGACGACCAGGCGGGCGACCTGGAGGAGGCCCTGACCACCCTCGAGAACGCCATCCACCGCATCGACGCCGAGACCCGCAACCGCTTCCGCGAGACCTTCGAGGCGGTGGACGCCAACTTCCGCAAGCTGTTCCCGCGCCTATTCGGCGGCGGCCGCGCCTACCTGGAGATGACCGCCGAGGACCCGCTGGAGACCGGGGTGGAGATCCTGGCCCAGCCGCCCGGCAAGAAGGTGCGCTCCATCAACCTGCTGTCCGGCGGCGAGAAGGCCCTGACCGCGGTGGCCATGACCTTCGCCCTGTTCCAGCTCAATCCGGCGCCGTTCTGCGTCCTCGACGAGGTGGACGCGCCCCTGGACGACGCCAACGTGGGCCGCTACGGCGATCTGCTGCGGGAGATGTCGGACACCACCCAGTTCATCGTCATCACCCACAACAAGACCACCATGCAGGCCGCCGACCAGCTGGTGGGGGTGACCATGGCCGAGCCCGGGGTCAGCCGCATGGTGACCGTGTCGGTGGAGGAGGGCGCGCAGCTGGTGGAGGCCGGCTGAGGCCCGCAAAAACGCCCCGGCCGGGGCCGCGGCGTTGGCGCATCGGGCGGGCCGGGGTCAGGCGGTGGCGGCCTCGCCGGCGGGCTCCGCGGTCGGCTTCTCGGCGGCCCGCGTCTCGCCGCGGCCGATGGTGGCCAGGTCCCACACCAGCAGGAACACGCCTGCCGCGGTCATCACCCCGAACACCTGGCGCCACCACATGGCGCTGGTGAACCAGGGATGGGTCTGGGCGGCGAAGTAGGCCTGCCAGGTGGAGCCCAGCTGGGCCCGCTCGATGAAGGACTCCACGTAGCCGGCGATGAGCATGGCCACGCCCATGCCGAGCATGCCGCCGTTGATCAGGCCCAGCGACCACTTCCACTTCCAGCCGTTGCCCGGCAGGTCCCGGCCCATCCAGACGTTGCCGCGCCACTGCTGCACCGCCAGGTAGAAGATGGCGATGTTGATGGTGGCGTAGGCGCCGAAGAAGGCCAGGTGGCCGTGGGAGGCGGACCACTGGGTGCCGTGGGTGAACAGGTTCACCTGCGGCAGGGTCTGCATGAAGCCCCACACCCCGGCGCCCAGGAAGTTGCCGAAGGCCTGCGCGATGAACCACGCCAGCGCCGGGTGGTTGGCGCTCTTGAGGCGGTGGACGCCGGAGTCGTAGATGGCGTGGACCACCATGGCCACCAGCGGGATGGGCTCCAGCGCCGAGAAGAAGCCGCCGATCCACAGCCAGTAGTCGGGGGTGCCGATCCAGAAATAGTGGTGGCCCAGCCCCAGGATGCCGGCGCCGAACATGAGCGCCACCTCGATGTACAGCCAGGTGGTCACGATGCTGCGGCGCACTGCCAGGGTCTTCATCAGGCCCCAGGCCACCAGGCAGCCCACCAGCACCTCCCAGGTGGCCTCCACCCACAGGTGGATGACCCACCACCACCAGAACTGGTCGATGCTGAGGTTGGCGGTGTAGAACATGCCGGCCACGTAGATGCCGCCCAGGGCAATCAGGTCCAGCGCCAGCACGCCGCCGATGCCGGTCCAGCGCCCGTTCATGAAGGTGGCCACGACGTTGTAGAAGAACACCACCAGCCCGGCGACGATGCCGATGTCGGCCCAGCGCGGGGCCTCCACGTACTCGCGGCCCTCGTTGATGAACCAGATGGTGAACTGTGTACCCGGTCCGTACTGGATGAAGAGGAAGACCAGCACCACGATGGTCACGGCCACGGTCAGCACCCAGAACACCAGGTTGGCCAGGCCCAGGCCCACCACCGGCGAGCCGCTCTCCTCCTCCAGCATCCAGTAGGTGGCGCCCAGGAAGCCGAACAGCATCCACACGATCATGGCGTCGATGTGGATCAGGCGGGTGACGTTGAAGTTCAGGGTCTCGAACAAAAAGCTCGGCGTGATGTACTGTTGCGCGGCCAGCACGCCGAACACGATCTGGGCCACGAACAGGATGACCGCGACCGTGAAGTACTTGACCGCCAGCTTCTGACCGCCGTTGAGATTGCTCGTATCCAGCGCGCCCTCGGCCATTGCGCTCTCCCTACTGGCGGATGGTGGGGAAGTTGGCGGGGAAGCCGTTGGTGTCGATGGCCGACATCCACTTGAGGAAGGCGACCACCGAGCGGGCCTCCTGCTCGCTGATGCCCAGGTCCGGCATGCGCCGGTCGGAGCCGTAGCCGCGCCCGTACTTGGGCGGGTCCTGCAGGAAGCTCACCATCATCGACTCGCGCGCCGCCGGCGAGCCCCAGGCCGGGTCGAGCCACGACTTGGTCAGGTCCGGGGCGTAGTAGGCGCCGTTGCCGAGCAGGGTGTGGCAGTCCATGCAGTTGCGCCCCTGGACGATCTTCTTGCCCTTGCTGACCATGGCCCGCGCCTCGGCCGGGGAGCGCTTCTCCCCGAACAGCGGTGCCTCGCCGCCGATCACCGGCACCTGGCGCTTGAGGTCGCTGTCGTATTGGTAGCCGATGCGCTTGTTGATGACCGTGTAGGGCGGCACCTTACTGCCGCCGGCCTCGATGGCGGGATAGGTGTCGAAGGTGAGGAAGATCAGCGCCACCGCCATGCCGCCGGTGATGACGATGGCGGCGGTGCGCCAGAACTTCTCCCTCGCCCACCAGGGATCGGGATTCGCCATGACGGCCCTCCGGGGTTGGGCGGCCGGCGGTCCCGGCCGCGGTCCGTTGCTAGCGGTCCTCGGCGGAGTGGGTCTTGACGCAGAGCTGCCAGACGGCCCGCGGGGCGAACAGGTAGCCCGCCAGCATCAGGACCACCAGGATGCGCCAGGCCCCCTGCAGATCGAGGCTGACGGTGAACCAGGCCACCGCCGCTGCCAGACCGGCGTAGGCGGCCAGGGAGAGCATCTCCAGACGGCGATCACCGCGCAGCCGGGCCCAGGCGAACAGGCCGGCATAGGCGGCCCCGAGCAGGATGATCATGGCCGCCGATACGGTGGCGGCCAGCATCATGGAGGGTGCGACGGGATCCATGGGGAGCCCCCGTTGCCTGCATGCCAATGTGGCATTGGTAAGGCAACTTTCCCCTGGCGACAATGATCTGGATCAATCAGCGGGGAGGGGTGGGGGTAAGCAGGATCCGGAGGGTCACGGGATAGCGGTAGGGGCGGCCCCGGCGGGCGCGGGCGGCGGCCACCAGCACCAGCACCAGGTCGAGGCTGAACAGCAGGACCAGGGCGGGGATCTCGGCCTTCACCGGCAGGGCGGCGGCCAGCAGGCCGGCGTACAGGGTCATGGAGACCTGGAAATTGAGCGCCTCGCGGCCGGCGGCGTCCACCGCGGGCGAGGCCCGCCGCCGCCACAGCCACACCACGAGGGGTCCCAGCAGGTGGCCGAAGGGCACCAGCGCGCCGGACAGCGCCGCCATGTGGACCAGCGCCGCCCAGCGCCCGGGGTCGGGGACGGCCTCCGCAGCCGCCGCCGGGCCGGCGGCCGGGCGGGCGGGCGCAGCCTCGTCCTCCGGCCAGTCCGCGAGCAGGGACGAATGGTCCTCGGCCAGGACCCGCCGGGCGCGCTCGGCTTCGCCGTCGGGCACCCGGAGCTTGATGCCACCCAGGGCGGCCCCGTACAACCAGTCGGTCTGGACCAGGTGGTCGTCGCCGAGCGTGGGCGACAGCCCCTCCGCCTGCAGACGGCCCAGGGCGATGTGCGCATCGGCCTGGTTATCGAACACGGCGACGGTAATCATGCGAGGACGCGAACGGTGAACGGGCAGGGCGGCATGACGGATCGGCTCCCGGCGGAGGTGGCACTGGCGAGCGGCAATGGTAGCGCCCCGGGCGGGGTGCAGGAAGATGTCCGGGCTTGCTGAGCGACCTGTTGGCAAGCCCGCCCTGGGCGGCCCTGGTCCTGGCCCTGGGGGCGGCGGTCATCCTGGTGGCAGGCAGCCGCCTGGCCGCCGTGGCCGACCAGCTGGCGGACCGCACCGGCCTCGGCGAGGCCTTCGTGGGGGCGGTGTTCCTGGGGGCGAGCACCTCCCTGCCGGGCATCACCGCCTCGGTGACCGCCGCCTGGCACGGCCACGCCGCCCTCGCCCTGTCCAACGCCCTGGGCGGGATCGCGGTGCAGACGGCCTTCCTGGCGGTGGCCGACCTGGCCTACCGCAAGGCCAACCTGGAGCATGCCGCCGCCTCCCTGGGCAATCTGGTGTGGGGCGTGCTGCTCATCCTGCTGCTGGCGGCCATCCTGGTGGCCATGGCGGGACCGCCGCTGGCCATCGCCGGGGTCCACCCGGTGACGCCGCTGCTGCTGGCGGCCTACGCCATGGGACTGCGCCTGGTCTCGGAGGCCCGCGAGCAGCCCATGTGGCGGCCCCGTCTCACGGGGGCCACGCGCCTCGACCGCCCGCAGCCGGACGCCGCCTGGGGCCCCGGTCTGCCGGGGCTGTGGCTGGCCTTCGCCGCCACCGCCGCCGTGGTGATGGCCGCCGGATGGGCCGTGACCCGGGCTGGCGAGGGGCTGGCCGCCCATACCGGTCTTTCGCAAAGCCTGGTGGGGGCCCTGCTGGTGGCGGTGGCCACCAGCCTGCCCGAGCTGGTCACCTCGGTGGCCGCGGTGCGGCGGGGGGCCCTGACCCTGGCGGTGGGCGGGGTGCTGGGGGGCAACGCCTTCGATACCCTGTTCGCCGCCATAGCGGACGTGGCCTACCGCCCGGGCTCCATCTACCACGCCGCCACGTCGCGGGAAGCCACACTGGGAGCGCTGACCATCGCCATGGCCGCCGTGCTGGTCCTGGGCCTGCTGCGTCGCCAGCGCCTGGGTCCGGGCCGCATCGGCCTGGAGAGCGTGGTGGTGCTGGCCCTCTACCTGGTCGGGGTGCTCATCCTGGGGGGCAACGCATGACCAATTGGACCGGAGCCCTGGACACCAGTGGGGTGCTGGCCGTTGGCCCGGCCTCCGTGCGCCCGGTTGAGGCCGACCGCTGGGTGACCCTGGGCGACGGCCGGCGCCTGGTCTACAACGTTTACGGCGATCCGGACGGCTCCCCGGTGCTGTTCCTCCACGGCTTCCCGGGGTCGCGCCTGGAGGCCGGTCTGACCAACGGCGTGGCCTACCGCCTGGGGCTGCGCGTGGTGGCTCCGGACCGTCCGGGGCTGGGGCGGTCCGATCCGCTGCCGGGGCGCCGCCTGGCCGATTGGGCCGACGACGTCCGCCAGCTGGCGGACCTGCTGGGCTGGCAGCGCTTCCCGGTGCTGGGCGTTTCCGGCGGTGCCCCCTTCGCCCTGGCGTGCGCCGCCCACCTGGAGGCGCGCCTGACGCGGGTGGCGGTGGTGGCCGGCATGGCCCCGCCCGACAATCCGGAGGGCAACCGGGGCATGCGCTGGTTCGGGCGCCTGGAGCTGTTTCTGGCTCGCCACTGGCCGGCGGCGGCCCGCCCCCTGTTCCGTTGGGCGGTGGCCGCCACCCTGGGCCATCCGCGGGGGATCGCCGAGTGGGCCACCGGCCGTCTGCCGGTGGCCGATCAGGTGGTCCTGCACCGGCCGGAGATCGCCTTTCTTTACCTGAAGTCGGTGCGCGAGAGCGTGCGCCAGGGCTTCGACGGTGCCCTCGAGGAGCTGGGCCTGCTGGCCCACCCGTGGGGCTTCCGGCTCGACGGCATCGCCACCCCCATCCGACTGTGGCATGGCGAGGCGGATATCACGGTGCCGGTCAGCAAGGGCCGCTACCTGGCGTCGCGACTGCCCCAGTGCCGGGCCACCTACTACCCCGAGGAGGGGCACTTCTCGCTGCCCATCAACCGGGCCGGGGCCATCCTGGCCGACCTGGCCCCGAGGGAATCCGCATCATGACCGCCACCAAACCCTTCTCGCAGGCCTGCGAGAACAACAAGGACCCCATCCTGGACGTGCTGCGCCGGGTGTTCCCCAACCCCGGCCGGGTGGTGGAGATCGGCAGCGGCACCGGCCAGCATGCGGTGCATTTCGGCCGGCACCTGCCCCATCTCCAATGGCAGCCCACCGACGTGGCCGACAACCTGCCCGGCATCCGGGCGTGGCTGGCGGAGGCGGGGCTGCCCAATGTGGCCGCACCCCTCGAGCTGGACGTGGGCGACGGCCCCTGGCCGGTTAGCCATGCCGACGGCGTGTTCTCCGCCAACACCGTGCACATCATGGGCTGGCCGGAGGTGGAAAGCCTGTTCCGGGGGGTGGCCGGGCTGCTGCCGCCAGGCGGCGCCTTCTGCCTGTACGGGCCCTTCGCTTACGGCGGCGAGCACACCAGCGACAGCAACGCCCGCTTCGACGCCAGCCTGCGCGGCCGCGACCCGCGCATGGGCATTCGCGACCGCGACCTCCTCGAGCGCCTGGCCGGATCGCAGGGCCTGGTCCTGGAGGCGGATCACGCCATGCCCGCCAACAACCGGACGCTGGTGTGGCGACGTCGGTCCGGGCAGCCGATCTAGAGGTTGTAGCCCACCGACATGGACAGCTCGATCATGCCGTCGTCCTTGCGCACCTTGCGCTGCAGGGGAGCCACATACTTCAGCTCCAGGGCGAAGGCGGTGTAGCGGGAGCCGCCGTTGACGATGCCCATGCCGGCCTCCCAGAAGGACTCGCGGACGGTGGCGCTGCCGCCGCCGGCGAGGTCGCCGTCGGTGGTCATGCGGCCGCCGCCGGCGAGCAGGTAGGGCACGTTGCCGCGGGCGTTGGGGGCCATGGGGTAGTAGAGGTCGGCGCCCAGGCGGTCCATGGTGAGGCGGTTGGTGAAGGCGTGGCCGTCGGCGCGGTAGGTGCCGGAGATGTCCACCTTGTTGCGCATCCAGGTGACGCCGAATCCCAGCGGCATGCCGCCGGACAGGTAGCGCAGGGTGGCGCCGTAGCCCCAGCCGCTGTCCTTGAGGTGGCTGTCCTGGCCGAGCCAGTAGTCGTAGGCGCCCACCACGGCCAGGTGGGTGACGGAGCTGCCGCCGCCGGAGTCGCCCCCGGCCTGCTGGGCGGCGGCGGGTGCGGCGGCGAGGACGAGGAGGAGGGCGGCGGTGCGGGTCGCGGCACGCCTCATTGCTCGCGCACCCAGTGGGCGCGGACGTACTTCTCGCCGCCGGGGTACTGCAGCTTCAGGTCGCCCTTGTAGGCCTTGTGCACCGCCTCGCCGATGCGGCGGGCCAGGTGCTCGTAGGTGGTGCGGATGACCACCGCGCCGTCGTCCTCGTTGCGCCACTCCAGGATGCGCTCCAGCGGCCGCTCGTGGGTCTCGCGGTCGCAGGTGTTCTCGATCAGGTTGCGGATGTCGTCCCAGTGGTTGTTCAGGAAGCCCCCCTCGAGCCGGACGATGCCGCCCTCGTAATCGTCCCGGATGCGCTGGCAGGCGGGGCAGGTGATGGCAGGGGCATCGCGCGGCGGGTTCTTCATCCACTCGAAGATGCCGTCCTGGTAGACCACGCCGCATTCCTTGCAGAGCGAGGGCTCCTGGTACCTCTCGCGCACGAAATAGGGGTCGTGGTGGTACTCCTGGACCAGCCGGTCGCGTCGTTCCATGCACCTCCTCCTTTCTGGCGGGCGGCGCGCGGGGATTGGGATTGTCCCGCGGGCCAACGGACACTCTACCTGAGCCGGCGGCCGAAGGCACACCGGGCGCGCCCGGTGCTGCACGCAAAAAGGCCCGGGGGCATCCCCGGGCCCAGGGCCGGCCGGCGGCGGGTCTACATGCCGACGATCTCCTGCCGGGCCAGGGTCACGTCCTCGGGCTTGGCCCGCCGGATGCGGTGCCAGTGCTGGGGGTACTCCATGCGGTAGTTGGTGGGGAAGTTGTAGGGCTCCACGCCGGCATCCTCGAGGGCCTCCATGAGGTCGTCGGCCTCGCCCTCCATGGCCTGGGTGTGGTCCTTGAGCTCGGCCAGCAGGAAGCTGGCCTCCTCGGGATGGACGGCGATCTGCACCTGCTGCTTGTCCTGGTGATGGATGCGCATGGCGTTAGCCCTCCACGCTCGGCTGCTTGGGCGCCTCGGCATCGAAGGCGTGCGGCGGCTGACGGAAATTGTCGCGCATGGAGTACTGGGCCTCGCGCAGCAGGTAGCCCAGGTCCAGCAGCGTCCGCGACATGTCCTTGGCCTTGCCGATGATGGGATCGGCGAGGTCCTCGATCTCGTCCTTATCAAAAGTGAGGATGTAGTCGCCGTGGCCCTCTTCGGAGCGTTTGACGTCCATGTCCTCCTCCCTTGGCGGGTGATTGGATCCGGGCCGGGCCCGGAAAGCCTGCATGGCTTACCTAACGTTAGAGACCGGGCCCAACGTGGAGGTTCCCGCGCGTGCTTTCAAGGAGGAAATTGGGGGTGGGGGGCCGGGTGTCCGGTCGCAGAAATGGAACGAATTTCTGCGACCGGACACTAGCGCCGCAGGTCGGCGGGGACGCGGCTGCGGATCTCGTCGAGCAGGGGGCGGTGGACGCGGGGGTTGGCGGCGAGGACGTTGCCGGAGGCGAAGACATCGTCGCCGCCGTCAAAGTCGGTTACGATGCCGCCCGCCTCGCGCACCAGGAGCATGCCGGCGGCCACGTCCCAGGGGTTGAGGCGGAATTCCCAGTAGCCATCAAAGCGGCCGCAGGCGGTGTAGGCCAGGTCCAGGGCGGCCGAGCCCCAGCGCCGCATGCCGCTGGTGCTGCGCAGGAGGCTGCGCATGAGGTCGAGCTGGGGCTCCATCAGCTCCTGGTGCTTGAACGGGAAGCCGGTGGCGAGCACGGCGCCGTCCAGGCCGCGGCGCTCGCTGACCCGCATGCGGCGCTCGTTGAGCTGGGCGCCACCGCCGCGCGAGGCGGTGAACAGGTCGTTCTTGACCGGATCGTAGATCACCGCCTGATCGAGCTTGCCGTCCACCTCGAGGGCGATGGACACGGCGAAGTGCGGCAGGCCCTGCAGGAAGTTGGTGGTGCCGTCGAGGGGGTCGATGATCCAGCGGCAGGACGAGCCGCCCTGGTGGTGGTTGCCGCCCTCCTCGCCGAGGATGGCGTGGTCCGGATAGGCCTTGTGCAGGGCTTCGACGATGAGGGATTCGGCCGCCTGGTCCACTCCGGTGACGAAGTCGTGGTGGCCCTTGGTGCTGACGGTGAGCTCGTCGCGGCGGTCGAGGGCGCGCACGATCATGTCCCCGGCGGAGCGGGCGGCGCGAATGGCGGTGTTTAGCATGGGATGCATGGCGGTTCCTCGACGAATCCGAAAACGACCGAACAGGGGAGGTGCAGCGGTGCGACGGGCGGCTAACCCTACCCGCGCGGGGGGTGCAATGCAACGGGGCCGCCGGGCCGGGAGGGCCGGGCCGTGAGCGCCGGTGAAGGGGCCCTGGAGCGGCTGGCGGTGGTGCTGGTGGAGCCCAGCCACCCCGGCAACATCGGCGCCGCGGCGCGGGCCATGAAGAACATGGGCCTGAGCCGCCTGCGCCTGGTGGCGCCGCAATCCTTTCCCCATGCCGAGGCCAGCGCCCGGGCCTCGGGGGCCACCGATGTCCTGGCCGCGGCGGAGGTGTTCCCGGATCTGGCCTCCGCCCTGGCCGACGCCGACTGGGTGGCCGCAACCACTGCGCGCGACCGCGAGCTCAGCGTCCCGGTCCAGGCCCCGGACGCGGCGGCGGTCGAGCTGGTGGCGCAGGCCGCGGCCGGGCGGCTGGGGGCGCTGGTGTTCGGCCGCGAGAGCCACGGCCTGAGCAACGCCGAGCTCGACCGCTGCAACCGGCTGGTGCGCATCCCCACCGCCGGCGCGTATGCCAGCCTCAACCTGGCCCAGGCGGTGCAGATCCTGGCCTACGAGCTGCGCCGCGCCGCCGGCGCGACGGAGGGCAGCGGCGAGGCGCAGGCGGATCTGGCCGCCGGCGGCCGCATGCTCGATGACCTGTTCGGACACTGGGAGCGGGTCATCCGCGACGTGGGCTTCCTCAACCCGCAGAGCCCGGAGCGCACCTTCCGCCGCCTGCGGCGCCTGATCCTGCGTGCCCGCCCCAGCGAGGAGGAGGTGCTGTTCCTGCGCGGCTTTTTGAGCGCGGTGGAGAAGCGCATTCACGGCCCCCGGCGGCGGCCCGGCAAGGGCAGCGGCAACGGGGAATCTTGACAGCCCAGCTCGGTCTTAGTAAAAAACCCCATTAGCGAAGCAGGTATTCCCCACGCCCCGGCGGTGGTGCCATGACGCGAGACTCTTCCGGGCTGATCCGGGACAACATCGACATCGTCTTCGAGCGGGATCCCGCCGCCCGCACGCGCTGGGAGATCCTGACCACCTATCCCGGGGTGCACGCGGTGCTGGCCTACCGCCTGGCCCACCGGATGTGGCGGCGGCGCTGGTACTGGCCGGCGCGGGCCGTGTCCCACCTCACGCGGTGGCTGACGGGCGTGGAGATCCATCCCGGGGCGGAGATCGGCCGCCGCTTCTTCATCGACCACGGCATGGGGGTGGTCATCGGCGAGACCGCGCGGGTGGGCGACGACGTCACCCTGTATCACGGGGTGACCCTCGGCGGCACCACCTGGGAGCGCGGCCGGCGCCATCCCAGCCTGGGCAGCGACGTGGTGGTGGGGGCCGGGGCCAAGATCCTCGGCCCCATCGAGGTGGGCAGCGGCAGCCGCATCGGCTCCAACGCCGTGGTCATCCGGGACGTGCCGGAGAATGCCGTGGTGGTGGGCATCCCCGGGCGGGTGGTGGCCAAGGACGGCCAGCGCACCGGCGAGGGCTTCGACGCCTACGGCCAGAAGGAGCGCATGCCCGATCCGGTGGCCAAGGCGGTGGAATGCCTGTCGGAGCACATCCATTCGGTGGAGCGGCGGCTGGAGCAGATGGAGCACGCCGCCCCGGAGGCCGGCGAGGCGCCGGAGGGGCCGGCCACCGAGTGGAGCTGCCCCATCGGCGAGGAGGCCGGCGAAGAGGCCGGGCAAGGGGGCGAGGCGGACGCCGTCGCCTCGACAAGGGACGCGTCCCGCTCAGGGAACTGAGGGCGGGACCGGAAAGCAAGGCCGCGAGCCTGCGAGGAGCCTGAAGTGCGATTGACGACCAAAGGGCGTTACGCGGTGACCGCCATGGTGGACCTGGCCCTGCACGGCCAGGAGGGACCGGTGGCCCTGGCGGACATCGCCGAGCGCCAGATGATCTCGCTGTCCTATCTGGAGCAGCTGTTCGGCCGGCTGCGCCGCACCGGCCTGGTGGAGAGCGTGCGCGGTCCGGGCGGCGGCTACATGCTGGCCCGGCCCATGAACGAGACCGCCGTTTCGGATATTATCCTGGCCGTGGACGAGCCCATTTCCGCCACCCAGTGCGGCGGCAACGAGGGCAAGATGTGCAAGGGCACCGAGCACTGCCTGACCCACTGGCTGTGGATGCGGCTCGGCGATCATATCTACGATTTCCTGGCGGCGGTGACCCTGGATCAGCTGGTGGCCGAGAACTCCGGGCGCGGCCCGGAGCAGCCCGAGGCCGCGGGCACCCACATCAAGGCCCAGGCGCGGGCCACCTGAGCCCGGGCCGGTAGCGGCATGGATCTCTACCTCGACTACAACGCCACCGTGCCGCCCCATCCGGAGGTGCGGGAGGTCATGGATGCGGCGGCCCGGGAGCGCTGGGGCAATCCCCAGTCGGTGCATGCCTGGGGCCGGCGCGCGCGCGCCGTGGTCGAGGATGCCCGCGAGCAGGTGGCGGCCCTGGTGGGCTGCGCGCCCCGCCAGGTGACCTTCACCAGCGGCGCCACCGAGGCCAACAACACCGTTCTCAAGGGGCGTGCCCTGGCCGAGCCCGACGCCACCATCCTGGTGGGGGCCGGCGAGCACTCCTCGGTGCGTGTCCCCGCCCGCTACCTCCGCGAGCTGGGCTTCGACACCGCCGAGATCCCGGTGGACGGCGACGGCCTGGTGGCGCCGGCCGCCCTGGAGCGCGCCCTGCGCCAGCACGCACCGGTCTCCCTGGTGTCGGTCATGTGGGCCAACAACGAGACCGGCACCCTCCAGCCCATCGCCGAGCTCGCCGCGGTGTGCGCCGAGCACGGCGTGCCGCTGCACAGCGACGCGGTGCAGGCGGCCGGCAAGGTGCCGGTGGATTGGGGTGCGGGGGTGGCGGCGCTGAGCCTGTCGGCCCACAAGCTGGGCGGTCCCCAGGGTGTGGGGGCGCTGGTGCGCGACGACGAGGTCCTCGCCCTTGATCCGCTGCTGCACGGCGGCGGTCACGAGCGCGACCGCCGCGCCGGCACCGAGAACGTGGCCGGCATCGCCGGCTTCGGGCGGGCGGCGGAGCTGGCCCGCCGGGACCGGGAGGCCCATGCGGCCCATACCCGAGCCCTCAGGAACCGCCTGGAGGCGCGCCTGAGCGGCGGCCCCGCCGGGGCCGAGGCGGTCAGCGCCGGCGCCGAGCGGCTGCCCAACACCAGCTGCCTGCTGCTGCCCGGGGTGGCCGCCGAGACCCTGCTGATGCGCCTGGACCTCGAGGGCATCGCCGTTTCCAGCGGCTCCGCCTGCGCCAGCGGCGGCCTGCAGCCGTCGGCGCCGCTGCTGGCCATGGGCTACGACCGGGCGCAGGCCGCCAGCGCCATCCGGGTGAGCCTGGGCGCGGCGACTACCGCCGACGAGACCGAGCGCTTTGCCGGGCGCCTGGAGGCGCTGGCCGAGCAGCTGCGCCAGCGCCCGGCCTAGGAGGCCGTTGAAAAACTGCTGCGGAGGCCATCTGCGGCGTTGCGCACTGCTCGCTCCTTCACCTATCCACTTGATATGCCTCAGTCGCTGCGCGGTGTGCGCCTTGCATATGGCCTCCTCGCGACGTTTTTCAACGCCCTGC